>DASXJP010000292.1:0-10059 GCA_036497345.1 Thermoanaerobaculia bacterium
GGATATCTCTCTATCAGGAGCCGGCTTCAGCCGGCTTTTCGTTTGAGGCGTAGCCCGGGCATTCATGCCCGGGCGTCCAGGTAAATCTTTCCTCCCTCTTTTCCTTTTTGCGTGATCTGGCCTGCCTGGCTCGCGCCGGAGCCTCCCTGGTCCGGATTTCGCAGCCTGCCCCGCCGCATGAGGCCCATTCTCCTGCTGCTGCTCGGGCTGTCCCTCGCCTGCTCCTCGCCGGAGCGTCCTGACACCCTGGAGGCGAGCCCGCTGCCGACGTCGGGGCCCGTGGTGCCGTCGCGGCCCGCGGCGGGCGTCCCCACGCGCATCCCCCTGGCGGTGCGCGAGACCGCCGGGGTGGCCCGGTCGGGGGAGGTGGTGCGCTCCGGCGTGCCGCTCCCCCGCGCGCTAGGCGTCCGCGATCCCCGCGCCTTGGGCGTCGTGGGGCCGGACGGCAGGCCGGTGCCGGCCGAATTCCACGTCCTGGCCCGCTGGAGCGCGGGACGCGACGACGCCGCGGCCCCGGTCCAGTGGGTGCTGGTGGTCTTCCCGGCCACGGTCGCCGCCCGCGGCACCGCCAACTACACCCTGGTTGCGGACGGCTCCGCGGGAGCTGATCCGCCGCCGCCGAGCCCCCTGCGCCTCACCCGCCAGGGGGATCAGGTGGTGGTGGACACCGGCGCCGCCACCTTCCGGCTGGGGAAGAATCCCGGGGCTCTCTTCGACGAGATCTCCCTGCCCGGCGGCCGGCGCCTGGTCACCGGCGGCGCCATGACGCTGCGGGCCGCGGCGGCCGAGGGGGGACATTCCACCCGGCGCGGCCTGCGGATCGAGTCTCAGGGTCCGCTCTCGGCCGTGGTGGTGGTCGACGGCGCCTACGATCTGCCGGCGGTGGGCGGCGGGCAATTCGGCTCGCGGCGGCGCTACGTCTTCACCGCCGGCTCCCCCACCGCCGTGGTGCGCCACGCCGTGGCCTGGGAGGGGGACCTCGCGTGCACGGGCTGCATGGTGACCAAGGACGGCAAGCCTGACGCCGTTCTGGTGGAGAAGGCCCGCGACACGCTGTCCCTCGATCTCGGGGGCCCGCCGGCCGCCGTCACCGCGGTCGGCGCCTTCAAGGAGCCGGCGCTGGAGGGTCCGGTGGGGCCGGTGGGAAATGACGGGGAGGATCTCGCCCGGGTGCGCCAGACCCTGCGCGACCGCCGCACGGCGCCGCTCCGTTTCGAGATGGCGGCCGGCGGCCGGCGCCGTGAGGGGAAGCAGGCGGACGGCGCCCTGCTCGCCGTCTCCGGCCCCGCCGGAGCGGTCGCCGTGGCGCTCGATCACATGCACCGCTACGAGCCGCAGGCCCTCCGTTTGCTCTCCAATGGCCGGCTGGCCGTCGATCTGGCGGACGGCAAGGCCTGGCTCGCCAATCATCAGGGGATGTTCGCCACGCTGGCGGTGACGGCCCTCCCCGGCCCGGCGAAGCGCGCCGATCTCGACCGCGTCGCCTGGGCGCCGCTCAATCACCCTCTTCACGCCCTGCCGGACGCCGCCTGGCTCACCCGCTCCGAGGCGGTCGACGAGATCCCCGCGGGGCCTCTCCCCAGGCGCCTCGCGGCCTACGACGACCTGATCCCCCGCGCGCTCGAGGCGACCACCGAGGGGATCGACGCCGACGGTCTCGCCGGGCTGACGACTTTCGGGGTCTACCCGCGCTACTGGGGGATCAAGGGGGAGACTGGCGAGATCGAGTGCGGCAAGGAGGGGGACCCGACGCCGGGCGAGGCCTGGGACGACAAATTCTGGTGCACCTCCTGGACCGACTACCACAACACCACGGAGACGGCGGCGATCTGGGCCCTGCGCTCGGGGGAGCCCGAGTGGCTCGACGAGCTCGCCTTCCCCGCCGCCCTGCGCACCCTGCACACGCAGATCATGCAGTGCGGTCCGGAGGAGAAGTGGTTCTATTGCGGCCAGGCGCCCACCGGCTACGGCGCCTACCGGGCGGACTTCAACAGCTCCCACGCCTATTTCGAGAACCTATTCCTCTATTACTGGCTGACCGGCGACTCGACGGTGGTGGAGACCGTGCTGCGCGGGGGGGACAGCATGCGCCGCCTCGTCTGCCCCGATCGCGGCGCCCAGCCGGTGACCGCGCCGCACGGCCCGGCCGGCCCGGCCTGCGCCGCCACCCATCCGCCGGACAACGACTCGTCGTCCTTCACCGGCCGCGCTCCCTCGCAGTGGATCGCCGCCTTCCGCTTCCTGGGGCTGGCGAGCGGCGATCCGAGCTTCCTGGAGGACTACCGCTCGGGGCTGGCCCGCGCCCTCACCCAGCAGTACGCCGAGCTCGAGCGGGACGGCAAGCGCTACGGCTTTCTGGGCGAGAAGACCCTGCCGCGTCAGGGCCCCGGGGTCTATGAGGCCGGCCCGGCCTGGACCAACGGTTTCTACGACGCCGAGAACCTCTACCGCTGGCAGCGCGACACCGGGGACGCTCCGCTCGGCGAGCCGCCGCTCCGGCCCAGCCGCGTCATCGAGGCCCTCGCCCGCACCGTCGCCGTGCTGGGGCCGGGCGGCGATTCCCGTCCCGACGTCCCCTGGCCCCGCCTGATCGCCATCCACTGGAGCGGCCCGCGGATCGGCGGCACCTTCACCACCGCCGAGCCCAAGGACCGCGAGCTCTACAACCCCGAGAAATTCGGCACCGTGGCCCTGCTGGTGCGGGCCGGCCGCCAGAGCGGCGATCCGGAGCTGATCCGGGCCGGCGACGAGATGATCCAGGCGATCCTGCACCAGAAGGGGGACGTGCTGCCGCTGGGCAAGATCGAGGGGCAGACCCTCACCCGGCTGCACGCGGCCGTGGCGCTGTCCGCCGCGCGTCAATGAAACCACAGGCAACGTTCTTGCACCGGGCACGGGCAGCATGTCGGCGAGCGGCGAGACTCTCACGATCCCATTGACCCCTCCGGATGCCCCTCGCCCAGAGATGGAGGCCGTGCGCGCGGAGGAAGGGACCGGCCGCCATGCCCGGGCCCGCCTGCTCCGGGGCGGAGCGCTGTTCGGCGTCGCCCAGCTCGCCGGCATGGCGCTCGGCTTCGGCAGCGGCATGGTGCTGGTGCGGGTGGCGGAGAAGCCCGCCGTGGCCTCCTACATGCTGCTCCAGCAGGCGGTCATGGCGCTGGGCATGGCGCTCCAGCTCGGCCTGGGCCCGGCGGCGCTGCGCTTCGCCCCGATCAGCCGCGGCAAGGGGGGAGAGAAGGCCACGGCGGTGCTGCGGCGGCGGCTCTTCGGCCTCCAGGTCTTCCTCTGGGGACTGGTGGTGCCGCCGCTCGCCCTGGCCTGGCCGGCGATCGCGCGCAAGCTCGACGCGCCCGAGCTGGGCAAGGCCGCCGGCTTCCTGCTGGCGGCGGGGGTCCTCTCCTCCTTCGGCGCCCTGGTGGACAGCTATCTGCGCTCGTTCCGGCTCTACACGCTGTCGGCGCCGCTCACCCATCTCATCCCGCGTGGATTGATCCTCGGCGGTTTCCTCGTCCTCCTCTACACGGCTCCCGCCCGGGAGCCGTGGGAGATGCTGGCCGCCGTCTACGTGGGGGCGCTGCTGATCACCAGTCTCCTCTACGCCCTGGCGCTCCTCTCGACCACGTCCGGCGAGAGCTCCGAGCCGCGCGACGCCTGCCATCCGCCGGGGTACCGGGAGATCCTCGGCACCTCGACCGCCATGGGGTTGCGCAGCGCCGCCTCGGTGATCTTCGTCTCCTCCAGCCTGTGGATCCTCTCCTGGGCCCGCCCCCATGAGGAGGTGGCGGTCTACGGTGTGGCGGCGACCCTCTTGCAGCTCATGGCGGCGATCCCCAGCATCGCCAACTTCGTGGTGCCGCAGGAATTCGCCCTGCTCCACGCGGACGGCAAGAAGGGCGAGATGGAGGGGCTGGCGCGCACCGCGGCGACCCTGGTGGCCATGCTCTCGGCCCTCTGCCTCGCCGGCCTGCTGCTGCTCGGCCGGCCGCTGATCCAGCTCGCCTACGGCCGCGCGTACGTGGGCGCCTGGGGGATCCTGCTCGTGCTCGCCGTGGGCAGCTTCTGGGACTCGGCCTCGGGCAGCGCCGGCTTCGCCCTCCAGATGGCGGGGCACCACGTGCGGCTCCTCGTGCTGACGCTGGGCGGAGCCGCCCTCAACGCGGCCCTGAGCTTTCTGCTGGCGCCGCGGTGGGGCGGCTACGGCATCGCCTTGGCCACCACGGTGACGCTGATCGTGATCAACCTGGCGCTGGTGCGGTCGGCGCGGTCGCTGCTCGGGGTGCGCACGTTCGTCTACACCCGGCCCGCGCAGTGGAAGCGGGCCCTGACGCTGGTGCGCGAGAGCGCGCTGTTCCGGAAGGTGAAATGACGGAGACGCTCTGGGTGGTGGGGGGAGAGCAACGGGTCCAGTTCAGCAAGCCCAAGGAGTGGGCCCAGTACCGGCAGGCCGTGGTCGTCCAGGTCCGCGACGGCCGGCCGGAGCGGGTGCTCGAATACGAGACGCCGCCGGAGCGCTGCCCGGACGGCGAGATCCCGTCGCACGTCTTCAAGGCGGCCACCTTCGAGGGGGACACCGCTTATCTGTGCACGCAGACCGAGGTGCTGGTCTGCGATTTTCCACGCTTCCGCGTCCGCCGGGTGATCTCGCTCCCCTGCTTCAACGACCTCCACCACGTCGCTCCGGCTCCGGACGGCCGGTTGCTCGTGGCGGTCACCGGCCTCGACGCGGTGGCCGAGCTCACTCCCGAAGGGGAGCTGATCCGGCTGGTGAGCGTGCTGGGCGGCTCGCCGTGGGACCGCTTCTCGCCCGACGTCGACTACCGCAAGGTGCCCACCACCAAGCCCCATCGCGCGCACCCCAACTTCATCTTCTTCCTCGACGGGCGCCCCTGGGTCACCCGCTTCAACCAGCGCGACGCCGTGCCCGTGGACGGCGTGAACGGCCGGCCGGAGCTCGACATCGGGAGCGAGGAGGGGGTCCACGACGGGCACATCGTGGGCGACGGGCTCTTCTTCACCACCGTCAGCGGGTGCGTCGTCCGCTTCGACCTCGCGACAGGGGAGAGGACCGTCTTCGACCTCAACCGGTTGCAGGAGCCGGACGAGGACCGTCCGCTCGGCTGGTGCCGCGGCGTCCTTCCTGTAAAAGACGGACGCCAGGCCTGGGTCGGCTTCTCCCGCCTCCGCTACACCACCCTGCGCCGGAACCTGAGCTGGGTCCGGCACGGCTTCCGCGAGACGGAGCACCACCGCGAGCGCCCGACCCGTGTCGCCCTCTACGATCTCGGCCAGCACGCCCTCCGCCGGCAGATCGACCTCGAAGGGGTGAGGATGGGCGCCGTGTTCAGCATTCATTGCGCCTAGCGCTCCCATGCGACCTCGCCTTGCCTTGATCGCCGTGCTGCTGCTCGCCGCGGCGCTGCGCCTCTGGGCGGTGCGCCACGACCTCCCCTTCTCCTACTACGGCGACGAGCTCCACTTCATGCGGCGCGCCATGGCCGTGGGCACGGGGGACCTCAATCCTCACTGGTTCCACAAGCCGGCCTTCCTCATGTACCTGCTGGCCTTCTGCTACGGGCTCTACTACCTGCTCGGCCGGGGCGCCGGCTGGTTCCATTCCACCGCCGAATTCGGCGCGCGCTTCCTCTTCGCCCCCGCGCCGTTCCTGCTCATCGGCCGGCTGCTGGTCGCGGCCTGCGGCGTCGCCACGGTCTGGGTGGTCTACCGGATCGGCCGCAAGGTCTTCGCCACCCCCTGGGCGGGGATCGCGGGCGCCCTCGTCGCCGCGGTGCTGGCGCCGACGGTCGAGTCCGCGGGCGCGATCAAGAGCGACGTGCCGTGCGGCCTCTGGATGGCGCTCTCGGTCTGGGCCTTCCTGGGGACGCGCGAGACGCCGCGCCCGCGCCCGCTGGCGGTGGCCTCGCTGCTCGCCGGCGCGGCCATGGGCACCCATTACTACGGAATCGTGCTGGTGCCCGCCTATCTGATACTGGAGATGTTGCGAGGAGGCCCGTGGCGGACGGTGGCCGGCCGCTGCGCCCTGGTCGTCCTCCTGTTCGGAGCCGGCTTCTTCGTCACCTCCCCCTATAACTTCCTCGATCCCACCTGGGGACGCGAAACCGGCGCGTCGGTCGCCAGGAGCCTGGGGCTCACTCAAGGCAAGCCGGCCGTCCATTACGATCCGGACAGTGGCCAGGAGATCACGCCGGGAGCCGCGACCTCCCGGGGTGCCGCCGCCGCCTTGCTGGAGCTGGCCGCCTCGCCGGAGTCGCTGGGGATCGTCCTGCTGCTCCTCACCGCGCTGGGACTGGCCGCCACGCTCGTCCGCCGCGAGACCCGGTGGTACGGCCTGCTCGTGCTGATCCCCAGCCTCTTCTTCCTCGCGGCGGCGGTCACCGTGGCCGCCTATCACGCGCAGGCCCGCCACCTGAACGCCCTCTATCCGCTGCTCGTGACCCTCGCCTGGCCGGGAGCGCTGGCGCTGACCCGCCCGCTCCGCCTCCCCGAGGCGCGCGCCCGCGCCGCGGCCCTCCTGCTGGTGGCCGCCGCGTCCGTGCCCACGCTGGCCATGACCGTCCAGCGCAACGAGCGGAAGAACCTCCCCGACAGCCGGCTGGCGGCCTATCGCTGGCTGCGGGAGGGTCTCCCCCGGGACGCGCGCGTGCTGCTCGACGACTACGGCCCGCCGCTCAACGGCAACCCACAGTCGGCGGACCGCATGGCGGCGATCCTGCGCGAGCTGCCGCCGGGCCCTTTCACGCGGAACCAGGGGCTGCGCCTCGACCTGCTGCGCCGGTATCCGCCGGCGGACGGCTTCAATCTCGACGAGCTGGGGCATCCGTGGTGGCTGCCGCGCGAGAAGAGCGACGCGGAGCTGCGCAGCGATCCCACCGACCTCGACATGGGGAATCCGCTGGTCTCCCGCCAGCCCCAGCCGCTCGCGGAGTACCGCCGCGAGGGGGTGCGCTACGTGGTGATCAACAGCCTGGCCCGCAACCAGTACTTCACCCCCGCCCGCCGCGGCCTCCGCTTCCCCTCCTTCGTCCGCTTCTACCAGGAGCTCGACCGGACGGAGCGGCTCCGCACCTTCGATCCCGCGGCCTGGGGAGGCAAGGGGCCGGTGATCTGGGTCTATGACATCACCCGGCCGGCGCCTCCCGGACAGGCGCCCCTGCCGGAGCTGGTGTCTTCTCAGTCGGTGCAGGCGGATGAGGATTAGCGCTGATCCGCGTAAAAAATCACGGAAAATTCTCGGCTTCTACTACGCCATGACGTAAAGACAAGCCTGCAATGGCTCGTTGCAAGCTTGCAACGGCCCGTTGCAAAGTTGTAGGAGCCATTGCAACGTTGCAACGGCTCATTGCAAGGTTGTAATGCCCCATTACAAGCTTGCAACGGGACGTTCTAAGGTTGTAACGGCTCATTGCAAGCTTGCAACGGGCCATTGCAAGGTTGCAATGGGCCATACAGGCTTGCAATGGGCCGTTACAAGGTTGGAATGGCCCATACAACTTTGTA
Organism: Thermoanaerobaculia bacterium; assembly: GCA_036497345.1. Classification (GTDB taxonomy): domain Bacteria; phylum Acidobacteriota; class Thermoanaerobaculia; order Multivoradales; family UBA5704; genus DATARR01. The sequence goes on from DASXJP010000292.1 coordinate 7,516, forward strand.
ATGGGCCGTTGCAACATTGCAATGGCCCATTCTTCCCTTGCAATGCCTCGCTGCAAGGTTGCAATGGCTCGTTGCAAAGTTGTAGGAGCCAATGCAAGCTTGCAACGGCTCATTGCAAGCTTGCAACGGGCCATACAGGCTTGCAATGGGCCGTTGCGACCTTGCAATGAGCCGTTACAACCTTGTAATGGGCCGTTGCAACCTTGCAATCAAGGAAAGAACCCAATCCTCCTGGGAAGGCGCGGTGAAGGTCTCCACCCGGCCGCCCGCCACAGCGGGGAGTGGATGGGAGCTGCCGTCGCGCGGGTCGTACCATTCGGCCTGGAGGGGACCGGAGGCGGCCCGCAGATCCACGCGGACGGTGCCGCCGCCGTACAGATAGAAGACCCAGGCGCTCCCCGGCGCGGCGAGAGCCCAGGCGCTCCCTCCGAGCACCAGGCCGTCCGCGGGCGCCATCTCGGAGAAGGGGATCCGCGCGGCGAATCTCCCCAGGGGACCGAGATAGGCGCCGGTCCCCACGCCGGCCGCCCCAGCCAGGAACGCCGCCCAGGCCTTCCGCCGGTTGGCCGCGTCCTCCTCCCCCATCCCGAGCTCCTCCACGATCAGCGGCTTCTCCGCCAGGGACCGGTTGGCGAGCGCCAGCGCGTGGACCGCCGCGGGAGCCGCCTCATTGCCGGCCTGGAGGTCCAGGTAGTCGACCCAGGGGGCGGCGGGAAGCGCGAAATCGCCGGTCAGCCCGTGCACGCTCACCAGCCGGGACCAGAGGTTGCGCTCCTGGAGGAAGGCACCGTCGGCATTCACCCGCGGGACCGTCCACCCCTCCTGCCATTCGAGAGCCAGGGTGAAGATCGTGTTGACCTCGGCCGAGAGGCGGGCCATGCCGTAGCGCATCAGCCGCCGGCGGTCGACGTCCGGCAGGCTCCCGAAATCCGAATCGTCGGCGAAGAGCCAGAGCTGGGCCACGAAGCCGGCGTCCCGCAGCCGCCGGACCCACTCCTCGTAGGAGCGCCAGCGCCGGAGGTCGAAATACCGCTTGTCGTTGGCGGCGGCCGTGCCCAGCCAGGGGGTGGTGGGCCAGGTGCCGCCGTAGTCGCCGCGGTTGGCGAGATAGACGTCGATCTTGTTCAGCCCCAGGGAGACGTGGCGGTCGAGCATCGCCTGGCGATCCACGTCAGAGAGCCGCTCGGAGAACATTGTGTGGGAAAGCTGGATCGGCTTCGGCGCCGCCACGTCGAGGAACTTGCCGAGGAGGAAGACCGGTCCCCCCTCCCGCTGCCGGAAGACGCGCGGCGACCCTGATCCCACCACGATCGGCCCTTGGCGGAAGAGGCCCGGCAGCTCCCCCTCCACCCGGAAGCTCCCCGAGAGGCCGTCGAGCCCCGGCACGCCGCTCGACGTGGTCCAGCTCCAGACGCCCGCCTCATCGGCGGCGACGCGGACCTTGAAGATCCGCCCCGACTGTCCCCCCTCCCCGTCGCCGTCGAAGAAGCCGGGGACCGCGTAGCGCTTCCCCGACGGCGAGACGACCTGCGCCGTCACCTCCAGGTCGAACGGGTCCGGCTCCCCCGCGGCGCCGTCATAGGAGGAGGCCGCGGTGAGGACGATCTCGGCCGTGCCGTGACGCGGCACCACCCTGTCCCCCGCGACTGGGCCGGAGCCGATCAGGGCCAGCAGCAGGAGCGCAAATCTCATTCGCATCTAGAGATATCCCTCCCGGCGATACCAGTCGGCGGTGCGGCTGAGCCCCTCATCGATCCCCACCTTGGGCTCGTACCCCAGCTCCCGCCGGGCCTTGTCGATCTTGAACGCCCGGTTCTGCCGGTACCATTCGACCCGGCGGGGGAAGATCGGCGGCGTGACGCCGAACGGCCGGCACGCCTTCTCCACCACGTGGCTGGCGGCGGCCACCGGCCAGACCGGGTAGTGCGGGACCTTGACGTCCACGCCGAGCGCCCGCCCCACCCGCCTCACCAGGTCCTCGATCTCCAGGTACCGGTCGTCGGCGATCAGGTAGGCCTCCCCCTCCCCCACCCCGCCCTCCATGGCGAGGACGAAGGCGTCGATCAGGTTGTCGATGTAGAGCGGGTGGTAATAGGTGTGGCCGTCGCCGAGCATGGGGAAGGTGCCGCGGGCCACGCGGCGGAAGATCATCAGGAAGCGCTCGGGATCGCCGGGGCCGTAGATCGCGGCCGGGCGCAGGATCGCCGAGGGGAGCCCCCGCCGGTGGAATTCGCGCACCAGCGGCTCGGCCTCGTACTTGCTGCGCTGGTAGTAGTCGGCGGGCTGGATCGGCGCGTCCTCCCCGCCCGGCGGGTGGTCGATGTTGCCGTGCACCCCGCAGGTGCTGCAATAAATGAATTTCCGCACCCCCTGGTCGAGCGCCGCCGCCAGGACGTTGCGGGTCCCCTGGACGTTGACCCGCCAGTAGTGGCTGTCCGGCACGTTCATCTCGCGGAACGCGGCGGCCAGATGGTGCACCGCCTCGGCGCCCTCCACGGCCCGGCGGACCACGTCCGGGTCCGTGACGCTGCCTAGCACGACCTC
>DASXJP010000293.1:0-9571 GCA_036497345.1 Thermoanaerobaculia bacterium
GGCACGGTGACCTCCCGCTTCTCACTGCCCACCGACACCGTCGGAGTCTGCACGTCGTACTTCGGGAGCTGTCCGCCCTTGGTGCTCACCTCGACCTCGGGCATTTTACCGTCCTGCGTCTTGGTCACCTTGCAGCCGGCCGTCGGGACCGCCAGCAAAGCGGCGCCGAGCAACAACGGCGCTACCGTTTTCCTGGGATTGAGAGTCATGGGAGCCTCCTTGTCTATACTCACCTTCTTGATGGTGGATTCGTACTGCTGATCAAGGAGATGAAAGTGCAAGGTCCGTTCCAAGCTCGCCTTTTGGAAATATTTTCTTGTCACGCCCGCGCCCGCCGCCGGGGAGCGGCGAGGGTGACGTAGGCCAGCTCGCGGTCCTCGCGCGCGGCGCGCAGCAGCATGCCGCCGCGCTTCATGTCGCCGGCGCCCGCGAAGTCGCGCGGGAAGAGCAGGCGGTCGCCGAGGGTGGGGAGGAGGAGATCCACATACTTGCCGGTGGCCACGCTCCCCAGGAGCACCACCCAGGCGGACGGGGCGAGGTCCCGGAGCTGCTCCACGTGCCTCTTCATCGGCGCGCAGTAGGCGCGGCTCTTGAGGTCGACCGGCGTGCGGCGGAGCCTCTTCATCTCCTCCGGGGTGATCCGCCAGCTCGGCGGCACCAGCCCGAAGCCGGGCGCGATCACCAGGATGCCGTCGTCCGGCGTGCCGAGAGAGAGCTCCGGAGGGGGCGCGGCGAAGTGGCGGGCGTAGGTGATCTTCCCCCGGAAGTAGAGCGAGCTCATGAAGGTGAACGCCTCCTCGATCGGCACCCCCTCGGGCCCGCGATAGCGTTGGGCGGCGCCGAAGCCGGCCCGCGGCGAGGTGAGCTGCCGGGCCCGCAGGCCGTCCGTGCTGGCGGGGGAGAGGAGGAAGATGCGGGGGCGAGGGTCAGAGACTTCCATGCGGAAAGAGAGAACGGGAGGCGGGAGGTTCCGCATTCCCGTTACGGGCCCTCACCCCTGGCCCCTCTCCCGTCCCCTCCCACCCTCCCTCACCGCGAGAGGGGAACTTGGTTGGGGCGGTGTTGCCTATAGGAAGCCGGCTTAAAAAAGAGGCCATCCGACCGATCCGACGGATCCGACCGATCCGACCGACAACGCCTCCTACAAGCACTATCGCCTCAGCAGGGTTCCCCTCTCCCGGTGAGGGAGGGTGGGAGGGGACGGGAGAGCGGCCAGGGGTGAGGGTTCGGGCCTACAACCGCCCCACAATCCAGCACCCGCCCAGCACCCGCGTCTCCTGGTAGAAGACGGCGGCCTGCCCGGGGGTGACGCCCCTCTGGGGCTCGGCGAAGTCGATCTCGACGCGCCCGTCTCCCTGGGGCCGGATCAGGGCCGGCACGCCGGGGTGGCGGGAGCGGATCTTCACCGTGGCCTCGACCTCACCCGTGCGCTCAGGGCCGATCCAGTGGAGCCGCTCGCCGCGGAGGCCCGGGGCCCTTAGCTCCTCTTCCTGCCCTACCACCACGCGGTTGCGCTCCGGCTCGATCTGGAGCACGTAGAGCGGGCTGGGGGCGGCGAGACCGAGACCCCGGCGCTGGCCCACGGTGTAGCGGTAGTAAGGCTGGCCCGCGCCCAGCTCCTCGCCACGGGAATCCACCAGCACGGCCGGCTCGGGGGACACCCCGCCGAGATGACGGGCGGCGGCCTCGGCCTCCACGAATTCACGCACGCCGCCGGAAACGAAGCAGACCTCCATGCTCTCCCCCTTCTCGGCCACCACCAGACCGGCCTCGCGGGCGATCTCGCGCACCTGCGCCTTGGTCAGCTCGCCCAACGGGAAGAGAGAGGCGGCGAGCTGCTCGCCGGTGAGCTCGAAGAGGTAGTAGCTCTGGTCCTTCCCCGCGTCGACCGCGGTGTGGAGCTCGGGGCCGTCCGGACCCTGGAGGATGCGCGCGTAGTGGCCGGTCGCCACGCGGGTGGCGCCCAGCCGCCGCGCCCGCTCCAGCAGGAGGTCGAACTTGATCCAGGTGTTGCAGCGCACGCAGGGGCTGGGCGTGCGGCCGGCGAGGTAGTCGTCCACGAAGGGATCGACCACCTTGTCGCGGAACTCGCGGTCCATCCTCAAGGTGTAATGGGGGATGCCGGCCTGCTGGGCCACCCGCCTGGCGTCGCCGAGGTCGAGGGCGCCGCAGCAGCGGCCGTGCGCCTCGGTCCCGGAGTGGTCCCAGAGGAGCATGGAGAGGCCCACCACCGGCTTCCCCTCCCGGGCCAGCTTCCAGGCGGTCACCGAGGAGTCGAGGCCGCCGCTCATGGCCACGGCGATGAGATGCTCATTGATCTCCTGGGAAATCTCCTGGGAAATCATGCCACGGCCCTCCGCAGCTCGGCCACCTCGCGGGCCAGCGCGGCGAGGAAGGCGTCCACCTCCTCGCGGGTGTTGCCGATGCCGAAGCTCACCCGCAGGGACGAGAGGGCCTCCTCGCGCGAGATCCCGACGGCGAGCAGGGTCTTGCTCGGCTCGACGCTCCCCGAGGAGCAGGCCGCGCCGGTGGACACCGCGAAGCCGGCGAGGTCGAGCCGGATCAACAGCGACTCTCCTTCCACAAAAGCGCCCTCGACCCCCTGGAACGCCACGTTCGAGGTGTTGGGCAGGCGCGGGGACCGCCGGCAGTGGACGATCGCGCCGGGGATCAGTCCCGGCAGCGCCGCCTCGAAGCGGTCGCGCAGGGCGGCGAGATGGGCGGTGCGGTGCGCCATCTCCTCCCGGGCCGCGGCCGCGGCGGCGCCCAGGCCCACGATGGCCGGCACGTTCTCGGTGCTCGCCCGGCGCCGCCGCTCCTGGCTGCCGCCCACGAGATGGCCGGAGATCTCCACCCCCTTGCGCACCCAGAGGGCGGCCGCGCCCAGGGGGCCGTGAAACTTGTGGGCTCCCAGGACGAGGTAGTCGGCGCCGAGCGCGGACGCGTCCACCGGGATCTTGCCCACGGCCTGCACGGCGTCGCAGAGCAGGGGGATCCCCCTCTCGCGGCAGCTGGCGGCCACCTCGGCCACCGGCTGCAGGGTGCCCAGCTCGTTGTTGGCGAGCATCAGGGCGACCAGCCGGGTGTCGGGGCGCAGGGCGGCCAGGATCTCGTCCGCCGGCACCACGCCGTCCCCGCGGGGGGACACCCGTGTCACCTCCATCCCCTCCGCGGCCACGCGCGCCGCCGCCTCGCGGACCGACGGGTGCTCGATCGCCGAGATCACCAGGTGCCCCCGGCGGCCGGCCTTCCGAGCCGTGTGGAAGATTACGGCGTTGTTGGCCTCGGTGCCCGAGGCGGTGAAGATCACCTCCAGAGGACGGACGTTGAGCAGCGCCGCCACCTGCTCGCGCGCCCCCTCGACCGCCTCGCGGGCGGCCTGCCCGAAGCGGTGAACCGAGGAGGGGTTGCCGTGCGACCCACCTCCCAGCCAGGGGAGCATGGCCTCGCGCGCCCTGGGATGGAGGGGGGTGGTGGCGTTGTGGTCGAGGTAAATCATGGCCTGGAGATTGTAACCGAGCGGTGTGGGGTGCTCCTTCCCATCGGACCGATCGGTCGGATCCGACGGGATCGGTCGAATCTCTCCAGGTCTTGACGACCGGAGTATCCTGTTGGTCCCCCTCTCCCGCACGCCGGGAGCGCGGGCTCACCCCCGGCACGGGAGTTGAATGAAACTGCAGTTTGCCTCGATGGACCGGTTCTCTTTGGCAGGTGAATGAATGCGCGCAAGGCGACCGCTAACCTTCCTCGTTCCCGCTCTCCTCCTCACCCTCATGCCCACCCTTGCGGCCGCCTCGCCGGAGAAGCCGACGCGGGCGGAGCGCAAGGCGGAAAAGGGCGCCATCAAGAATCTCCCCCAGAAGTATCGGGACTGGCTGGAGACGGTGGAGCTGTTGATCAGCGAGCAGGAGCTCACCACCTTCCTGGCTCTCGAGAAGGACTACCAGCGCGACGCCTTCATCAAGCAGTTCTGGGAGGCGCGGAACCCCTACAAGACGCTCCGCAACACCTTCCAGGAGCGCTGGGAGCAGAAGGTCGCGGATGCGAGGGCCCTCTTCGGCACCCTCGAGGACGAACGCGCCCGCATGCTGCTCCTCAACGGCCCGCCGGCCAGCCGGCTGGAGTCGCACTGCTCGAGCATCATCTGGCCCGTGGAGGTCTGGTATTACGCGAGCAGCGAGCGCATCCACGAAGATTTCGTGGTGGTGTTCTACCGCCACTGGGGGGCCGGGCCGTTCCGCCTCTGGAACCCCATGGAGGGCCTGGGCGTGCTCTTCTCCGGCGGCGCCGGGGACAGCGGAAGCGGGGCCGTGGGCGGAGGAAGCGGCGGCCTCCAGGCGATCGCCAGCGGCTGCCGCGACGGCGACCAGATCGCCCGCGCCATCGGCTACGTCTCCAGCCAGGGGATGGCCTACAACATGATGGAGGCGCGGCTGATGGAGAAGCCGAGCAAGCAGAAGGGGGAGTGGGTCGCCTCGTTCAACACCTACTCGACCGACGTCGCGCCGGGGACCCCCCTCCTGCCCGCCAAGCTCTCCCTCGACTTCCCGGGCCGCTACCAGAACCGCACGGTGATGGAAGGGGTGATCAGCGTGCCCCCCAGCGGCGCCGGCCAGTCGTCGCTCGGCACCACCCACACCTACGACCTGCTGCTCAACGGCGAGCTGTTGCAGAACGGGGAGCTGTTCGACAGCTTCCGCTACAAGTTCGACTTCCCGGGCGCCGAGGGCGCCGCGGGGGCCAACCTGCCGCTCGTCTTCCAGCGTTTCCTGCGCCCGGGCGACTACCTGATGATCGTCAAGGTGGAGGACATGAACTCCGGCAAGGCCTGTCGCGAGGAGCGCACGATCACGGTGCCGTCCGTGGACCGCATCGCCCCAATCGTGCAGCAGAGCGATCCCGACTCGGCCAGCTCGCGCATCCTCCAGGAGGCCAACGCGGCGCTCCTCACCGGCGACATGTCGCTCAAGCTGGTGCGCCCCTTCGGCGAGCTGCAGACCGGCATGCAGCGCTTCGACACCCTCTCCACCGGCGACTTCGACAAGGTGACCTTCTCGCTCGACGGCAAGGCGGTGCTCACCAAGCGGAAGCCTCCCTACAGCGTGGAGCTCGACCTCGGCGCCCTCCCCCGCCCGCGCAAGCTCGCCGCCACGGCCTACGACAAGGCGGGCAACCAGGTGGCCGGCGACGAGATCCTGATCAACTCGGCCGCCAACCGCTTCCAGGTGCGGCTGACCGAGCCGCAGCGGGGGAAGCGCTACGAGAACAGCCTGCTCGCCCGCGCCGACGTCTCGGCGCCGGACGGCCAGACCGTCGAGCGGGTCGAGTTTTATTTCAACGAGACCCTGGTCTCCACGGTCTACCAGTCGCCGTACCAGCAGCCGATCCTCCTCCCCAAGGGGGGCGAGCTCTCCTACGTGCGCGCGGTCGCCTACCTGGCCGACGGCAATTCGACCGAGAACGTGGTCTTCGTCAACGCGCCGGAGAACATGGCCGAGGTCGAGATCAACTACGTCGAGCTCTACGCCTCGGTGCTCGACCGCGAGAAGCGGCCGGTCCAGGGGCTCACGCAGAAGGACTTCGCGGTGACCGAGGACGGCGTCAAGCAGGAGATCAACCGCTTCGAGCGGGTGAACGACCAGCCGATCCACGCCGCGGTGACGCTCGACATCTCGGCCTCGATGGAGAAGAGCCTGGACAAGGCGCGCACGGCCGCCCTGGAATTCTTCCAGAAGATCATCCAGCCCAAGGACCGGGCGGCGGTGGTGACCTTCAACGACCACCCGAACCTGACGGTGAAGTTCACCAACGACGTCCCCACCCTCGCCGGCGGGCTCGCGGGCCTCAAGGCCGAGCGGGGCACGGCGCTCTACGACAGCATCATCTTCACCCTCTACTATTTCACCGGCGTCAAGGGGCAGCGGGCCATGCTGCTGCTCACCGACGGCAAGGACGAGGGGAGCCGCTTCACTTTCGAGGACGCCATGGAATACGCCCGCCGGGCCGGTGTCACCATCTACGCCATCGGCCTGGGCGACGACCCCGACAAACGCAAGCTGGAGAAGCTCTCCGGGGAGACCGGAGGCCGCGCCTTCTTCCTCAAGAACGTCGACGAGCTGGCCGGCATCTACGCGACGGTCGAGGAGGAGCTGCGCTCGCAATACCTGATCGCCTACCAGTCGACCAACACGACGAGCGGCGGCAACACGTTCCGTTCGGTCGATCTGAAGGTGAACAAACCGGGGTTGGAGGCGAAGACGATCCGCGGGTACTACCCGTGAGCCCTCATCACCCCGACCCTCTTCTCCCGTCCCCTCCCCCCTCCCGCACCGGGAGAAGAGGGAGAAACCCCTGCGGGGTCGCCTGGGGCGGGCGGTTCCCCTCTCCCGGTGCGGGAGGGGGGAGGGGACGGGAGAGGGGCCAGGGGTGAGGGCTCCGGGCGGGGGAAAGCCATGAATCGAGGTATCGCATCCTTGTTCCTGCTGCTCCTCCTCGGCGGCCTCGCCGTCTCGCCGGCCCACGCCTCCCCGCCCACCAAAGACCAGAAATCCGCCATCGCCAAGCTCCCCGAGGCCTACCAGAAGTTCCTGGCGGAGGTGGAGATCCTGATCACCGACGAGGAGCGGACGGCCTTCCTCGTCCTCACCAAGGACTACCAGCGCGACGCCTTCATCCAGCAGTTCTGGACGGTGCGCGACAACGTGAAGCGGACCGCCAAAAATGAATTCCACGAGAGCTGGGAGGCCAGTCTCCAGCAGGCCCGAGCCCTCTTCGGCAACGACCTCCGGGACGGCCGCACGCGGTCGATGCTCCTCAACGGCCCGCCCGCCGAGCGGGTGGAGTCCAATTGCTCGCTGATCCTCTATCCGCTGGAGGTCTGGTTCTACGAGCCCAACAAGAAGCTGCGCGAGCCGTTCGTCCTCGTGCTCTACCGCAAGTGGGGGGCGGGACCGTTCAAGCTCTGGTATCCCACCGAGGAGGGCCCCGAGGTCTTCTTCGCCCAGTCGATCACCGGCCCGCGCCCGGGCGAAGCCCACTCGCTGAACGAGATCGCCAGCCCCGGCTCGAACGGCTGCGGCGACCACGAGCACGCGGAGAAGATCCGCGCCGGCATCAACTGGGTGCTGGCCAACGCGCGCGACTGGATCTACATTCAACCGCTCATCGACGAGCCTCCCAGGCCGCCCGGTGGCGAGTGGGTCTCCGCCTTCAATTCCTACTCGACCGACGTGCCGGCCGGCACCCCGCCGCTGACCGCGAAGCTCGACCTCACCTTCCCCGGCCGCTGGCAGAACCGGACGGTGATGCAGGGGGTGGTCACGGTGCCGCCCGGCGCCGCCGGCCAGGCGAAGCTCGGCGAGGCCCGCTCCTACAACCTGCTCCTGAACGGCGAGCTGCTCTCGAACGGCGAGCTGTTCGACAGCTTCCGCTACAAGCTCGATGTTCCTGCGGGAGAGTCGCCCGAGGCGATCCCCGTGGCCTTCGAGCGCCCCTTGAGGCCCGGGGACTACACCCTGATCCTCAAGCTGGAGGACGTCAATTCCGGCAAGGTCTACCGCGAGGAGCGCCCCCTGGCCGTGCCGGCGATGGAGACCCTGGCGCCGGCTCCATCCATCGCGCGGACCCCCGAGGAGCTGGAGAGCGCGCGCATCCTCGCCGAGGCCAACGCGGCCCTGCGCTCGGGGGAGACCACGATCAAGCTGATCCCGCCCGCCGGCGAGCTGCAGAGCGGCATGCGGCGGTTCGACACCCTGACCACCGGTTTAGGGGTCGACAAGGTGACCTTCTCGCTCGACGGCAAGCCGGTGCTGACCAAGCGGGCCCTGCCGTTCAGCGTCGAGCTCGACCTCGGCACCTCGCCGCGCACCCGCACCCTCGCGGTGGCCGCCTTCGACGCCCAGGGGAACACCCTGGCGACCGACGAGCTCCAGATCAACGCCGCGCCGGGCAACCGCTTCCGCGTCCACCTGGTGGAGCCGCAGCAGGGGAAGCGCTACCAGAGCAGCCTGCTCGCTCGCGCCGAGGTCGAGGTCCCCGAGGACGAGACCCTGGAGCGGGTGGAGCTCTACCTCAACGACGCGCGCGTCGCCACGCTCTACCAGCCCCCCTGGGTCCACCCCGTGATGCTGCCCAAGGGGGAGAGCCTCGCCTACGTGCGCGCGGTCGCCTATCTCACCGACGGCAGCTCGGCCGAGCACCTGGTGTTCGTCAACGCGCCCGCGGAGATGGCGCAGGTCAACGTCGACTACGTCGAGCTCTACGCCACCGTGCTCGACCACCACGGGCGGCCGGTGACCGCGGACCTCACGTCCAGGGATTTCAGCGTCAGCGAGGACGGCGTCCACCAGCAGATCGCCCGCTGCGAGCGGGTCACCGACCTGCCGATCCACGCCGCGGTGGCGATCGACATCTCGGCGTCGATGGAGCCCAACCTGGAGGCGGCCAAGGGCGCCGCCCTCCAGTTCCTGGAACGGATGGTGCGTCCCAAGGACCGCGCCGAGGTGATCACCTTCAACGACCATCCGGCCCTGGGGGTCCGGTTCACCCGCGACGTCAAGGCGCTGGCGGGGGGGCTCGCCGGCCTCAAGGCCGAGCGCGGCACGGCCCTCTACGACAGCCTGATCTTCTCCTTCTACACCTTCAACGGCCTCAAGGGCCGGCGGGCCCTGCTCCTGCTCTCCGACGGCAAGGACGAGGGGAGCCGCTTCAGCTTCGAGGAGGCGCTCGACTTCGCCCGCCGCGCCGGGGTCACCGTCTACGCCATCGGCCTGGGGGACGAGGTGGACAAGAAGAAGCTGGCCAAGGTCTCCGAGGAGACCGGCGGCCGCGCCTTCTTCCCCCGCCAGGCGGGCGAGCTGGCCGCCATCTATGCGGGGATCGAAGGTGAGCTGCGCTCGCAGATCCTGATCACCTACCAGTCCACCACCAACCGCGCCGATCCCGGATTCCGCGTGGTGGACCTCAAGGTCGTCCGGCCGGGGATGGAGGCGAAGACGATGCGGGGATACTACCCATGAGGCCCTCATCACCCCGGCCCTCTTCTCCCGTCCCCTCCCCCCTCCCTCACCGGGAGAAGAGGGAGACCGCCCCGGAGGGGCGACGGCATGTAGCCTGGGGCGTGAGCCCCAGGTTGGGAGACCACACAACGGTTTTCGAGCCCCGTAGGGGCGACGGCTGCCTTCGCCCCTACGGGGCTGCGGAATTTCTTGGACCGGCCTTTCCTGGGGCTCACGCCCCAGGCTACATGCCGCCGCCCCTCCGGGGCGAAAACAGATAAGGTATGGTCTCGATGTACCCGCCCCGTCTCCTACTGCTCGTCCTCCTCGCCCTGTCCCTCCCCGCCCTCGCCGCCCCTCCGTCCGAGACGCCGGTCCCCGCCGATCTGGGGCCGCGCTATCAGGCCTGGCTGGAGGAGGTGGCGCCGCTGATCAGCCCGCAGGAGCGGACGGCGTTCCTGGGGCTCCAGAAGGACTATCAGCGCGACGCCTTCATCCGCCGCTTCTGGGACGTGCGCGATCCGTTCCCCCAGACGCCGGTCAACGAGCTGCGGGTGCGCTGGGAGCAGCGGGCC
>DASXJP010000294.1:0-1739 GCA_036497345.1 Thermoanaerobaculia bacterium
CCTCGCCGGCGTCTTCTCCCTGCCCGACGCGCTCGCCCTGGTGGCGGCGCGGGGACGGCTCATGCAGGAGCTGCCGGGGGGCGCCATGCTGAGCGTGCCGCTGCCCGAGGAGGAGGCCGAGGGGTGGCTCGGCCCCCATCTGTCGCTCGCCGCGGTCAACGCCCCCGGACGCCTGGTGGTCTCGGGACCGGAGGACGCCGTCGAAGCGCTGCGGCTACGGCTGGAAGAGAAGGGGATCGCCGCGCGCCGCCTGCACACCTCCCATGCCTTCCACTCGGCGATGATGGAGCCGATCCTCGGCCCGTTCGTCCGCCGGATCTCGGCGCTGGAGCTGCGGCCGCCGCAGATCCCCTACCTCTCGAACGTCACCGGCACCTGGATTACCGCCGCCCAGGCCACCGATCCGGGCTACTGGGCGCAGCACCTGCGCCAGACCGTGCGCTTCGCCGACGGCATCCGCGAGCTGTGCGCCGAGCCGGACCGGCTGCTGTTGGAGGTGGGTCCGGGCAACACCCTCACCACCCTCGCCCAGCGCCACCCGGAGCGGGCGCCGGGCCAGGCCGTGATCGCCTCCCTCCCCCACGCCCAGGACCGCCAGAGCGCGCTGCCATTCGCGCTCCGGGCCCTCGGCCAGCTCTGGCTGCACGGCGCGACGATCGACCGCGCCGGGCTCTGCTCCGCCGAGCGGCGCCGGGTGTCGCTGCCCACCTATCCGTTCGAGGGCGAGCGCTTCTGGATCGACCCCGGGGACTTCTCGGGCGTTGCCACGGCCCTGGGCGCCGCCAGCGCCAAGCGGCAGGAGATCGACGACTGGTTCTACCTGCCGTGTTGGAAGCCGTCGCTGCCCCCGGAGCTCGCAGGCGGGCCCGCCGCCCCGGGATCCCGCTGGCTGGTGTTCCTCGACGGTGACGGCCTCGGCCGGCGGCTGGCGAAGCGGCTCGAAGAGGCCGGCCGGAGCGTCACCCGCGTCGAGGCCGGCGAGCGCTTCGCCCGGCTCGGCGACCGCTCCTACGCCGTCGCGCCGGGCCGCCGGGAGGACCACGACGCTCTGCTCAAGGAGCTGGTGGCCGGCGGCGAGATCCCCGAGGTCGTCCTCCACCTCTGGAACGTGGGGAGGGAGCGCGACGGGGATGCCATGCAGGCGGCCCTGGCCGACGAGGTGCGCGGCTTCTGGAGCCTGCTCTACCTCGCCCAGGCCTGCGGCAAGCAGAACCTCAAGACGCCGCTGCGCCTCGCGATCATCTCCAACAATCTGCACCGGGTGGCGGGCGAGGGCGTCCTCTATCCGGGCAAGGCCACCCTGCTGGGGCCCAGCCGCATCATCCCGCAGGAGTATCCGCACATCCGCTGCGCCAGCGTCGACGTGCTGCTGCCGGCGCCGGGAAGCCCGGCCGAGTTGGAGCTGATCGAGCGCCTCCTCGCCGAGGCCGCCGGCGGGCTGCCCGACCCGATCGTCGCCTACCGCGACCAAGGTCGCTTCCTGCTCGGCTACGAGAGCGTGCGGGTGGGACCGGCGCCGCCGGAGCGGCTGCGCTTCCGGACGGGCGGCACCTACCTCATCACCGGCGGCCTGGGCGGGCTCGGCCTGACCTTCGCCGACTTCCTGGCGCGGGACTTCCAGGGCCGGCTCGCCCTGCTCGGCCTCTCCCCCCTGCCGCCGCGCGAGGAGTGGGCGGACTGGCTCGCCCGGCACGACGAGCGCAACCGGGTGAGCGAGAAGATCCGCAAGGTCCAGGAGC
>DASXJP010000295.1:0-7831 GCA_036497345.1 Thermoanaerobaculia bacterium
AGCAGCCGCCCCCCCTGGTCGCAGCCCTCGTAGTCGGCCGTGCAGAAGGCCGCCAGGAGCTCCGTCCCCACCGGCGTGCCGTCGCTCCCCCAGAGCGTCTCCTGCGGACCGGGAGCGGGGCCATACACGGCCCCGTCTTCATGGTTACCGACGAGGAAAACCGCGCGCCCCTGCACGGTGGCGAATTGCGCGGGGGGCAGATAGCCGGTATGGCGATTGTATCCGTCCGGCGGCGGCCCGGAATTGACGTCCAACAGCAGATGGGGCGTGCCGGCCGGCGCCGCCGCGGCCGGGCCGAGGCAGGCGAGAAGCGAGGCCAGGAGGGCCGCCCTCCGCGAGGTCTTCATGGTTCACCCTTTCGACGGATCGTTGCCTACATTGTCTCTCAGGAATGCGCCATGGGAGCATCAGGGTGCGTCAGCCCTTCTGGCACCCCCCTTGCTTAAGTGCCCTTTCGGATGCGCCGCCCGTATGGGGGGCATCTGAGGAAGCATGTTGAATCGAGCCTATGCAGAGCCCCGGGAACGGCATGAGCCGGTCGAGCCGGAGTCCCCGCGACAGCCTCAGGAAATCAAGCACCCCCGCGCGCCCCTGGGGCGGCGCGGCCTCCTCTGGGTGATCCTGGCCGCGGCCGTCGTCCTGGTCATCGCCCTCGTCGCCCACTCGTTCGACGAATACCTCCGCCGCACCCTGGAGACCAAGATCAACCAGCGGCTGCACGGCTACACGGTCAGCCTGGGCCATGCCCACGTGAGCCCCCTGGGGCTGTCGCTGACGTTGCGGGACGCCGTCATCCGGCAGAACGCCAACCCTGATCCGCCGGTGGCGGATGTCCCGCGCCTGAAGGCGAGCGTCGAGTGGAAGGAGGTCCTGAGCGGGCATCTGGTGGCTGACGCGGTGTTCGACCGGCCGCGCGTCCACATCGACCTGCCGCAGCTCCAGCAGGAGGCCAGGGACCCGGTGAAGCTGAAGGACCGCGGGTGGCAGCAGGCCTTCGAGTCGATCTATCCGCTCAAGTTCAACCAGATCCAGGTGCGGGAGGGGGACCTCGTCTACATCGACACCGACCCCAAGCGGCCGCTCCACATCTCCCGCTGGAACGCGCTGGCGTCGAACATCCGCAACATCCAGTCGCGCGACCGGGTCTATCCGTCGGCCATCCAGACCGATGGGATCGTCTTCGACACCGGCCGCGCCTTCGTGCACGGCAACGCCGACTTCCTGGCCGAGCCCTATCCCGGCGTCCACGTGCTCTACCGGGTGGAGAACGTGCCGCTCGACCGCCTGCGGCCGATCGTCCAGCGGGCCAACCTGACGGTCTTGGGCGGCGCCCTCTCCTCGCGGGGCGAGGTCGAGTATGGGCCCAGGCACCGGGAGGCGCGCATCGCCGACGTGACGGTGCGGGGGCTCCGCCTCGACTACACCCACACCACGGCCACGGCGCCCGCCGAGAAGGAGCGCGGCAAGGAGGTGGTGCGGGCGGCGAAGAACCCCGAGCCCGCCATGCAGGTCGAGATCGAGCGGATGCGCGTGGTGGACGGCAACCTCGGCCTGATCACTCCGGCCAAGGACCGCCGCCTCCGGGTCTACTTGGGGCACGCCAACCTGGACGTCACCAACGTCTCCAGCGGCTTCCGGCAGGGCGCGGCCAAGGCGACCCTCACCAGCAACTTCAACGGCGGCGGCTCGGTGCACGGCGCCGCGACCTTCCGCAATCCCGCCCAGGGGGCAAATTTCAACCTCAAGCTGGCGGTCGAGGGGGCGAGCCTGCCTTCGATCAACGAGCTGCTGCGCGCCTACGGCAAGCTCGACGTGGCGAAGGGGACCTTCTCGATCTACTCCGAGGTCACGGTCCACAACGGCCGCATCGACGGTTATGTCAAGCCGCTGTTCAAGGACATCCAGGTCTACGATCCGCAGCAGGACAAGGACAAGCCGCCGCTGAAGAAGCTCTACGAGAAGATCGTGGGCGGCGTCTCGCACATCCTGGAGAACCATCCCCGCGAGCAGGTCGCCACCGTGGCCGACATCTCGGGGCCGATCTCTCAGCCCCACACCAGCACCTGGGACGTGATCGTGAACCTGGTCTCGAACGCCTTCGTGAAGGCGATCCTGCCGGGGTTCGAGCGGGAGTACAACGCGCTGCGGGGGAAGAAATAGGGCGGCGCTAGGGCTTCGTATTCACCTTGGACAGCGCCGCCTTGAGCCCGCCGGCGATCTTCTCCGGGGTGTCGACTCCCCAGAAGTGCATGAAGAAGAGTCGGGGCGTCTCTTCCAGCATGTGGGAGTGCAAGGCCGTCACCGCGATGCCGTGGGCGCGGAGCTCGCGGATCACGGGGTTGATCTCGGAGGCCACGAGCACGAAATCGCCGGTGGTGGCGACGCGGTCTCCCACGCGCTCGAAGTTGAGCGCGGTCGCCATGCCCATCGAGGCCGGGATCTCCATGCCCTTCTCCTCGATCCGCTCCGCCCGCGGCACGCCGATCTGCAGGACCGTCCCCGCGAGGGTCCCGCTCCTGCCGAGCACCTCCTGGACGGTCTTGAACGCCTGCTCGTCAGCCGGAGAGGCCTTGGCCGGCGGCGCCGGCGTCATCGGCGTCCCGGTCTTGCCCAGGGCCTCCTTGAGCGTCCTGGCGAGAGCGGTGGCGTTGCCGTGCCCCGAGAAGTGGAGGTAGATGACGTGGGGAGACTCGTTGATCAGGTGGTTGTGGATGGCGGAGATCTCGATGCCTCCCGCCTCCAGCGTGGTCAGGACGGGCGTCAGCTCCGGCTCCAGGAGGACGAGGTCCCCCATGGCCATCGCCTTGTCGCCACCCTCCTTGACGAACGCTCCCCAAGAGCCGAGCGCCAGAGCCGGCTGGACCGGTACGTCGCCGACCTGGACGTGCAGGTCCCGCCGCGGCCAGCCGAAACGATGGGTGCCGCCGGGGAGATCCTTGCCGGCGACACCGAACACGCCGTCGACGCTCTTCCAGACCGGATCGGTGGTCTCCTGGGCCGCGACGGACAGCGCCGTCAGGGTGGCGAGGACCAAGGGCAGGATGCTCCGTTTCATGGCTGCTCTCTCCTTGGTGGGTTGCCCATGCGCTGGCGCAGATGGGCGTAGAGGGAATTGTAGAGGAACGACGCCCGCTCGACGATCTCGGTATCGTCGCCGGCGACCTCGGTGAACCCCTGGCTGATCGCCCAGAGCCCGGCGGACTCGGGCGTCGTCTCGATCTCGGCGGGAAAATCCGCGCCATGGACGATCCTGGCCAGATACACCAGGGCCGGATCGTCGGCCAGCCGTTCGTCGACCAACTGCTCGAAGGAGCACCGGCCCTGCTCGTCGCTGTGAGGATAGCGGGCCCCCGGGGCGTCGAAGCCCAAGGCGCCCTCGCGGGCTTGGACCGCCGCCACCTCCTCCGGCTCGACGAACCGGATCTCCGCTTCGGGATCGACGAAACGCCGCACCAGCCAGGCCGTTGCCGCCCGATTTACGTGCACTCTTTTTCGGGTTACCCACTTCATCGGGCTCCTCCTCCGTCACCCCGGCCGCCCGCGAGGAATCCTAATAGGATGCCACATACCCTGTCCAGACCTCCTGGACTCCGAATCTATCGGCGCACATCGCTCAAGATCCATGTTGGGGACGAGCAAGTCAGGCCTACCACAAAGCTGGAGGCGGGGTGCTTGACGGTTTGTGTAGATCCGCATAACTATAAGCCTTCTAGAAACCAACACGCTGAGCTTGAGCCCGTGACACAACCGATCCTGACTAAGCGCATCTTCCTGTCGTCAACGGCTATAGATCTCAAAGGTCATCGGGATGCCGTTGCGGAGGCAATCCTTCAGCTGGGTAACTTGCCCGTGCGGATGGAGACGTTCGGAGCGCTGCCCAATGGTCCCTTAACGGTATGCGAGCAGCGGGTCCGAGAAAGCGATGCCCTGGTTGTGCTCGTCGCACATTGCTACGGCTGGGTACCGACCGCCGAACAGGGCGGCCGTGAAGGGAAGAATGTCACCTGGCTCGAAGTCGAGGCTGCTCTCGATGCAGGACTGGACGTATTTGCGTTCATTGTCGACGACAAACATCGCTGGACCAAAGGGGAGGAACAGGATCGTTTGCGGCAGCCCGACGTTTTGGGCAATCCGAGCAGAATCGACGAAGTCGTGCGAGCGGTCCAAGATCTCCAACGTTTCAAGCACTGGCTGAGAAACGACGCCCACCTGGTCGTCGATTCCTTCACAACGCCACAGAAGCTTGCGGCGAAAGTGACCAAGGCGCTTACGAGCTGGGCAATGAGCGTGGCCTCTCCAGCTCTGAAGCTCCCGGCCATTCGTGCCCGGTCCAGTCGCCACATGCTGGACCGCCTGAATGCTTTGGGGTACGACCGTGAACGGGATGTCCGGGAGTCGAGCGCGGTGAGAGAGCTGTTCCTCGAGGAGCCAAGCCCCGAAGAGGTGCCATCTCCAGGGGATGAACGACTTCTCGTCAGCTCTCGAGCCGTAGTGCTCTTAACGGGCGGAAGTGGGCGAGGCAAGAGCTGGCAGCTTTTCCGACTTGGATACGAGCTCGCCCAGGAAGAAGAGCTCGCTGTTCTCATCCAAGGGACGGGCGCCGTGGGGTCCGACCTCGAAGCCGTGGCCCAGGCATTCTGTCGGGAAATCTGGGAATCAGCCTCAATAGAGCCCCTTCGAGAGATCAGGGACATGGTGCGTCGCGAGCTCCCAGAGATCCAGGAGACTTGGCTCACGGTGTTGATCGATGGCGTAAGAGATGAGGAGTACGCTTTGAGCCTCTTGCGGTACTCTTGGCAGGAGCTCGGGCTACGAGTAGTGCTCACCTGCCGATGGAGTGACCGTCTTGCCCAAGAAGGCGATCTCCATGTCGTTCAAGTGACCAACTTTACTGTCGCGGAACTCTCCAGGTACCTGCATGTCCGTCTGGGAGTCGATTGGATGGATTTCCCAGCGGACGTGATGGAGTATTTGAAGATACCTCTGCTGGCGAGCTTGTTCTGTGACCTTCAGGGTGGCGGCACCACATGGAGGCCTGCCAATGAGTACAGTCTCTTCGAGCGTGTGTGGGCCTGGCAAACGGCGAAAGCACCTCTCGCGGCCTCCGCACTAGCGGGGCTTGCCGCCCACCTTCTTGAGGAGGAGGTCTATCCATGGCCTGTGGCCAGAGTCTGGGCGACAGGCTTGAGGGATATGGAAGTCAAGGCCTTGGTCGACTCCGGTCTTTTACAACTGGTCACGGGCGGTAGAAGCCTGGAGATCTGGCTCGACCGAGTTCTCAGCTGGGCTGTTGCCGAGGGTCTGGTGAGCGCATTGCGTACGGGTGAGATCACTCCCGAGACCTTGGTGTCCAGAGCGATCCAAAGGCCGAGCGACGGTCCACTGCGACATAGGCTCGTTTATCTCGCGCTGGATACCCTCTGGCTACTCACGATTCCAGGGCTCGGCTTGGACGATGTCATACGCCAGTTCCTCACCACCCTCAAGACGAGGTGGGAGTATCGGCCAATCCTTCAAGACCTGCACACGCTAGGTCCCCGTATCGTCCCTTATCTGATGTCCCTATGGGCGACCGGATCGGACTCGGAGGAAGAAGAGTGAGCCACCTCTATCTCGAGGTTCTCAAGAAAATCGAGGACCCGACCATTCCGGAGCAGGCAACGGCCTTGCTCCGCAGCCCGAATCCCGAAGCCCAGGAAGCGGCGGTGGAGATCTTGATCGACCGCCCTTCCCTCACCGCCCTGGACAGGCTCTGGGAGCTCCGCCGCTCGCTGGAGAACGTTGAGGAACGCTCCCTTTTCAGGTTCCAGGTGGAGGCGGCTCTTGTGTCCTGCGTCAAGCTGATGCCGGAATGGCTCCGTCGCGCCATTCAGCGCTCTGACCCGAGCACGGAGCCTTTTACGGTTCTGGTTTACCTGCTAGTGCATTTGGGCGAGACCGAAGAAGGGGAACGGATCTGGCGCGAGGTGCGGGATACGGTTTTCGCCAAGACTCCCTCCAGAGACACGAGAGCCCTGTTCTATGCGAGCGAAAGTTTCAGGGACAAGGACGCATTGGATCGGTTGGCGGGCTCAATTCACGAGGATGAAGATCTCATCGCTCCGGCTGCCTTGCGGGCCTTGGGGCTTCTAAAGCCTGAAGAGGCGCTCGCCGCGCTGGAAACGTCACCCCTGGGGTCCTCTCTCCTCTGGGCCCGTTCCTGGTGGCTTCCCCAGCTCTTCGCATACGACTATGACCGTACGTCCGAGATCCTGCGCCGCAAGATCCAGGAGAATGAGAACCCTTGGCTCGTGGCGGCGGTCTACGATCATAGCGAGAACACGATCACCCCCGAGATCCTCGACTTTCTCCTGGAGGTGACCGGGCAAAAGCTCGAAAAGGCACTCGCACAACCACCGTCAGAGAGCAAGGATCCCCTCGCCAGGCCTCTCAGTTTCCTTTCCGAGGTGTCCCGCCTCGACCTGTTGGAGCGGTTCGAGATCCGGCGGGGGACACCGTTCGAGAAGTCGCTCACCAAGTACCTGATCCGGCAGGGTCCCAATGATGAGGGATGGTATCGGTGGGGAGTATGGAATGGGATCTCGGTCCTCCAAAAGCTTGGGGGAGAAGGCTTCACCCTGCTGGCCAACTACTATCTAAGATCCGCCAAGACCCGGCTCGGCATCCGAGATGGGCTCCTCCTCGGGGTCCAGCGACCGAACGAGGAGACCGTGCAGTTGGTCATTGAGCTC
Source organism: Thermoanaerobaculia bacterium (assembly GCA_036497345.1). Classification (GTDB taxonomy): domain Bacteria; phylum Acidobacteriota; class Thermoanaerobaculia; order Multivoradales; family UBA5704; genus DATARR01. The sequence goes on from DASXJP010000295.1 coordinate 6,732, forward strand.
GCGCACGACACCGACCGAGGCGGACAGGCGGAAAACGGATTTCCCCTGGTCCAGTATGAGGTGGTCAAAGCGCTCGCCGCCCTCGGGCAGTGGCGGGAGATGGTACGAGGGTGCCTGCGCCTGGGTCTCAAGATCCCCAGGTCTCTGCCAGAATATCTCGAAGGGCATGTCTTCACCGACGAGGAGCTCACCGACGCCTTGACCGAGTTTCGCTCCGGAGAACCCTCGCCGGGCGCGCTCCTGATGATCGGGTTCAGTGGCCGGCCGGAGCTCGCTCCTGAGATCCGTGCGATTTATAAGGCCTCGGAAAGCGAATCGGAGACCGCCCTGGCCTGCCTCCTGGCCCTGGAATCTCTCCGGGATCTGGAATCCGAGGACATCTTTCTGGAGAATCTCGACTCTCCCAAGAACGGTTGGGTGGCGGTGAGAGCTCTCTTGGGCGCGGTCAGGACATCGCGAGGCGATGAGGCCCTTTTAGAACGGCTCCGCCACCTTGGCCGCGGCAAGGGAAGCGAGCAGCAGATGCTGGCCATGAATCTGCTGATTCGTGAGGACACCCGCGAGCGTGCCGCCCAGATTTTGTGGCGTCATTTGGACCACAGTGAAATCCCTTTCTATACAGGTGACACGATTGAATACTTCGCGGTGCTGGACCGGCCCGAAGTCAAAGAATTCCTGCGCAACGCGGCCTTCTCCGATCAGCAAGGCTCCTGGCGTAGAGCCGACCGGCATGCGGCGATCGAAGGGTTACTGCGCGGGTCCGAGCCGGAGACCGCACTCCGGGCTGCCGAGGCGCTGTTTCGATCAGACGACGACGATCGTCTGCTGTGCCCAGAGACACTGCTGAAGATCGATTCGGAGGCCGCGCTCGCGCTCTTCCGCGAGACTCTGGTGACGACCAAGGATTTCCTTCTGGTCGCCGCCATCGGGGAGGCCCTGGATCGTCATGACCCCACAGAGCCCTTTCAGGCCTGGCTTACAGATCGCGATCCCAGATCCCGTGCGGGGGCCTGCTTCGCCATGGAGTCCCTCGGATGGTCGGAGGAGTTGGAAGCCATGGCCCTACCTCTCCTACATGATCCGAGTTGGGACGTCCGCGC
>DASXJP010000296.1:0-3374 GCA_036497345.1 Thermoanaerobaculia bacterium
AAACAGGGCGGCCACACAGGGCCGCCCCTACATCCATCGTCCGGTCTTTCTCCCTCTTCTCCCGTCAGGTCGGGGGGGAGGCCGGGAGAAGAGGGCCGGGGTGATGAGGGTCTTGGGAGGGCGGCGGGAACGCTCCGCAGAAGAATCTGAGCCGATGAAGACCGCCGACCGCTTCCTCCGCGCCCTCGCCCGCCTCGTCCTCAAGGCCTTCTTCCGCGAGGTCGAGACGGCGGGAGCGGAGCGCATCCCCCTCCACCGGCCGCTGGTCCTGGTGGCGAACCACGTCAACGGCCTGATCGACCCCATCCTGCTGATGAGTCCCCTGCCGGTGACGCCGCGGTTCCTGGCCAAGAGCACCCTGTGGAAGAACCCGCTGGTCCGGCCCTTCCTCGACCTCGCCGGCGCGATTCCCGTCTACCGCCGGCAGGACGAGGGCTCGGACCCGGCGAGGAACGCCGAGACCTTCTCCCGCTGCCACGAGCTGCTGGCCCAGGGGGGCGCCCTCGCCCTCTTCCCCGAGGGGACGAGCCACAGCGACCCCGCGCTCAAGCCGCTCAAGACGGGCGCCGCGCGGATCGTCCTGGAGGCCGAGCGGAAATTCCCCGGCCTGGAGACCCGCATCGTCCCCGTGGGCCTCCTCTTCGACGCCAAGCAGACCTTCCGCTCGCGCGTCCTGGTGCAGGTGGGGCAACCGCTCGACCCGGCGCCGGAGATCGCCCTGGATCCCCAAGATCCGATCGCCGCCGCCCGCCAGCTCACCGGCCGCATCGACGGGGCCCTCCACGAGATCACCCTCAACTACGAGACCTGGGAGGACGCCCGGCTGGTCGCCCGCGCCGCGGACCTCTACCGTCACCGCGACCTCACGCTGCCGACCCGGGGGAGCCTGGCCGAGGGGGTGGCCTTCCGCCGCGCCTTCCTGGAGGGGTACCGGGACCTGCGGACGAAGCATCCGGAAAAGATCGCCGCCGCGGCCGACTGCGTCCGCGAATACGACGGGCTCCTGGAGGCCTTCCACCTCCGGGACGACCAGGTCGGAGCGGCCTACCCGCCGTCGCCGGTGGCGCGCTTCGTGGGCCGGAGCCTGCTGCGCCTGCTGGTCCACCTCCCCCTGGCGGTGATCGGGACGATCCTCAACTATCCCACCTACCGTCTGATCGGGGCCCTCGTGAAGAGGGCCACCCGCGATCCCGACCAGACCGCCACCTTCAAAGTCTTCGGAGCCCTCCTCCTCTTCCCCCTGACCTGGCTCGCCGAAGGCTGGCTCGCCGGCCATTATTTACTTCCTAGAAGCGTGGGAGGCTGGATCGGCACGCTCCTAGCCCTGCTGGCCGGGCCCGCCGGCTACATCGCCCTCCTCTTCCACGACCGCCGGGCGATCTTCTGGCACGAGGCGAGGGCCTATCTTCTCCTGAGGACGCGGAGACGGCTTGCCGCGGAGCTGAAAGCGAGGCGGGAGGCGGTCCTGAGACAGGTCGAGGAGCTGGCGGCGCTCTACGAGGGAGACCGGCAGCCGGCCGGCTGAGCCCGACGCTTCCGCGAAGCTTCCGACGGGCCGCCAGAGCTTCCGACAGGCCGTCGCAGGCTTCTCTCTACGACATGGGGTAGTAGGTACCGAGAATTTTTTCCAGCTCGTGCTGCAACTCGACATAATCGGATGGCCGGAGGTCGCTTTTGGAGATGATGTCGGAGATCCGGTCGAGGCTCGCGCGGGTGGCGGCGTCGAGCTTGACGTCATCCTTCCAGCCCAGTTTGTCGTTCCAGCGGAGGCGGCGGAGGAACGCTCGGTTTTCGGGCTTCTGGAAGAAGCTGGGCTTCCGTGCCATGGCTGACAGCCGGCCGGCCTCCACCCACAGGCCGAGGTCGAGGAAGGTGGGATCGAAAGCGTCGCGGGATTCCCTTCCTCTTGCCAGGCGGTCAGCCTCGGGAAGGAGCTCCGCCGGGGGCCTCTTTTTTTCCAGAGCAAAGGTGATCCCGGCATAGCGATCATACAGAGGCTTTGTTAGCGGCTGTGTATCGAGAATCTGCAAGATACGGGCGATGATGTCTTCACTTTCTCTGACTTGGCCCGCCTGAAGCGTCGCCTGGAGGTTCACGGTCTGGACGCCCATCCGGAACGACGCCTCATCGATCCCGAGCTCCTCCTTGTCCACGCCCCGGTGGGTTGGCCCCAGCCAGAGGGGCGACGCTCCCGGTTCTGCTGGGGGCAGGCTCGCGATGGGAGGGGTGGCCGGGATGGTCGCCAACTTGGGCAGAGCCAGGAGCTCGAAGTAAGTGAAGTAGGTGCCGCTTCCGACGCCGACCAGGAGGAGGGCGGCAAGGGGTAGCCAGCGAGTTGCCCGCCGGACCCGATCACGGATACTGGGCGCAGGGGCAGGAGAGCGGAAGGGCAGCACATCGCCGTCATCCACCTCCGGATCCGCCGGGCTCGACTCCAACTGGAAAAGCAGCGTCTCCGTATAGACAGCGTAGCAATCCTCGCAGGAGGCCAGATGCTCGGTAAACCGCCGGCTTGCCGCCTTATCCAGGACCCCGTCGATGTATGCCGCCAGATCTTCCGCGGACGGACAGCCTTTTGGAGAGAGGATCGCTTCCATGGGTGCAAATTTCCGCATTTTCGTCAACCGTCGCGCCTCGTCGTTCACTTAGACGGACGTCTATGGAACTTTACTCCTATTTGGTCCGGCGTTGCCTGGTAGCCTAGAAATCGAGAAGGCCGGGCTTCAGGGCCCGCAGGAGATTCTCAATATCCTGCCGCGGGGCTCCCAGTCGTTCGAGCTCCTTCCGTAGCTTTTCGTAGATCTTCTCCAAGCGCCGGTAGAGAGGCTTTTGTTCCATCTTCCGGAGCCGGGCGATATCGGCAACCTTGAACTCGGTCCGCATGCGGACGAGGAGCTGGTCCTCCGCGGGAAGCGTCGCGAGCGCCCGCAGGAGCTTCGCGGTGATCCGCCTCCAGTCGGCGGACCACTCCTTCTGCTCAAACTGCTCGTCCGGCAGGGGATCGCGGGAGGCTTCGCTCTGGAGCTTCTCCTCGCCCACGAACCGCCGCAGGCTCCTGGGGGGAAGCTTGGCGCTGAGGTCCCTGAGCTCCGCCTCGGACATCGTAACCCCTTCACCCCAAAGGATCTGGCATGCCTCGCCGAAAGGCCGCTCCTCCCGCACGAGGAGCCGTTCCAGTTCTATCGCCACCCGACCCAACCGCTCCGCCTCTGCTGAAGGCCGCCACTTCCCCCAGATATGGTCCTGGTAGTCGAGGAGGAGCCGCTTGATGACCACCGTGAGGTAGGTCTTGATGTTGCTCCGCCCTTGGAACAGGCGGAATACGGCGTAATCATCCTCGATGAGCTTGATCATCACCGTCCCATGGAACTCCT
>DASXJP010000297.1:0-15556 GCA_036497345.1 Thermoanaerobaculia bacterium
TTTTTACCCGAAAACAGATGGGCACCTCGGCCTGATCCGGTATGATGAGGCTGGAGGTGTCATGCACAGAACGATTCCAATCCCCGACCTTCAGCAAAGCTTTCGGGAAGTCCTGGAAGAGGTCAAGAACGAGCACGTCCCCTATGTCTTGACCGACGACAGCCGTCCCGAAGCGGTGCTGGTGCCGTACGATGAATTTCTGAAATTTCAGAGATTCCGGGAGGCCGAGATCCTGGCCCGCTTCGACGAGCTCTGGGCTCGCATAGGGAAACAGAACGCGGAGATTTCCGAGCAGGAGATCGACGAGGACATCGCTACCGCCTGTAGCGAGCGCTCTCAACAGTGAGAGTGGTCCTCGACACCAATGTGCTGATCCGGGCTTTGCTCAAGCCGTCCGGCACCGTGGCACCGGTCCTGGGTAACCTCAGGCAGGGCGCTTTCATCGCCCTTTACTCTTCCGACCTGCTGCAGGAGATCATCGAGGTTCTAGGACGTCCCCGGTTCCGGACGAAGTACGGTATCCAATCTCAGGATGTCGAGACGCTCATCGCTCTCCTGATTCTTAGAGGAGAGGAAGTTATCCCCCAGCGCAAGATCGAGGTCTGTCGCGATCCCAAGGACAACAAGGTTCTGGAGGCCGCGGTCGAAGGGCGGGCGGATGCCATCGTGAGCGGGGATGAGGATCTGCACGTCCTCCATCCGTTCCAGGGGATCCCCGTCCTGACTCCCCGGGGCTTTCTCGCTCAGCTCGGCTGAACCGCTCAGCTCTTCCGCCGGTCGAGCGCCTTCATCGTCGCCCTGGACGCGAACGGCATCAGGCCGCTGAAGAAGCGCATCGACTTGAGGACGGCGCCGGGCATCCAGTGGACCTTGCGGCCGTGGACGGCCTGCCAGACGATCTCCGCGATCTCCTCCGGCTTCAGCCTGGCGCCGAAGGTCTCCAGGCTCCCGGCCCGGTAGGTCTGGTCCCGCACCATGGGGGTGTCCACGTAGAGGGGCATCAGGTCGGAGACCACGATGCCGTGGCGCTCGAGCTCCAGGTTGAGCGCCTCGGTCAGGCCGCGGATGAAGAACTTGGTGGCGGAGTAGGTGGCGAGGTCCGGCACGCCGTAGACCCCCGAGGCCGATCCCATGCTCACGACGTGGGCCCCCGGCGTGGCCTTGAGCAGCCCGAGCGCGGCGTGGAGCCCCAAGAGCACGCCGATCACGTTGACCTCCACCGTGCGCACGTGGGTCTCGATGGGCACGGTCTCGAACGGCCCCATGGTCATGATGCCGGCGCAGTTGAACAGGGCGTCCATGCGGCCGCCCGTCCAGGCGGCGAAGGCGTCGATCCGCTCGCGCCAGGCGGCGGCTTCGCGCACGTCGAGCCGGGCGGCCAGGCAGCGCTCACCTCCGATCTCGCCGGCGAGCGCATCGAGCCTCGCCTCGTCCAGGTCCGTGGCGCCCACCCGCCAACCGCGGCGCGCGAAGAGCAGGGCCGTCTCCCGGCCGATGCCGGAGGCCGCTCCGGTGATGAAGATCGCGCGTCCAGATTCCTGAGATCCGTTCATGCCGCCCTCCCGCTGAGCTTCAGCAAACGCCGGAGATCGCGATCCGCATGATTTGTCGACCTTCCCCGTTGACTTTATACCCCTTTGCCCCGATACTCCCATCCAATCCATCGAAAGGGCAAAACCGTTGCGAGACGGTGACGCAAAGCCATCAGGTCTCACTGAGACGGCTGGGCTGCCGAAAAGGGACGAAAACGGCACGAGCAGTGACTCTCAAGCGCGGCACCTCACAAGCTTTAGCCTGAAACGATCCGTTTCTTCTCGGCTTTGGATTCTCGGTTCCACCCACGGGGCTGGCCGGCGCGATTGCCGGTCTCTCCGGAGCGTGTCTCGATGAACCCTAAACGGGAGGAGATGATGATCAAATTGTATGAGAAATGCATGCGTCTCGCCGCCCTGGGCCTCGCCGTGGCGACGGTCCTCAGCCTGGCGGCTCCGGCTTTTGCCGGCGAGACGCCGGCTGCCACCAAGGGCCCCGATACCGGCAACGGCGCGGTGGCCGCGAGCGATGCCCCGGGCAAGCTCCGCCAACCCACGGCGGCCGAGCGCAAGGCTCTCGCCGCGGGAATCGAGTCGCTGCTCAAGCGCTCGCCCAGCTCCCTGCGCGTCAAGCAGACCGCGGACGGCACGATGTCCGTCGATCTCGGCACCTCGTTCCTGAACATCACCGTCGCCGTGGTCGGTCCGGACGGCACCATCCGGCAGGTCTGCGTGAGCAACGCCGCCGCCGCCGAGGCCTTCGCCACCGCCCCGCTCTCCGAGGACAAGTGAGCCATGAGAAAGACGAGCCGCGCTCTCGGCCTCTGCGTCCTCGCCGCCCTGCTCCTCGCGGGCAGCGTGCCGGCTTTCGCCACGGCCCACATCGTCATCGTCAACATCGATCCGCCGGGCTCCGGCTTCAACGATCCCACGCCGGCCACCCCGGCCGGCGGCAACCCGGGCACCACGGTCGGCCAGCAGCGGCTGGCCGCCTTCCAGTATGCCGCGGACATCTGGGGCTCGATCCTGGACAGCCCGGTGACCATCTACGTCCAGGCATCCTTCCAGCCGCTCCCCTGCACGGCCACCACCGGCATTCTCGGCGAGGCCAGCGCGCTCCAGGTGACCGGCAACTTCCCGAACGCCGAGCTCCCGGACACCTGGTACCACGTCGCGCTCGCCAACAAGCTGGCCGGCGCCGATCTTTTTCCGGGCCCGAACGGCACCGGGGCGGACGACATTTTCGCCTTCTTCAACAGCGCCGTCGGCCAGCCCAGTTGCCTCCCCGGTACGATCTGGTACTACGGCCTGGACGACAACCACGGCACCCAGACCGACCTGGTGACCGTGCTGCTCCACGAATTCGCCCACGGCCTCGGCTTCGTCGGCTTCTTCAATCCGTCGACCGGCGCGCTGCTGGCCGGCTTCCCGGACGTCTACTCGCAGTACACCTACGACACCACGATCCATAAATCCTGGCCGGTGATGACCGACGCCGAGCGGGCCGCCGCCGTCCTCGACACCAACCACGTGATCTGGACCGGCATCAACGTCACGGCCGCGGCGCCGCACGTGCTCCAGCCGGGCACCCCGCAGGTCACGGTGAACGCGCCGGCCGCGCTGGGCACCTTGCGGGTCGGCACCGCCGCCTTCGGGCCGGCCCTCTCCTCGCCGGGCGTCACCGGCAACGTGGCCATCGGCCAGGATCCGGCCGACGCCGCGGGCCCCTCGACCACGGACGGCTGCTCGGCCATCACCACCAACCTCACCGGCAGGATCGCCCTCCTCGACCGCGGCACCTGCGGCTTCGTGGTGAAGGTGAAGAACGCCCAGAACGCCGGCGCGATCGGCGTCCTGATCGCCGAAAACGTGGCCGTCAGCCCCCCGGGCGGCATGACCGGTGTCGATCCCACGATCACCATCCCGTCGGTCCGCATCACCCTGGCCGACGGCAACGCCATCAAGGCGGCGCTGGCGAGCGGCAACGTCAACGTGACGATCCGCCTCAACCTCAACGTCCTCCTCGGCGCCGACCCGGGCGGCCATCTGCTCCTCAACGCCCCGCTGCCGCTGGCCTCGAGCTCCTCGTACTCGCACTGGGATCAGATCGCCTTCCCGAACCTGCTCATGGAGCCCAACTACAACTTCGACCACACCCACGACGTCGACCTGACCCGCCAGGAGATGATCGACATCGGCTGGTTCTCCGACGGCGACGGCGTGCCGGACGGCGTCGACCAGTGCATCGGCTCGTCGCGTGACGCCACCGTGATCATCGACGGCTGCAACTCGGGCGTGCCGAACACGACCTTCCCGACCGGCTGCCGCATCTCCGACCAGATCGACGACTGCGCGGCCGGCGCCGGCAACCACGGCGCGTTCGTGAGCTGCGTCGCGCACCTCACCAACGACCTCAAGAAGAACGGCGTCATCTCGGGCAGCCAGAAGGGTGCCATCCAGAGCTGCGCCGGCCAGGCGAGAATTCCGTAGACCGCTTATCTCCGCATCGCGGACCCCAGGGCCGGCCTGTTCGTGCCGGCCCTTTTTGTTTTCTTGCAGGCTGATTGTCGCGGTTTGTTGACCTTCCCTATTGACTTTATCCCCTTTTGCCCCGATACTCTGCTTCCCTTCACGAAATGGCAAAGCCGTCGCGAGGCGGTGACGCAAAGCCATCAGGTCTCACCGAGACGGCTGGGCTGCCGAAAGCGGGACGAAAAACGGCAGAAGCAGTGGCTCTCGAGCGCAGTAACTCACAAGCTTTAACCTGATTTACCTGCAACGATCCGTTTCTTTTCTCGGGCTTCGATTCTCCGTTCCGCGAGCGCTGGCCGGCGTGGTTGCCGGTCCTCTCCGGAGCGTGCTCAAAACCCCTAGACGGGAGGAAGGTTATGACCAAATCGTATGGGAAGGGCGTGCGTCTCGCAGCCCTGGGCCTCGCCGCGGCGGCGGTCCTCAGCCTGGCGGCTCCGGCTTTTGCCGGCGAGAAGCCGGCTGTCGCCAAGGGCCATGAGACCGGCAACGGCATGACGGCCGCGATCGATCCTGCCACCGGCAAGCTCCGCCAGCCCACGGCGGCCGAGAGCAAGGCTCTCGCCGCGGGCATCGAGTCGCTGCTCAAGCGCTCGCCGAGCACCCTGCAGGCCAAGCAGACCGCGGACGGCACGATGTCCGTCGATCTCGGCACCTCGTTCCTGAACATCTCGATCGCCCAGGTGGGCCCGAACGGCGCCATTCAGCAGATCTGCGTGGACAACGCCGCCGAGGCCAACGCCCTCGTCACCGCCGCTCCCCTCTATGAGGACAAGTAAGCCATGAGAAAGACGAATCGCGCTCTCGGCCTCCTCGTCCTCGCCGGCCTGCTCCTCGCGGGCAGCGTCCCCGCCTTCGCCACGGCCAACATCGTCATCGTCAATACCAACGCTCCGGGCGTCGGCTTCAACGATCCCACTCCGGCCGCCCCGGTCGGCGGCAACCCCGGCACCACGGTCGGCCAGCAGCGGCTGATCGCCTTCCAGTACGCCGCCGGCGTCTGGGGCTCGATCCTGGACAGCCCGGTGACGGTCTACATCCAGTCGTCCTTCCAGCCGCTCTCCTGCACGGCCACCAGCGCCGTGCTCGGTTCGGCCGGCGCCATCCAGGTGTTCGGCAACTTCCCGAACGCCGAGATCCAGAACACCTGGTACCACGTGGCGCTCGCCAACAAGCTGGCCGGCGGCGACCTCGCCCCGGGTCCGAACAACACCTCGGCGGACGACATCGTCGCCCTGTTCAACAGCGCCCTCGGCCAGCCCGGCTGCCTCACCGGCATCGGCTGGTACTACGGCCTGGACGACAACCACGGCAGCCAGATCGACCTGGTGACCGTGCTGCTCCACGAGTTCGGCCACGGCCTCGGCTTCTCCGGCTTCTTCAACAAGTCGACCGGCGCGCTGCTCGCGGGCTTCCCGGACATCTACGGGCAGTACACCTACAACACCACGATCAATAAATTCTGGCCGGCGATGACCAACGCCGAGCGGGCGACGGCCGTCCTCGACACCAACCACGTGATCTGGACCGGCATCAACGTCACGGCCGCCGCGCCGCACGTGCTCTCGCCGGGCACCCCGCTGGCCACGGTCAACACGCCGGCCGCGCTGGGCACCTTCCGCGTCGGCACCGCGACCTTCGGCCCCGTCCTCAGCTCGCCGGGCGTCACCGGCGACGTGGTCGTCGCGCAGGATCCGGCCGACGGCGCGGGCCCGTCCACCACGGACGGCTGCTCGGCCATCACCAACAACCTCACCGGCAAGATCGCCCTCATCGACCGCGGCACCTGCGGCTTCGTGGTGAAGGCGAAGAACGCCCAGAACGCCGGCGCGATCGGCGTCCTGATCGCCGACAACGTGGCGGGCAGCCCGCCGGCCGGCATGTCCGGCGTCGATCCCACGATCACCATTCCGTCGGTCCGCGTCAGCCTGGCCAACGGCAACGCGATCAAGACGGCGCTCGGGAGCGGCAACGCCAACGTGACGATCGGGGTCAACCTCAACGTCCTCGCCGGCGCCGATCCGAGCGGCCACCTGCTCCTCAACGCGCCGGTGCCGCTGGTCTCGGGCTCCTCCTACTCGCACTGGGATCCGATCGCCTTCCCGAACCTGCTCATGGAGCCCAACATCAACGCCGACCTCACCCACAGCGTCGACCTGACCCGCCAGGAGATGATCGACATCGGCTGGTTCTCCGACGGCGACGGCGTGCCGGACGGCGTCGACCAGTGCATCGGCTCGTCGCGGGACGCCACCGTGATCATCGGCGGCTGCAACTCGGGCGTGCCGAACACGACCTTCCCGACCGGCTGCCGCATCTCCGACCAGATCAACGACTGCGCGGTCGACGCCAAAAACCACGGCGCGTTCGTGAGCTGCGTCTCGAACCTCACGAACACGCTGAAGGCCAACGGCGTCATCTCGGGCAGCCAGAAGGGTGCCATCCAGAGCTGCGCCGGCCAGGCGAGCATTCCGTAAGCTCCGCCTTCCTCACGGCACCAGGGCCGGTGCTCGCGCGCCGGCCCTTTTCCTTTCCAAGTCGCCGCGCTAGTCTCGCCGCCATGAGATTCGAGACCCTCGCGGTGCACGCCGGCCAGCGGATCGACCCCGCGACCGGCGCGGTCGCCCCCCCCATCCACCTCTCGACCACCTTCGCCCGCGACGCGGAGAGCGTCCCTTTGGGCGGGCACACCTACATCCGCGAGTCGAACCCCAACCAGGAGCAGCTCGAGGAGGCCCTGTTCCCGCTCGAAGGGGGAGAGGCGGCGCTCGTCTTCGCCTCCGGCACGGCGGCCGGGACCGCCCTGCTCCAATCCCTGCCGCCGGGCTCGCACGCGCTCTTCCCCCACGACGTCTACTATGGCTTCCGCGAAGCCGCCGAGCAGTTTCTCCCCAACTGGGGGATCCGCTCGGACCTCGTGGACATGGCCGACCTGGCGGCCCTGGCGGCGGCGATCCGTCCCGAGACCCGGCTCCTCTGGCTGGAGACGCCCTCCAATCCTCTGCTGGGGGTGGTCGATCTGGCCGGCGCCATCGCTCTCGCCCGCGAGGCCGGCGCGCTGACGGTGGTGGACAACACCTTCGCCACCCCCGTGCTCCAGCGGCCGATCGCGCTCGGAGCCGACGTCGTGCTCCACTCGACGACCAAGTACTTCGGCGGCCACAGCGACGTCCAGGGGGGAGCGCTGATCTTCGCCCGCGCGGATGAGCTCCGGGAGCGGATCGCCCACCAGCGCCACGTCCTCGGCGCGGTCGCCTCGCCGTTCAACGACTGGCTCGTGCTGCGCGGCCTGCGCACCCTGGCCTGCCGGATGGTGGCACAGACCGCGAACGCGCTCGCCGTGGCCCGGGCCCTCGAAACGCTCCCCGGCGTGGCGGTGGTCCACTATCCCGGCCTCCCCTCGCATCCGGGCCACGAGATCGCCCGCCGCCAGATGTCCGGTTTCGGCGCCGTCCTCTCCTTCCGCGTGGCGGGCGGCCGGGAGGCGGCCCTGCGGGCGGTGGGACGGGCGCGCCTGTTCATCCGCGCCACCTCGCTGGGAGGCGTCGAGAGCCTGATCGAGCACCGCGCCACCAGCGAAGGCCCCGGCTCCCGCACCCCCCAGGAGCTGATCCGCCTCTCCGTCGGCCTCGAGCACCCGGACGATTTGATCGCGGATCTGGAGCAGGCGCTGAGGTAGAAGGGGCCAACACGGGCCAACACGGACCGACACGGACCAAACACGGACGACAACCACCGGTGTCCGTCCCTGCCCGTCCGTGTCCGTCCGTGTTCTTCCCAATCTGGCCCGCTTTTTGCTCCCACGCTCGCTCCAGCAGGGCAGTTGTTCCACCCGGTATCAAAATCTCTTGAATCGCTCTGAGAAAGGAGCTTTGCGATGGCCAAGGACGACAACAAGACCCCCGTCGCGGCCGTGAAGAAAGCGGCCAAGGAGCTGGCGGCCAAGGGCAAGAGCGCCGCCAGCAATAAGAAGGTCCTGGCGTCCGCCGCCGCGGTCGCCGGAGTAGCCGCCGCCGCGGCCGGGATCGCCGCGGTGGCCCGCAAGCGGGGGGCGGCCAAGAAGAGCGCCGCGTCCTCCTCCGAGGGAGCCGCGAAGAAGCCCGCGAAGGCGAGCGGCGCCAAGAAGACCGCCAAGAAGCCGGCGAAGAAGAGCTCCTGAGCCCTACGGCTCCCGTGTGAGGGCGCGCCGGGCCGCGTTCATCAGATCCCGGAACCCCTCGCGGTCGCGCGCCTCGACCAGGCGCTCGATCTGCCCGAGCGCCTCCCGCGTCGCGGCGTAGACCTCGTGCCGGTGCGGATTCAGGTTCTGGATGTCGAGATAGAGGTCCGGATCCTCCGTGAGCACGTTGAGCGCCGTCGTCGCCTGGCGGTTGAACGTGGTCGAGGCGCAGGCATGGAGCTCCTCCGACTCGGCCCCTGACTGGGCGATGGTGGCGCCGAACAGGATGTTCGAGAGGTGGGCCAACCCCAGGAGCCATCCCATCAACCGGTCGTGGTGGGGGAAGGGGACCGCCACCAGCTTCGTGTAGGGGTGGGTGAGCAGGGGCGCCAGCTCCCGCTTCTCGGCCGCCGGGTCCCCCTGGGCGGCCAGCACGAAGGTCAGCGGCTCGTAGAACGACTTTCCGGGCCCGAACATCGGGTGCAGGGCGAACGTCCGCACCCCCTGCTCGCGGGCCCGCGCGAGGACGGCGGACAGCGGGTTCTTGATCGAGGCGATCTCCACCACCACCCCGCGCGGACGCCGCGCCGCCACCTCTTCCAGCACCTGGGCCGTGCGGCCGAGCGGCACCGAGACCAGCACCGCGACATAGGCGTCCAGGTCCGCCACCTCCTGGAGGCCCGCGAAGCGCCCCTCCGCGTGCGGCAGGTTTCCCAGCGCCGGATCGACGAGGTCGACGGCGTGCCCGGCGAGCTCCAGGAAGCCGCGGAACCAGCTCCCCATGCCGCCCGCGCCCCCCACGATCAGCACCCGCTCGCCGCGCTGCTCGCGCAGCGAGATCCCCACCCGGTACTGCCGTTCGACCGAGCCGCGGATGATCGCCTGGAACACCTCGGCCATCACCTCCTCCGAGACCCCGCAGGCCTCGGCATGCTGGCGGGCGCGGCCGAGCACCCGGTCCTCGACGTCCTGCACCACCACGGGGAGATTCGAGGCCGCCTTGACGCGCCCCACCTCGGCGGCGAGGTCCATGCGGCGGCGCAGCAGCTCCAGCAAGGCGCGGTCCACCTCGGCGATGGAGTCCCGCAGGGGGGAGAGCGGATCGGATTCGGTCATGGCGTTCCTCCAAAATCAGGCCCGCGATTGTACGCCGTCGAGGGAGGAGGAGGGGAGGGAAGCCGGGCGGGGGCGCCCGACTTCCCCCAGGGTGCCGCGCGGCGAAACCCTGCCGCGGGTAGATGGGTGAATCGCGTGTCCGCTCCCCTATCGAGCAAAGTAGATGCCACAGGATCAGATCAGCAGAATCAAGGGTTTACGCTTTCCTCGTCCTCCAGGGTGAACGCTTCCGGCTACAGGCGCGTCCTCTGGAAAAGACAGGCGCCCCCCTGGGACCGCCGGCGTCCTCGCCGGCCCTCTAACCAGATTCTTCTGGCACCGTGATTGCTGAGGCCCGCTGCGGTAAGCTCTCGGCCCGACGAAAGCGACGAGTCAATTTCTTTCAGGTGGTGCCCATGCCCGAGACCCCAGATCTGGAGATCGCCGATCCGGCGACCGGCACGTACGCCCGCAACGTCCTCGCCGCCCCCGCGCTCGACACCCGTTTCTTCGGCCACCCGCGCGGGCTGTCGACCCTGTTCTTCACCGAGATGTGGGAGCGGTTCAGCTTCTACGGCATGCGCGCCATCCTGCTCCTATTCATGACGGCGGCCGTGACCGAGGGCGGCCTGGGGTGGAACGCGGCCAAGGCGGGTCCGATCTACGGCCTGTACACGTCGATGGTCTACCTCACCGCCCTGCCGGGAGGGTGGATCGCCGACCGACTGATCGGCCAGCGGCGGAGCGTGCTGGTGGGCGGCATTCTCATCGCCCTCGGCCACGTGAGCCTCACTTTTCACCTCCTGCCCGCCTTCTTCCTGGGCCTGTTCCTGATCGTCGCCGGCACCGGGTTGCTCAAGCCGAACATCAGCACCATGGTCGGCGGCCTGTACGGCCCCGAGGACGCACGGCGCGACGCCGGCTTCTCGATCTTCTACATGGGCATCAACCTCGGAGCCTTCAGCGCGCCGCTGATCTGCGGCTTCCTGGGCCAGAGCGTCCAGTTCCGCGGCTTCCTCCAGAGCCACGGCTTCAACCCGCTGAGCAGTTGGCACTGGGGGTTCGGCGCCGCGGCGGTCGGCATGACGATCGGCCTCGTCCAGTACGTCCTCGGCGGCCGTCACCTCGCGAAGACGGGACTGGCGCCGGACGTCGATCCCGGGACCCGAGCGCGCAATTTCCGCAACCTGGGGATCGGCGCCGCGGTCGTCGCCGTGGTCTGCGTCGTCCTCTGGCTGCTGCCGGTCCCGATCATGACCGTGATGAGGTACCTCCTGCCGCTCCTCCCGGTGGCCTATTTCGTCTACCTGTTTAGCCAGCCGTGGGCCCCCGAGGAGCGCAAGCACCTCTGGGCGATCGCGGCGTTCTTCGTCTTCGCCGCCCTCTTCTGGTCCGCGTTCGAGCAGGCGGGCTCCACCCTCAATCTGTTCGCCGACCGCTTCACCCGCACCTCGATCTTCGGCTTCCAATTCCCGCCGAGCTGGCTGCAGTCGGTGAACTCGGCGTTCGTCTGGATGTTGGCGCCGGTCTTCGCCTGGCTCTGGATCGCTCTCGGCCGGCGCGGGCTCGAGCCGTCGAGCCCGGCCAAGTTCTCCTACGGCCTGTTCTTCGTCGGCGCCGGCTTCCTGGTGGTGGCGTTCGCCGCGCTGGCCGCCGGCCCCCAGGGACGGGTCTCCCCGCTCTGGCTGGTCACCGTCTACCTCCTGCACACCTTCGGCGAGCTTGCCTTGAGCCCGGTGGGCCTCTCGACCATGACCAAGCTCGCGCCGGCCCGCGTGGTCAGCCAGATGATGGGCGTCTGGTTCCTCGCCGACTCCCTCGGCAACTACATCGGCGGCCAGGTCGCCAGCGTCTTCGAGAAGTTCCCCCTCCCCTGGATCTTCGGCTCCGTCGCCGGCGTCTGCGTGGTCTTCACCGCGATCGCCGTGGCGCTGATCCGGCCCGTGAAGCGGCTGATGGGGGAGGTGCACTGAGAGGGAAGGACCAACACGGACAAACACAGACCAGCACAAACCGACACGGACAGGAGATCGTCGTCTTCCCGTCCGTGTTGGTCCGTGTCAGTCCGTGCTCGTCCTTGTTCGTCCCTGTTTACCGGCCCCGCCTACAACCTGACCTGCATCCCCAACTCCACCACCCGGTTGACCGGAATCCGGAAGAAGTCGGTGGGGCGCTGGGCGTTGCGGACCATCACCGCGAACAGCTTCTCGCGCCAGATCGCCATCCCCGGCCGCTTGCTGGGGATCAGCGTCTCGCGGCTGAGGAAGAAGGTGGTCGACATCGGCTCGAGCGGCATCCCCTTCTCCCGGAGGTGACGGAGGACGTCCGGCACCTCGGGGTTCTGCATGAAGCCGTAGTGGGCGATCACCCGGTAGAGCTCCTGGCCCAGGGGCTGGATCTCCAGGCGCTCCTCCGCGGGCACCGCCGGCACCTCCTCGGTGATCATGGTCAGGAACAGCACCTTGGAGTGCAGGACCTTGTTGTGCTTGAGATTGTGGAGCAGGGACGGGGGAGTGCCGTTGGGATCGCGGGCGAGGAAGATCGCCGTGCCGGGGACGCGGATGGGGAAGTCCGGCTTCAGGCTCGCCACGAACTGCTCGAGCGGCAGGCAATCCGCCTGCAGGCGGTCGGCGAGGATCTTCCGCCCCCGCTTCCAGGTCACCATCAAGGTGTAGACCCAGATCCCCACCAGCAGCGGGAACCAGCCGCCGTCCTCGATCTTGATGATGTTCGCCCCGAAGAAAGACACGTCGACGAGCAGGAAGAAGGCCGTCACCGGGCCGATCAGGGAGCGCCGCCACCCCCAGACGTGGCGGGCCACCACGTAGGCGAGAATGGTGGTGATCACCATCGTGGCCGTGACCGCCACGCCGTAGGCCGCCGCCAGGTTGGTCGAGGCGCGGAAGCCGAGCACCAGCCCGAAGGTCGCGAACATGAGCAGCCAGTTGATCGACGGGATGTAGATCTGGCCGATCTCGCGCCCCGAGGTGTGGACGATCTCGATGCGCGGGATGTAGCCGAGCTGCACCGCCTGGCGGGTGAGCGAGAACGCCCCCGAGATCACCGCCTGGGAGGCGATGATGGTGGCGACCGTCGAGAGCACGACCATCGGATAGAGCACCCACTGCGGGGCGAGCCGGCCGGACAGCTCGAAGAAGGGGTTCGCCGAGGCGTCCGGATGGGTCACCAGCAGCGCTCCCTGGCCGAAGTAGTTGATCAGCAGGCAGGGGAGCACCAGGCCGAACCAGGCCAGCCGGATCGGCCGCTTCCCGAAGTGCCCCATGTCCGCG
The DNA here is from genome assembly GCA_036497345.1 of Thermoanaerobaculia bacterium. Lineage (GTDB taxonomy): Bacteria > Acidobacteriota > Thermoanaerobaculia > Multivoradales > UBA5704 > DATARR01. The sequence goes on from DASXJP010000297.1 coordinate 12,606, forward strand.
TAGAGCGCCTCGCCCCCCGTGACCACCAGGAAGACCGAGCCGAGCACGAGGAAGCCGTGCCCCCGGTTCTCCAGGAAGAACCGCACCGCGTGCCACGGGTTGATGGCGCCCAGCACGGACGGGACGCGCACCACCCAGCACATCCCGAGCACGGCCAGCACCACGAACCAGAGGATCATCACCGGGCCGAACAGCTTGCCGATGCCGTGCGTCCCCCGGCGCTGGATCAGGAAGAGGACGAACAGGATGACGATGGTGATCGGCACCACGTAGGGGTTGAAGAACGGCGTCGCCACCGAGAGCCCCTCGACGGCGGAGAGCACCGAGATCGCGGGCGTGATCATGCCGTCGCCGTAGAGCAGCGAGGCGCCGAAGATGCCGAGCGCCACCAGCACGAAGTGCCCGGACTTCCGGATCTTCGGCGGCACCAGGGCCATCAGCGCCAGGATCCCCCCCTCACCCCGGTTGTCGGCGCGCATGACGAAGACCAGGTACTTGATGGAGATGGTGACGATGAGCACCCAGAAGACCAGGGACAGCACGCCGAGCACGTTGGCGTGCGAGGGCTGGACCGCGTGCTCGCCATGGAAGCACTCGCGCAACGAGTAGAGCGGGCTCGTGCCGATGTCGCCGTAGACGACGCCGAGGGCGCCCAGCGCCAGGGCGAAGAGATCGCTCTTCCCGTGCTCGTGATGATGTGAAGCCGTCTGAGACATTCCGGGCGGGAAAGCTACCACAGGTGCGGCAACCTTCCCGCCCGGGGGGGTGCAGGAAGCGGGCCGGGAGAGAGAGGGTTGGGGGAGTGAGGGTTGGGGGAGTGAGGGACCCTACACCCCGACCGCCGCCTCCACGTTGATCGAGCTCTCGGCGAGCTCGGTCAGCTTCTTGTCGGCCTCCCCTTCCTCGTCGAGGGTCTGTTGGAGGAGCTTCGCCTGGCTCTTTTCGCCGAGGATCTGGGCGTAGGTGCGCACCGTGCCGTAGCCGGCCATCTCGTAGTGCTCCACCCGCTGGGCGGCCGAGATCAGGGCGGCGTCCATCACCTCGGGCTCCATGTCCTCCTGCATCATCTCCTTGCCCTCTTCGAGCAGCCCTTCCATCCCCTTGCACTTCTTACCGCGCGGACTCTTGCCGATCTCCTCGAAGACTCGGTCCAGGCGCTCGACGTGCGTCTGGGTCACCTCCAGATGCTCCTGGAACACCGCCTTGAGCTTCTCGTTGCTCGCCTTCTTGACCATCTTGGGCAGGGCCTGCAGGATCTGCTTTTCCGCGCTGTACAGGTCCTTCAACTCATCCACGTAGAGCTCCCTGAGGGAATCCATCTCCATGTTGTGCTCCTTTTTTCTACACAGGCGTCATTGCCCTCGCGTTTGGGCACAGCAAAAGAGGTGCCAGACGAGCCCTCACCCCTGCCGCCGGAACATCCAATACGCCGGCAGCCCCAGGGCCACGAGGACCAACCCGGCGAGGGATTCGCGCGGGCTCTCCTGGAGGGTGTTCCCGATCAGCAGCAGGCAGGCGAGGATGAACAGCGCCGGCACCACGGGGTAGCCCCAGGTCCGGTAGGGGCGCGGATGGTCGGGCCGGCGCCGCCGGAAGACGAAGACCGCGAAGGCGATCATGGCGTGGAAGACGACCGACGCGAAGATCACGTAGGTGTAGAGCTGCGAGTAGGTGCCCGAGACGGTCAGGAGCAGCGACCAGGCCGTCTGCGCCCACAGGCTGGCGACCGGCGTCCGGTGGCGGGGATCGACCCGGGCCAGCGAGCGGAAGAAGAGGCCGTCCTCGGCCATCGGCAGATAGATCCGCGAGCTGTAGAGGATCGTCGAGGAGAGGCAGCCGAAGGTCGAGATCAGCACCGCCAGCGAGATCAGCCGCGCCGCGCCCGGCCCGAAGAGGACCGTCGCCGCCGTCTCGGCGATGCGCGGCGTGCCGGCCATGCCCGCCGGGGTCAGGGCCCGCGCGTAGACCAGGTTGAGCAGCAGGTAGAGGACGACCACCAGCGCCGTGCCCAGGATCAGCCCGCGCGGCAGGCTCTTGCCCGGATCGCGCATCTCGCCCGCCGAGCAGGTGAGACCGTACCAGCCGTCGTAGGTCCAGAGCGCGGCGATCATCGCCACTCCGAACGCGGCGAGCAGGCCGCCGGGGACCGTGCCCACGGGACCGTAGAGGTCCGGCGCCACCTTCGCCGGCACGTACAGCCCCAGCGCCGCGAAGGCGACGATCGAGCCGATCTTCAACACCGTCAGCGCGTTCTGGGTCCAGGCCCCCTCCTTGAGACCGAGATGGTTGACGGCGGTGAGGACCAGGATCGCCAGTCCCGCCGCCACCTGTCCGCCGGAGAGCGTCCAGGTCCAGGAGCCGACCGGCACCTGGAGCAGGACGTGCCCGGTGGAGAACCAGGGCAGGAAGCTTCCCAGGTACTCGCCGAACGCCACGCCGAGCGCCGCGATGCCGCCGGACATGATCACCAGGAAGGCCGTCCACCCGTAGAGGAAGCCCCAGAGCGGCCCATAGGCCTCTTTGACGTAGTGATAGAGCCCGCCGGCGCGGGGGAACATCGCGCCGAGCTCGCCATAGGTGAGCGCTCCGGCCAGGGTCAGCAGCCCGCCCGCCAGCCAGACGAGCAGGATCAGCCCCGCATGGGGGAGCACCTTCGCCATGTCGCTCGTGGTGAGGAAGATGCCCGTGCCCACGATCGAGCCGACCGTGAGCAGGGCGCCGTCCCAGGTGCTCAAGCCCCGGACCAGGAGGGATTCCTGGGCGGAGGCCGGCGGGATTGCCGCCGGGGCGTCCGTGGTCGGCGGCGTCATCCCCGCCCCGGTTTGCAAAACGCGCCTACTTCTTCTCGGTGCAGGTGATCACCGCCTGCGTGCTGCCATTGTTGGTGGAGACCATCACGCTGGCCTCGCGCTTGCCGTCGGCGCTCTTGCCGGAGACGGTGCCGCCCGTCG
>DASXJP010000298.1:0-1889 GCA_036497345.1 Thermoanaerobaculia bacterium
CGCTTCCGGCGCCTCGTCCAGCGGCTCCTCCCCCGCTCCGGGTTGCGGCTCCTCGACCGGCAGGTCGCGCAGCGCGGCATAGTCGACCTTGCCGGTCGCCGTGCGCGGCAGCGCGGCCGGCAGGAGGAGGGAGCCCGGCACCATGAACGGGGGGAGCTCCCGGGCGAGCCAGGCCCGCAGCTCGGCCGCGGTGAGGCCGTCCCGGGTCATCGCCCAGGCCACCAGGCGCTGGTCGCCGTCCAGGGAGGTCTGGAGCTCGACCGCGCACCCCTCCACTCCGGGGTGGCGGGCGAGGACCGCCTCCACCTCCCCCAGCTCCAGGCGCTGGCCGCGCAGCTTGACCTGGCGGTCGGCGCGCCCCCGGAATTCCAGGGTGCCGTCGGCGCGGAAGCGGCCGAAGTCGCCGGTGCGGTAGACCCGGTCGGGGTAGGCGGCCAGGGGATTCTGGACGAAGGCGCGGGCGGTCGCCTCCGGCATCCCATGGTAGCCGCTCGCCAGGAAGGGGCTCCGCACGTAGAGCTCACCCGGCACCCCCAGCGGGCAGGCCTCGCCGTTGCCGTCGAGCACGAAGATCCGGCAGCCGGCGACCGGCGCTCCCACCGGGATCGACACCGCGGCCGGATCGACCGCCGCCACGTGGTGGCTGGTGACCAGGATCGATTCGGTGGGGCCGTAGACGTTGTGGAGCGCCGGGCGCGGCCCGAAATGCGCCAGCCAGTCGCGGGCGAGCGGGACCGGCAGGGCCTCGCCGGTCAGCAGGACGGCTTCCAGGGCGGGCAGGCCGGCCCGGGCGCCGCGGGCGATCTCGAAGCCCAGGATCTGCCGGCAGAGGCTCGGCGTCATCTGGATGACGGCGATCGCCTCCTCCCCCAGGAAGCGGTGGAGGGCGGCCGGGTCGCGGCGGATCTCGGCCGGAGCGACCGCCAGGGTGGCCCCGGTCACCAGCGCGCTCCAGACCTCGACGTAGCAGGGGTCGTGCCCCACCGCGATCCACTGCGCCACGATCTTGCCGGGGTCGATCCGGAAGCGGTCGGCGTACCACTCGATCAGGTGGCGGAAGCCGCCGTGGGTCTGCACGATCCCCTTGGGCTGCCCGGTCGAGCCGGAGGTGTAGGCCACGTAGACCGGCGCCGCGGGGGTGACGGGGCGGCCCGCCGGCTCCGGCGCCGGCCGCGCGGCGATCGACTCCATGGCCTCGACGCTCATCGCCAGCTCGGCCGCGAGGGCGGTCAGGAGATCGGCGTGGGCCTCGCGGGTCGTCCCATCGGCGAGCAGGGCGGCGGGGCGCAGGTCGAGGACGATCTGCCGCAGGCGGGCCGCCGGGTACTCGGGGTCGAGGCAGACGAAGCTGCCGCCGGCCTGGAGCGCGCCGATCATGGCCGCCACGTGGTGGATGCCGTTGGGCAGGAGGAGGGCCACCGGGCCCACCCCGCCGGCCGCCGCGGTCGCCTTCAGGAGGTGCGACGCGACCTGGTTGGCCAGGCGGCTCAGGTCCCCGAAGGTGATGCGCTCCTCCGGGGTGACCACGGCCCAGGCCTCGGGCCGGCGCGCCGCCTGGCGGGCGAAGAGCTGGTGCACCCCCTCCGGCGGGTAGGCGAAGGCCGGCGCGGCGCTCTCCGGCAGGAGCTGTCCGCGCTCCTCGGGGGTGAGCAGCGGCAGGCGCGCCACCGCCCCCTCGGGAGCCTCGGCCAGGCCGCCCAGGAGCACGGCGAGCTGCCGGGCCATGCGGTCGATCGTCGCGGGGTCGAAGAGGTCGGTCGAGTGCTCCAGCGCCAGGGTGACGCTCTTGTCCGGCTCCTCCGAGGCCTCCAGGGCGAGGTCGACCCGGGCGTGCCGGACGTCGGTCTCGTACCAGGTGGTAACGGTGCCCTGGAGCTGGGCGCTCTCCC
>DASXJP010000299.1:0-6861 GCA_036497345.1 Thermoanaerobaculia bacterium
CGCGGCTTCCCCTTCACGGGGGAGGCCGCGATCTTCGACTCCGACTCGGGGATGGGAAACAAGGTATCGCTCATGCACAAAGTATCTCACGAACCCGGGGTGCCAGGAACCCGGTATCCGGAATTTCTTCACAGCCTCTCAGAGGCTCACCCGCACCCCCAGCCGGAACGACCGCGGCGGTGTTCGCAGCACCGGCTTCTTGTAGTCCGGATTCGTCGGCACCGGCGAGGCGTTGTCCGCCTCCTGGAAGTCCCAGCGCTCGTCGAGGAGCACCGGCTTCTGCGCGTCGAGCAGGTTGAAGACGTCGAACAGGATGTTGACCGTGGCCGGGCCCACCTGCAGTGGATAGCCGATGTGGAGGTCCGCCTCGTAGTTGTCGGGCGTCCGCCCCTCGGCGCCGCGCTCGGTGAGGAAGAACTCATAGCGGCCGTAGATGTCCGAGTAGCCGTAGCGGGTCAGCGGCGTGCCCGAGCGCCAGTAGGCCGAGAGGCCGATGTTGAGCTTCCAGGGGGTCTCGTACAGCCCCGAGACCTTGAGCTGGTGCCGGCGGTCGTTCGAGAGCGGCCCCTGGTTGGTGATGCGGTTGAGGTCGCGGCCGTTGGTGAAGAAGTCGTAATAATCGTAGGCCGCCGAGATGTTCGGGTCGGCGCCGACGTTGGTGAACGGCGCGTAGAGGCCGTCGAAGTTCCCTTCCAGCTTGGAGTAGAGATACGAGGCGAGCCCCTGCCAGTGGTTCGAGAAGCGCTTGGTGGCATCAAATTCGATGCCCTTGAAGGTCCGCTTCGGCTTCGGCGCCGGGAAGGTCTGCGAGTAGTCGAGGGTATAGATCTCCCGCATAATCCCTTTGCCCGGATTGCCGATGCAGTAGGTGCCGTCGGTCAGGCAGAGGAAGTCTTCGATGACCTCTCCATAATCGCGGTAGATCCCCTTGACGCCCACCGCCAGATCCGGGAGCACCTCGCGCTCGTAGCCGAGGATCGCCTCGGTGATGTACTGGTTGCGCAGGTTCGGGTCCGACGGCTCCGTCGCGCCGCCGAAGATGGTCGAGCCCTGCCCAAGGTCCGCCTCCGCGCCGGGATCGGGGGTCGTGCTCGTGGGGCTGTAGTTGAAGATGCGCGCCTGGCGCTCGAACGAGAACGAGCGGACGACCAGATCCATCGGGATCTGCTCGTAGTAACGGCCGTACGAGCCGAACAGCTTCGAACGGCCGTTCGCCGAAGGATCCCAGACGAATCCCAGGCGCGGCGCGAAGTCCTTCTTCAAATCGATCTGTTTTTTCCCTGTGGCGCCGATGATCTCTTGGCGGTCCCAGCGGATGCCCAGGTCGACGCTGAAGTTGGAACTGACGGTCCAGCGGTCCTGAAGGTACGCGGAGGTGTTCCTGTGCTCGGTATTGGCGTTGAGCTCCGAGACCGGCGCGTTGTCGGGCGTCGCGTCCGGCGTGGTCCAGTAGGAGTGGCTGTAGACCGGATGGCCGCCGTTCGAATAGACGTCGATCTGCTGGCCGCCCGAGAAGCGGCGGACGACCTCGGCCTGCTGGCGCTCGTACTCCAGGCCCCCCTTGATCTCATGGTTGGTGAGATAGCGGGTGAGCGACGCGTTGGCGGAATCGCGCTTGAAGTCCTTGGACTGGAGGAGCCCGAAGCCGCCGGTCTGGAAGAAATTGTTGTCGACGTCCCGAAATTGCACCACGTCGCCGGCGCTGCTCGCCGGACCGACCGAATTTTTCTCTTTATGTTCGGCCACCTGGCCGGTGAGCAGCCAGGAGGTGGCGAGGATCCCCTGATAGCGCAGCGAGTAGTCCTTGCCGCCGAAGCCGCGCAGCCCCTGATAGGTGAGGGGATCGCCGTTGAGCGTGTGCTGGGCGTCGTTGATCGCGCCGGTGTCGTCCCGCGGGTCCTGGAAGAAGCTGCCGACCACCGACTGGCTCTCCGAGAGCTTCCAGGTGAGCTTGGCCGCGCCCAGGTCGCGCGTGCTCTTCGACTCGACCACCTGGCCGGCCATCGGGCCCGCGGGCAGGGCCGTCTTGTCGGTGTTGTCCACCCGGTCGTAGGCGGCGAAGAACCAGAGCTTGTCGCGCACCAGGAAGCCGCCGACGTCGATCCCACAGTCCTCGCGGGTGAAACCGGCCGCGGTGCCGCCTGTCGAGACCACCGGCTCGGCGTTGCTCTGCAGCGAATCGTTGTCGTAGTAGCCGAAGACGTCGCCGTGGAATTCGTTGCCGCCCGACTTGGTGATCACGTTGACCACGCCGCCTGTCGAGCGCCCGAACTCGGCCTGGTAGCCGCCCGTCTTCACGTCCACCGCCTGGATGAACTCGAAGTTGAGCTCCTTGCCCTGGAAACCGTACTCGGCGCCCGTCGTGTTGACGCCGTCGATGTAGTAGACGTTCTCCGCTCCGGTCGAGCCGTAGACGGCGATCGACGACTGGTCGGTGTTCTCGGGGTTGGCGTCCGAGGAGACCCCCGGCGTGATCTGCACCACCGAGGTGTAGTTGCGGCCGGTGGGGAGGGTCTCGATGGCGCGCGTGTCGAGGTTGGCCCCCACCGCCGTGGTGGTGGTGTCCACCACCGGCTGCTCCGTGGTGACGGTGATCTCCTGCGAGAGAGCGGCCCGCAGCGTGATGTTCAGGGTGGTGTCCTTGTCGAGGCCGACGCCCACCCCCTGGCGCGACTCGGCGGCGAACCCTTCGAGGGTGAAGGAGACCGTGTAGCCGCCTGGGGGGAGCAGGGTGAGCCGGTAGGTGCCGGTGCTGTCCGTCACCGCCGTGCGCGACCCCTGGAGCGCCGGGCTCTTGGCCTCGACGGTGACCCCGGGCAGGACCCCGCCGCCCTCGTCGGTCACCCGGCCGACGATGCCGCCGGTGGTCTGGGCCGCGGCCAAGGCCGCGATCCCGAGGAAGAGTACGGCTGACAGCAGGTAACGACGCAAAGCGCTCATCGCGACCTCCTTGAGACAGGGAGAAGAGAAGCTGGAGGGGAATCTACCACAACCCCCTCGCCCGGCTTCGGGTATATCCTGGGGCTATGAATCCGCTTTCGCCTGAAATCTGGAGCCGCGGCCTCCCTTACTCCTCCTACCGGCGGACGGTCCGCCGCAACGGCAAGACGTTCGACGAGGTCCACCGCGACCCCGCCTATACCGACGAGGACCTGGAATTCCTGCGCCGGCTGCCACCGCTCAAGGTGCTCGCCATCGGCGAGGACTGGTGCCCGGACGTCTACCACACGCTCCCGACCTGGGTCCGCGTCGCCGAGAAGACCCCTGGATGGGAGCTGCGGATCTTCCCCCGCGACGCCAACCTCGACGTGATGAATTTTTTCCTCTGGAGGCGGGAGAATCAGCGCATTCCGGTCTACGCCTTCTACGATGAGGACGACCGCCTCCAGACCTGGTGGTCCGGCCGGAGCGCCGTGGCCCAGCGCGACTTCGACGAGAAGCTCGCCGGCCGCGCCTTCGGCTCCCTGCCGCCCGAGGAGAGAAAGCGGATCAGCGAAGTCACCGAGGAGGGGTACCGCCGCGAATTCCGGCGCGCCAACTTCGAGGAGATCCTGCGGCTGCTGGGGGCGTTTTTTCACCTGTAGTGAGGCCCTTGACAACCTTGACGTGCTGAGAGGCGGGGTGTACTGTCATGCCATGACCCGCTCCGCCTACATCGACAAGATCACTCAGCAGGTCCGGGCAGGGCTCGAAGAGCGGCTCTCCTCCTATGCTGAGCAGGGGCGTTCTCTGGAGAAGATCGGACGACCGGAGGACGTCGCCCGGCGCATGCTCGCCACGGTCCCCGAGCCCTCCCGTTGGGACGATCTTCTCGGCCCGTTCTATAGTGGAGGGCAGGTTGCGAAGCTCCTTGGGGGGATCTCCCGGCAGGCGGTGGCGGACCGCCGGGAGCGCCGTACCCTGTTGGGGTTGAAAACCGCGGACGGGGTGGTCGTCTATCCGACCTTCCAGCTCAACCACCGGAACGAAGTTCTGCCAGGATTGCCGGAGATCCTTCAATGTTTCCGCGGCAGTGGGGTGGACGATTGGACACTGGCCGGCTGGCTGGTTTCGTCCATGGCCGCCCTGGATGGACGATCCGTCGTCGAAGCCCTCCGTGACGGTGTGGACATGAAGCCTCTTCTGACGCTCGCGCGGGATGCGGCGCGGCGCTTTTCCTCCCATTGAGACCGGTCCGGCAATTCCCCACCCTCAGCTTCCCGCCGGACGATTCCTCCCGCCTCGAAGGTTTCCCCGCTCGGATCTTGTCCGCCGGGAGCCGATGGTTCCGCGTCGTTCGCCAAGGGAGGGGACCCTGGTGGTTCGGCAGCACGATGGACGGGCGTTTCGACCTGCCGGAGCCACAGGGGACCTGCTATCTGGCCGCCGATGTGACCTCTCGGCAAGCCAGCAGGTTCGGGATCACAGCCGAGATCTGCACGCTCGTACCCTATCAGCGTCCCCAGTCCTGGGCTGCAAATCTTTTCCGGGCAGGCTTTCGAGGGATCTTCTACTGGCTTCGCCATGACCCCGCGCGATCGGAGGCGCTCGCCTTGTTCGGTCCTCATGGCGAGCGCAAGACCTGGAAACGCGGACGGGAACGCGCCATCTCGGGAGAGCTGATCCGGCGGCTCCGGACGGAATGTGGCATCGAGGTCGTTGCCACCCCCCGATCGGATCAGTTGAGAATCATCGACGAGACGTGATGAGCCAGAACCTCCGCCCCGCCCCTGCGTACCTCTCCCGATGAAGCTCCGCACTCAGCTCGTCCTCGCCTTCCTCCTGCTCGCCGTCGTGCCGCTCACCGGCATCGTCCTCTACTCCTACTACACGTCCCTGCGGGCCGTCCGCCAGGCGACGGAGGCGGAGGCGCGGACGCTGTCCAGGGAGATGGACGGCCGCATGGCGTCGATCCGGAGCGATCTCGGGCAGGGCGTCCAGCGGATCGGAGACGTCCCCGTCCAGGATCTCCTCAACGCCGCGGAGGCGAAGCGCCAGGGGAAACCCGATCCCCTCCTGGGCCGGATGGTCCTCGGCTTCGGTGACGCGGCGTCGCTCGTGACATCGCTGGAATTCATTCCCGCACACCCGGAGCACCACCTTCCGGCCGCCGGGATTCCCGCCCCGCCCGCCCCGCCGGCCGGCTCCGGCCAGGCCCCCACCGTTCCGGTGCCTCCCGCGATGATGAAGGTGGTCATCGACGTCCCGCAGATCCTCAAAGAGGTCCACAAGGGGCTGGAGGGGGTCCCGGGGATCGATCCCCAGGCCCTGACAAAGGTCCAGGCAGAGGAGGAGGCCGGTAAGGAGGCGCTCGCGGCCGCGGCCGAAAAGCGCCGGCGGGCGATCGCGAGGGAGATGGCGGAGGAAAGACAGCGACAGGCCGCCGTGGAGCAGGCCCGGCGGGACCGGGCCGTCCTCGGCCGCGACTTCGAGGCGCCGGTCTGGGACGACCACGGCGCCGTGGTGGGCAAGGTCCGGGCCCAGGTGCATGGCGACGAGGTGCTGCGCCGGGTGCTGGCCCACAGCCGGGCGGGGGATGGGGAGATCCCCTTCGCGCTCGACGCCCAGGGCAACCTCCACACCGTCAGCCCGGAGGACCGCGAGACGCTGCGCAAGATGCCGCTGGTGGTCGGCGTCAAGAAGCCCTCCGTCCGCTGGGCCTACGGCGAATGGGTGTTCGCGACCACCCGCGATCCGGAGAGCGGCGTCGCCTTCGGCATCGCCCGCCGGATGCCGCTCGCCGAGGTCCGGCAGACGGCGGCGCGCAACTTCGGCTACGGCTTGGGGCTGATCGGCCTCGCCCTGCTCGGCATCCTGCCGCTCTCGGGCCGCGTCACGCGCGACCTGAAGCTGGTCACCGAGGGGGCCGGGCGGATCGCCCACGGGGACCTCGAAACGCGCGTGCCGGTGCGCTCGCGCAACGAGATCGGCAAGCTCGCCGCGACCTTCAACCAGATGGCCGCGGATCTGCGGCTCCATCAGGACCGGCTGCTGGAGCAGGAGCGGCTGCGCCAGCAGCGGGAGATCGAGCAGGCCCTGCTCCAGACCGAGTACGACCGCAAGAGCGCCGAGCTCGAGGAGGCCCGCCGCTTCCAGCTCTCCCTGCTCCCCAAGACGCTGCCCGAGAACCCCGGATTCGAGATCGCCGTCTCCATGCGCACGGCCACCGAGGTGGGGGGCGATTATTACGATTTCCACCTCGGCGCGGACGGCGCGCTCACCGCCGCCATCGGCGACGCCACCGGCCACGGCGCGCGGGCGGGGACGATGGTCACCGCCGTCAAGAGCCTGTTCTCGGCCTTCGCCGGCCAGCGGGGGCCGCGGGAGCTGCTCGATGAAGCCGCCCGGGCCGTCCGCCGCATGGAGCTGGGCCGCATGGCCATGGGGCTCGCCGTGGCCCGCCTGCGCGACCGCGTCCTCACTCTCTCCTCGGCGGGCATGCCGCCGGTGCTCGTCTACCGCGCGGCGCAAGGCCGGGCCGAGGAGATCTCCCTTCAGGGCATGCCCCTCGGCGGCTTCGCCTTCGACTACGAGGAGAGCCGCCTGGATTTGTCTCCCGGGGACGCCATCCTGCTGATGACCGACGGCCTCCCCGAGCTGGCCAACGGCGAGGGGGACCCGCTGGGATATCCGCGGGTCCGCGGTCTTTTCGAGGAGCTGGGACGCCAGGCGCCCGAGGAGATCATCGCCGGGCTGAGCCGCGCCGCCGAGGCGTGGACGGCGGGGGAGGCGGTGAAGGATGACGTGACGCTGGTGGTGGTGCGGGTGCGGTAGGAGGGCCTCGCCCACAGCCCTCATGCCCTCTGGGGCGTCCTGCCCTCCGAAGCCTCACCCCCTGGCCCCCTCTCCACGAAGTGGAGAGGGACCGAGGGTGAGGCTTCG
>DASXJP010000300.1:0-5190 GCA_036497345.1 Thermoanaerobaculia bacterium
AGCTCGCCGCCGATCAGGAGACGCCAGAGCTCGGCGATCTCGCGATCGCAGAGCAACATCTCCTGGGGGGGCACGATGCCCTGGGAGAGGGCTGACGGCCCCGGCCGTTGGTCGGTGGCGAGCACCAGCCGCTGCCCGGGGAGCAGCCAGCGCTCGGCCTGGGCGATCCGTTCCGGGTCCGGCCGGCCGCTCGCCACCAGCCAGCGGACGCCGACCTCGCGCGCCCCCTCCAGGGCCTCCCGCAGGACCGCCTCGCTGCCCACCGCGGCGAGCGGCAGCCCCAGGGCCTGGCGGCCGTGGCGCGCGAGCAGCGCCTCCAGGACGGCCGTCCGGCCGCTCCCCGGCCAGCCCCAGAGCCGCACCAGGGGCGAATCCAGCGCCGTGATCCTGGAGAGCAGTCGGTCGGAGGATGGGAGCTGAGACGGCTCGGACATCACTTACAGCAATCTACAACGATTCCGGCGACCCTGGCGTCAACGGCTCTCCGGGTCGGGCTCGGGAAGAGACTCTATCAGCCCGGAGGCCAACAGCTCCCGCGACAGCGCCGCGAGGCACCGCGTCGTGATCTTGCCGATGCTCGACTCCCGGTACCCGAGCATCTGCGCCACCTCGGTCGGCTCATACCCCAACCGGAACCGCAACCGGAGCACCGAGCGGCACCGACGCGGGAGCCGGTCGATCAGGCTCTCCAGATCACAGATCAGGTCCGCGCGCTCCTGCGACGGGGCCATCGGGGCCGACAGCAGCTCCAGGAGCGTCGAGTCGACGGCGTTGTAGATCCGCCGCCGGTGGGTGCGCCAGTACATCAGGCAGTAACGCCTCACCGTGCCGAACAGCCAGCTGTCCGGATCGCGCACCCGCTCCCACTGGTACAGCAGGGCGAGCAACGCCTGTTGAAGCACGTCCTCGGCATCATCGCTCGGGATGTGATACTGCGCCAGAAGCCGCTTGAGCTTCGGCTCCACCGCCTTGAGGAAGTCCTCGAAGGTGGTGACGGTCTCGGTCGGTTCCGGAATTAGCATCCAGGCAAAAAAATATGGGACTTCAGTATAAAGCCCAAGTTAACACTCTTCTGAAGAACTGTCCAGCTTATAGATGCTATGGAATCAAAGGGCTCTGGAATGGAGGAAATCACGTACCTGCTGCATGTCTTCCCAGGTGGGGCGTTTCAGGGCCTGGTTCCGCAGCAGGGCCGCCGGGTGGTAGGTGACCATGGTCGGGATCCCCTGCACCTGGTACCACTGCCCGCGCATGCGGCCGATGGGCGCCTCGTTGCCCAGGAGGGCCTGCGCCGCGACTTTCCCGAGCGCCACCAGCACCCGGGGGCGGACGAGCGCGATCTGCTTGTCGAGATAGCCGCGGCAGGCGGCGACCTCGTCCGGCTGGGGGTCGCGGTTGCCGGGCGGGCGGCACTTCACGACGTTGGCGATGTAGACCTCCTCGCGGGTCATCTCGATGGCCTGGATGATCCGGGTCAGGAGCTCGCCGGCGGCGCCCACGAAGGGGAGCCCCTGGCGGTCCTCGTCGGCCCCCGGCCCCTCGCCCACGAACATCAGCTCCGCGGTGGGATTGCCGGAGCCGAAGACGACCTTGTTGCGCCCCTCGGCCAGCCGGCAGCGGGTGCAGGCCGCCGCCACCCCGGCGAGAGCGGTCAGCTCGGCGATCCGCCCGGCGGTCTCCTCGTCCACCGGAGCCGGGGGAGCCGCAGGAGCGGGAGCCGCCGCCACGGTGGGATGCGCTTTCCCAGGATTCAGATAGAGATCGCCGTACCCCATCTCGCCCAGGTAGGCGAGGAGGTCGGACAGGGCTGGCCGCAATGGGACGCTCACGCGGAGAGTCTAGCCGCGAACAGGTCGAAGAGCGAGCCCGCGAGCTCTACTTTCGGGCGCCGCGAGAGGAAGACCGGCTCCCCCTCCCGGCGGTGGACGGTGACCTCGTTGTCGCCGCTGCCGAAGGCGATGTCCGAGCGGGAGACGTCGTTGGCGACCAGGAAGTCCGCCCCCTTGCGCTCCAGCTTGGTCCGGGCGTTGCGCTCGAGGTCGTCGGTCTCCGCCGCGAACCCCACCAGGACGGCCCGCGGCGCCACGGCCCGCAGCCCGGCCAGGATGTCCGGGTTCTCCTCCAGCTCGATGGCCGGCAGCCCCTGCTCTTTCTTGATCTTGCGCTCCGCGGCCTGGCGCGGCCGGAAGTCGGCCACCGCCGCCGCCATGACGATCAGGTCCGCCTCCACCGCGCGCTCGTGGACGGCCCGCTCCATCTCCCGCGCGGTGGTGACGTCGATCCGGATCACGCCCGGCGGCGTGGCAAGCTCCACCGGCCCGGCGACCAGGATCGTCCGCGCCCCCCGCCGCGCCGCCTCCGCCGCGAGCGCGAAGCCCATGCGGCCGCTCGACCGGTTGCCCAGGAAGCGGACGGGGTCGACCGGCTCGTGGGTGGGGCCGGCGGTGACCAGCACCGTGCGTCCGGCGAGCGGTCCGCCGCCGCAGGCGGCCGCGATCGCCCGCGCGATCTCCTCCGGCTCGGCCATCCGCCCCATGCCGACCTCCCCCGAGGCGAGCGGCCCCTCGACCGGCCCGGCAAACCAGACCCCCCGGCGCCGCAGCGTCTCGACGTGCCGCCGCGTCGCCTCCTTGCGCCACATCTCGGAGTGCATGGCCGGCGCCACCACCACCGGGCCGGCGAAGGCGAGGGCGGTGGTGGTCAGGAAGTCGTCGCCGAGCCCCAGGGCCAGCCGGGCGAGCACGTGCGTGGTGGCGGGAGCCACGCACAGCACCTCGCCCCAGGCCGCGGCCGTGATGTGCTCCTCCTCCCCCGAGCCGGTCGCCGCCAGGTACTCCTCCTGGTAGACCCGCTGGCCGGAGAGCACCTCCAGCGTCAGCGGCGTCACGAAGGAGACGGCGCTCCGGGTGAGGGCGCACCGCACCTCGTGCCCCTCCTTGCGGAGGAGCCGCACCAGCTCGGCCGACTTGTAGGCGGCGATCCCGCCGCTGATGCCCAGCAGGACTCTCAAAGGTCGGCTCATGGCTTTGGAAAATGTAGGGGCGGCCCTAGGTGGCCGCCCTATTGTTTCGGACCAGGGCGGCCACCTAGGGCCGCCCCTACAGATCGTTGTCTGCCTAGTGCACCTCGGCCGGCTGCGGCTCCTCGGCGGCCGGAGCTTCGGCCTCCTGGGGCTGCGGCGGCGGGCCGTAGCCCCAGTCGATCAACTGGTGATCGACCTCCTCGAGCGCCACCCGGGTGGGCTTGCGCTTCCCGGCCTCCACCTTGGGGCGGGCGCCCCGCATGAGCTGCTCGGCACGGCCGGCGGCCACGAGCACACGACGGAACTTGCTGTCCATCGTCGGCCCTTTCTCATCCATAGGAAACGTTCTCCTTGGCGGCGTTCCCGATCGCCGCCTGTTGAATTCTAAGTCGGAGGGGTTTGGCTCCGGTCCTGAAAGTCGCGCAGGATCTCCTGGACGCGGGACTGCATGCGCTCCCGCCGGTAGCGCTTCTCCAGGATGATGGCGGCGAGCGCCTCGCTCGCCCGGCGGGCATCATCGTTGATGATAACATATCGATACCGATCGTAACGATTGACCTCTCCGACGGACACGGCCAATCGCCGGGCGATCGTCTCGTCGTCGTCCAGCCCCCGGCCCCGCAGCCGCCGCTCCAGGGCTTCGTAGCCCGGCGGCAGCACGAAGATGCCGTGCGCCTCCGGGACCCTGGAGACCACCTGCTCGGCCCCCTGGACGTCGATGTCCAGCAGGACGTCGATCCCCTTCTCCAGCCGCGGGAAGACCTCCTGCCGCGAGGTGCCGTAGTAGTTGTCGTGCACCTTGGCCCATTCCAGGAAGGCGTCGGCCTCGATCATCCCCAGGAAGGTGGCGTGATCGACGAAGTGGTAGTCCCGGCCGTCGAGCTCCCCCTGGCGCGGCTGCCGGGTGGTGTGGCTCACCGAGAAGGCCAGCTCGCCCAGATCGGAGAACCGGCCGTTCACCAGGTTCTGGATGAGGGTCGTCTTGCCCGCTCCCGAGGGGGCGGAGAGGATGAACAGCTCGCCGGGTGTCATCAATTCGCTCAAAAGGTGCCGGAGGAGGGTACGGCCGGGGGGTATCGTATCACCTACTCCACGTTTTGCACCTGCTCCCGGATCTGCTCGCAGAGGACCTTGGCGTCGAGCACGGCGCGGGTCATCTCGGCGTTGCGGCATTTGGCGCCCAGGGTATTGAGCTCGCGGAAGATCTCCTGGGTGAGGAAGTCGAGGCGCTTGCCGGCCGCCGCGGATTCCCGCATGACGGCCCGGAAGTGCTCGACGTGCGAGCGCAGGCGGTCGATCTCCTCGCTGACGTCGCTGCGGTCCACGAGCAGGGCCACCTCCTGGGCGACGCGGGTCTCGTCCAGGGGCTGGCCGCCCAGCAGCTCGGCCAGGCGCCGCCGGAGGGCCGCCGCCATCTCCTCGCGCACCGGGCCGCGCAGGGTGTCGAGCCGGGTGACCGTCTCCTCCATCCCCCGGAGCTTCTCATCCATGATTCCGACGAGGCTGGCCCCCTCCTTCTCGCGGCTGGCGACGAGCTGGGCCACGGCCTCGCGGGTCACTCGCAGCAGCAGCTCCTCGTCCTCCGGCGTCCACTCCTCCACCCCCAGGTCGACCCGGAAGGCCTCGGGGAGGCGCGTCAGGTCCCCGGCGGAGAAGCCGCGCTCGATGAGCCCGTTCTCCACGAGCTGGTGGACCGCCACGTGCGCCTCGCGGATCACGCTCATGTTGACCTGCACCGTCGCCTTCCGCTCCGCGATGGGCCGCAGCTCCACCCGCGCCTCGACCCGGCCGCGCGAGACCTCCTTGCCGATCACATCGCGCAACGCCGCCTCGCTCCCCCGCAGCTCCTCGCCGAGACGGAGCTGGAGGTCCAGGAAGCGGTGGTTGACCGCCCGCAGGCTCACCGTGATCCCATGCCGGGCGTTCTCCCCCGACGCTTCGCCGTAGCCGGTCATGCTTCGCATGGATATCCCCTTCGGTGCTCGAGAAGACTCACCGTTGTTCACCTAGGAGAGCCTGTAAAAGCCCAGGACTTGTGCGGAAGCTCGTTCGCTGAAGACGCTCGAAAACATCCGGCAGGTAGACCAACTTCCTTTTCGCCGCCTCACCCAGAAGCCCAAGACGACCGGTAACCTCCAGCCCGCGCTTCAACGCCACCTCCCGTGCTC
>DASXJP010000301.1:0-13714 GCA_036497345.1 Thermoanaerobaculia bacterium
GGCTCGATCGACTTCGCCGTCCTCTCCGCCGCCGCCGCCCTCTGGACGGCGCCGGACGGCACGGTCGAGAAGACGCGGATCTATCTCGGCGCCGTGGCCTCGTATCCGCTGGCCGCCCAGGAGAGCGCCGATTTTCTGGTCGGAAAGAAGCTCACTCCGGAAAACATCGCCGAGGCCGCGAAGCTCACCCGCAAGGTCGCGACCCCCATGGACAACACCGATTTCCAGACCCAGTGGCGCGGCACCATGGTCCAGCGCTACACCGAGGCCGCGCTGCGCGAGGCGGCGGGGATGGATCCGGGGCGGCTGGGACCCAAGCATGGGTTGCCGGTGGTGGGGTAAGCGCCTTGAACTTCGAGAACGTCCTCGCGGTCGTATCGGATTTTCTTGCAGAGAAAGGCGTCCATTTCGCGGTCATCGGTGGAGTCGCCATCGTCGCCTACGGGCTTCCCCGAACGACCCTGGATCTCGATCTCATCGTCGAATCCTCCGCGCAGGACGATCTCATCCGTTTCCTGGAATCCCGCGGCTATCAGACGCTCCACCGATCCAGTGGGTTTTCGAACCACCAACACCCCAACCCGGACTGGGGAAACCTCGATTTTGTCTACGTGGGAGCCGAGACCAGCCGAGAGATCTTTGCCGCCTGCAAGATCGCGACGGGCCCGGGTGGCCGTCCGATCCGAGTGCCGAAACCCGAGCATATGGCCGCGTTGAAGGTCAACGCCATGAAGAACGATCCCACAAGAACGTTCCAGGATATGGCCGATGTCCGGTTCCTCCTGACTCTGCCGGGGGTTGACCGCAGCCAGGTCAGGGATTACTTTGATCGTCAAGGCATGCGGGACCGATTCGATGAGCTCGAAAAAACCTGACCTCCTCAACCTCGAAAGGGATATCCCAGTCACTCCGGAGGATGTCAAGGCTCTACGGAAAAACCGCCCCAGGACCGGAGAGGATTGGCTGAATATGCTCACCAGGATGTACGAGCAGGTGCCCAACGTCGAGGAGCTCCGGCGGAAGCGACGTACGTTCGAGGGGTGCGAGCCGTTTGAGCTGTAGAGCTCAAGCTTCGGTCAGCGCGCAGAAAACGAGAGCCAGGACAGATTCTCGACGTACCCGAAGTGCGGGTCAGAGGAAAGTAGATCCGCACCGTTCTCGATCGCTTGGGCAGCAATCCAGATATCGTTCGTAGGGATCGTCTTACCTCGCTTGCGAAGATTGGCGAAGATCTCCCCGAAACGCTCCGCGGTCGTCAACGTCAACGTAACGACGCGGACATTGGGCTCACGGAGAAACCTATCGAGGACCCGCCGGTTCTGCTCATATCGAGAGCCATTGTGAAAGCCAAAAAGGATCTCTCCCAAGACTACGGTCGAGATCACCACCTCGTCTGCTTCGCGAATACGTTGGCCAACATCCGGTCGTGCTTCCACCAACGCCGAATAGGCGTTTGTATCGAGCAGGAGCCTCATGACCAGAGGGACTCGTCAATTTCCTCGAAGACCTCGATAGCCTTCAGGAACTCGTCCGCTTCCTCCGCTGACCAGAGTCCCATGTAGTGATCCAGAGAATTCCCGATGGCTCCGAGCCGAGCAGGGGGTTCCTGCGACTCCGTTGCCGCGGGTTGCAGTGGCACGATCCGAAACCGAGCCCCATCTCCTCGGGTGAGAATCACCTCCTCGCCACCCGCAGCTTCCTCAACCAGGTGCTCAAGGTCTCCTTCGGCGTCTTTCAGATTCACTTTGATCACGGCTCTAACCTCCCCAGTACCAAGGAAGTCTAACAGAGAGAGCATCTTGCCTATTCTAGTCTGATAGGCTGAGGGCTGGAGCCTATCGTGGACACCCCCCTCCACCTCCAGGTCACCCCCGCCGAGGGCGCTCCGTTCGAGCACCCCCTCCGCGGCGACTCCCTCGTCGTCGGCCGGGCGCTGGACGCCGACGTCACGCTCTCCGACCCGTTCGCCTCCCGGCGGCACTCGCGGCTCTTCCGGACCGGCGGCGAGCTCTTCGTCGAGGATCTCGGGTCCCGCAACGGGACGATCGTCAACGGGCAGGCGATCCAGCAGCCGACGCGGGTAGGTCCAGGGGACGTCATCAAGATCTCCAACAGTGTGCTCCGCATCTCGGCGGCGGCGCCGGCCAAGCCCGCCGAGCCCGCGGACGACTTCCTCGACGGCACCGTGTTCCGCCGCGCCTCGGAGCTGCTCGACCGCCAGAGCGTGCCGGCCGCGGGCGGGACGGACCTCCAGCGGTACGCCGACCGGCTCAAGATCCTCAACGAGGTCCATCAGGCGCTCGGCCGCTCGCTCACCCTGGAGGAGCTCCTGGAGCTGATCCTCGACCGGGTGTTCGACCACCTGCGCCCCGACCGCGGCGCCATCCTGCTCAAGGGCAAGGACGGCGGCTACCAGCCCGCGGCCAGCCGCTCCGCGGAAGGGCGGCCGACGTGCTCATGATCGCCGACGTGGCCGGCAAGGGGATGGCCGCCTCGCTGCTCACCGTCTCCCTCCAGGCCCTCTCGACCGGGCCCATCGAGGACGGCCTGCCGCCGGACGAGATCTGCGCCCGCCTCTCGCGCCTGCTCTACCGCCGCACACCGCCCGAGAAGTACGCCACGGCCTTCCTGGGCATCCTGGAGCCTGTGACCGGACGGCTGCGCTACACGAACGCCGGCCACAACCCGCCCCTCGTCCTGCGCGCCTCGGGCTGCGCCGAGGAGCTGGGATCGACCGGCGTCCCCCTCGGCCTCCTCCCCCAGGCGTCCTACCGCGCGGGCGAGACGGCGCTCGCTCCCGGAGAGATCCTCGTCCTCTACACCGACGGTCTGGTCGAGGCCGAGGACCCGGAAGGGAACGAGTACGGCCTGGACCGCCTCAAGGAGGCCTGCCTGCGCGGCAAGGGCGAGACCTGTGGGGGTCTCGCCCTCGTCCTGGGACGGGATCTGGAGGATTTCGCCCGCGGCGTGCCGTTCGCGGACGACCGGACGCTCGTGCTGGCGCGGCGGTTGGAGGCCTGAGATCGATGGAATCGGGAGCCACCGTCGCCATCCTCCCCGCCGCCGGCGCCTCCCGCCGGATGGGCCGGCCCAAGCTGCTCCTCCCCTTCAACGGCGGTCCGCTGGTGGCCGGCGTGGTGAACGCCCTGCTCGGCGGCGGCGTCGAGGAGATCGTGCTGGTGACGGCTCCGGAGGACGAGGACCTGCGGGGCTGGGCCCGGCGGTCCGGCATCGAGAGCGCCGTGAACCCCGATCCCGGGCGCGGCATGCTGTCGTCGATCCGGGAAGGGATCGGCGCCCTGGGAGGGGCCGAGGAGCTGGCCCGGCGCGGCGCCACGCTCCTGGTCTCCCCCGCCGACCTCCCCAATCTCCAGGCGGAGACCGTGATCGAGCTCCTCCGCCGGATGCGGGAGTCCGGCGCGCCCATCGCCGAGCCCGTCTTCCACGGCAAGCGCGGCCACCCGTTGGCGATCGCCCCGCGGCTGATCCCGGAGATCGAAACCCTCGATCTCGATGTAGGCTTGCGCCAGCTCCGGCACCGCCACGAGGCGGAGCTCCTGGAGGTGCCGGTGGAGGACGCCGGGGTGGTGCAGGACGTGGATACGCCGGAGGAGTACGAGCGATTGCAGTCATGAAGGACCTCCCTTGACTCCTCTCATCATCGCCCACCGCGGCGCCAGCGGCTACCGCCCCGAGCACACCCTCGCCTCGTATGAATTGGCGATCCAAATGGGCGCCGATTTCATCGAGCCGGATCTGGTTTCGACGAAAGACCGCTTCCTGATCGTTCGCCATGAGAACGAGATCTCCGAGACCACCAATGTCGCCGACCATCCAGAATTCGCGTCGAGGAAAGCGACCAAATGGATTGATGGCCGCGAGATCACCGGCTGGTTCACCGAGGGCTTCACGCTCGCCGAGATCAAAACGTTGCGGGCCAAGGAGCGGCTGCCGTTCCGCAGTCAGGCTTATAACGGCCAATTCGAGGTGCCCACCTTCCCCGAGGTGATCGCTCTGGCGAAACGCAAGAGCGCCGAGACCGGACGGGGGATCGGCATCTATCCCGAGACCAAGCACCCCACCTATTTTCGTTCGATCGGTCTGCCGCTGGAGGAGCCGCTGCTCGCCCTGCTCCAGGAGAACGGGTACCGAGGGCGGACGGCACCGGTCTATATCCAATCGTTCGAGGTAGGGAATCTAAAAAGGCTCCGAGAGGTGACCGATCTCCCCCTGATCCAGCTCATGGAGGCCGAAGGACGGCCCTGGGACTTCACCGTTGCGGGCGATCCGCGGACCTATCGGGATCTCACAGCTCCCAAAAGCCTGGCGGAGATCGCGGCCTACGCGGACGGTATAGGCCCGGATAAGCGGATGATCGTTCCGGAGGGTCCCGATAAGCATCTCCTCTCTCCTACCTCACTGGTGAAAGACGCCCACGCCGCGGGTCTGCTCGTCCACCCCTGGACATTCCGCAGCGACGGCACGTTCCTCGCTCCCGAGCACAAAGGCGACCCCGGGAAGGAGTACGATCAATTTTTTTCCCTCGGCGTGGACGGCCTGTTCAGCGATTTCTCGGATACGGCGGTCCGCGCACGGGAGGCATGGAGACAGCGTTGAGCCTGACTCTTGAAGAGATTCCGATCGGCACCGGCCATGAGCAGGTCGTCTTCTGCCGCGACCCGGAGGCCGGCTATCGGGGGATCATCGCGATCCACAGCACCGCGGCGGGGACGGCGGCCGGCGGCACGCGCTATTGGACCTACGCCCGCGAGGAGGACGCGCTGACGGACGCCCTCCGCCTCTCGCGCGGCATGACCTACAAGAGCCTGATGGCCGGCCTCCCCCTCGGCGGCGGCAAGTCGGTGATCCTGCGCGACGCCGCTTCCGAGGCCGCTGGCCGCGAGGCGGTCTTCCGGGCCCATGGCCGCGCGGTCGAGCGGCTGGGCGGGCTCTATCTCACCGCGGAGGACGTCGGCACCAGCCAGGCGGACATGGAGATCATCCGCCAGGAGACCCGGCACGTCGCGGGCGTGCTCGACGATCCCTCTCCCAACACGGCGCGCGGCGTGCTCCGCGCCATGGCCGCGGCGGCCTGCCACCGCTGGGGCACGGACGATCTCGCCGGGCGGACGGTGGCGATCCAGGGGTGCGGCAACGTCGGCTTCCATCTCGCCCGCGGGCTGGCGGCGGCCGGAGCGCGGCTGATCGTCGCGGACGTCGATCCCGGCCGCGTCCGGCGGACCGTGGAGGCCACAGGGGCCCGCGCCGTCGATCCCGAAGAGATCCTGAGGGTCGAGGCCGACGTCCTCGCCGCCTGCGCCCTGGGAGGCATCCTGAACGCGGTGACGATCCCCGGCCTGCGGGTGGAGGTCGTGGCCGGCGCCGCCAACAATCAGCTCTGGGAGGAAGACGACGGCCGGCGGCTGAGCGAGCGGAGCATCCTGTACGCACCGGACTACGTGGCCAACGCGGGTGGCGTCATCGGCGGCTGCCGGGAGATCCTGGGCTGGAGCGAGGAGGAGACGAGGCGGCGGATCGACGGGATCTACGATACCCTCCTCGAAGTGCTCCGGCTCGCCCAGGCGGAGGGTCTTCCGCCTCACGCCGCCGCGGACCGGCTGGCCGAGCAGCGCCTGGCAACCCTGGAAGCGGCGAGGAGGACCGCGATGAGCCTGGAAATCCAGAACGACGAGAAGAACCGCAGGTTCCACGCCAGCGTGGACGGCCACGAGGCGACGATCGAATATGTGAAGATGGGCGACGCCTACAACCTCCTCCACACCTTCGTGCCCGAAGAGCTGCGCGGCCGGCACGTCGGAGAGGGCCTCGTCCGCGGCACTTTGGAGCAGATCAAGGCGCAGGGGGCCACCTTCCTGCCGACCTGCCCGTTCGTGCAGACGTTCCTGAAACGGCATCCGGAGTACCAGGAGGGGGTGGCGCACGCCGGCTAGGCGCCGCCACCCGGGCCCTCCTACACGTTCCGCGTCGCGATCGCGGGCGGTACCCGGGAGCCCCGCAGGGCGGGGCCCAGGGAGGCGCCGAGGCCGATCGCCCAGAGGGCCAGGGCGCCGGTGGCCACCGTGGCCGGGCTCAGCTTGGCTCCGGCGACCCAGGTGACGATGCCGAAGTTGAGGCCGTAGGCGAGCAGCACCCCGAGGACGACGCCGAAGCTGGTCACCATCCAGTTCTCCAGCAGGAAGTGGCGGACGATCGCCAGCCGGTCGGCCCCCAAGGCGCGGCGGGTGCCGATCTGCCGCTGCCGCTCAGCCACCGAGAAGGAGGTCAGGCCGACGATCCCCAGCGCCGTCACCAGCACCAGCAGCGCCATCACGGCGTCGAGCGAGGCCACCAGCAGCCGGTCGCGGCCGTGGTACTCGTCGCGGTCCTCGATCACGGTGCGCAGCCGGACCAGACGCCCTTTGTCGACGCTAAGCAGGGCCTTCTCCAACTGCGGGAGGAGCGGTCCGGGGTTCCCCTGGGTACGGACGAGATAGTGGGCGCCGAAATCGAAACCGGCTGAGCGGCCTGGCGACAGCATGATCTTCTCGGAGGCCTCGCCGAAGGGGTTGTAGAAGCGGTCGACGATGCCGACGATGGTGAAGCGCTCCGACTCGTCAGCGATGGCGATCGCCTTGCCGATGGCATCGCCAGACGGATAGAGCTGGTCGGCGAGCGCGCGGCTCACGACCACGGGCTGCACCTCGTCGGCCGGCGCGTCGGCCCCGTGGTCGTATTCGGCCTCGGTGAAGTCACGTCCCTGGACGATGGGCAATCCCAGAGCGTCGAACAGCCCTGGATCCGCCTGGGCGGCCTGGGTGGGGACCGGCTCATCGTGAGTGCCGGGCACGCGCACTGAGGTCCTACTGCCGCTCGATTCCCAGGGGCGCAGGCCGGTCTCCGAGACCGCGCGGACACCGGCCACGGCGGCCAGGGCCCGACGGTCCTGATCCACGAGCTGATTGAGCAGCTTCGGGTCCCGCAGGCGGTCGTCGAAGGGATTGCTATAGATGGCGATGAGGTGCTCGTCGTCGAACCCCGAGGGCCGGGCGAGCTTGGCCCGGGTGTCCAGGATCAGCCCCAGGCAGTTGGCCACGATGGCGAGCGTGAGCGCCACCTCGGCCACGATGAGGATCACCCGCGCGCGGTTGCGCAGGAGGGAACGGAAGATCGGCCCGAATTCCATGACAGGGCTCTCCTATTGGCTCTTCAGATGACGGGCGGGCGGGATGGCGCAGATCCGCCATGCGGGATAGAGACCGGCGATGGCCCCGGCGAGCAGCGACAGGGCGACGGCGGCGAGCAGCATCGGCAGGTCGAGTTGGAAGAACGGCACGCCGTCGGGTCCGTCACCGTAGACGCGGTTGAGCACGGCGAGGCCGGCGAGCGAGAGCAGGACTCCCAGGCATCCGCCGGCCAGCCCCATCAGCTCGCACTCCACGAGGTGCTGGGCGAAGATCATCCAGCGGCTGGCCCCCAGCGCCCGCCGCACTCCCACCGTGGAAGCCCGGGCCAGGAACTTGCCCAGGAACAGGCCGATCAGGTTGAGCGCCGCCACCACCAGGAAGAGCAGCGAGATGGCGGCCAGTGCCTTGGTCTGTGGCGGCACTACCTTCCACTCGTCCAGCAGGTCGAGCAGGGAGGTGACCCGGACGTCGGCGGGGTGCGGGAAGCGGCCGAGCTTCTTCTGCTCGGCGACGTAGGCGTTGAGGAAGCTCTTGTAGGCGCGGACCGCGGCCGCGTCCGGCAGCTCCGCCCAGAGCTCCATGAACAGGACCTCGTTGATCATCAACCGCGAGGCGTAGGGGAGCTTCTCCTCGCCGGGCGCCGGGTTCCGCCAATCCATCTGCATCTCGGCAGGCCGCATCTCCATCGACGCGGTCAGGGCGAGCGGGAGGAACAGGGCTTCCGGCGCGGCCAGCGGATCGCTGAGCGGAGCGTAGGCCCGCACCCGCGGCCGCCAGGGCGCGAGCACTCCCACGATCCGCAGCTCCGCCTTCTCCACCCGGATCGTGCGGCCGACGCTGTCCGCGCCGCCGAACAGGCGGTCGTTGAGCGCCGAGCTGATCACCGTCACCGTCGCCCCCTGGGCATCGGCCTCGCGGCTCCACGGCCCTCCATAGCGGAACGGCGCGGCGAACATCGGGAAGAAATCCGTGGTGACCAGCCGGCCCCGCTGGCGCAAAGGGCTTGCGCCGCCGGGCGGGAAGACCGTCAGGCGGGCGCCGAAGGTCGCCGTGCCGCGGACAGGGATGCGGCTCTTCAACAGCTCCAGCGCATCGCGCCAGGTGATCAGCGGTGGCGGCGTACGCGTACGAAGGAACGGATCGTCCGCCGCCCCCCAGGAATTCATCCGCACGTAGTAGAGGGACTCGCTCTTGCCCGGCACGGGGTCCCGCGCCAGCACGTGGTAGGCGGTGATGAAGGTCGTCGAGACCCCGACGCCGAGGGCGATGCCGAGCAGGATCAGCGCCGAGAGCACCGGATAGCGCCGGACGCTCTTCCAGGCCAGGCGGAGGTTGTACAGCAGCATGACATTGTCTCCCTTCTTGGCTACCCCGCCACCTGGCGCGAGGCCGGCTCCAGGCGCTCCACCCGGTTGAGGGGGAACGGCGTGATCCGCTCGAAGTCGACCAGCCGGCCGTCGGCGATGTGGAGCTGCCGGTGGGCGCGCGCCGCGTGCTCCGGGTTGTGGGTGACCATGATGATGGTCGTCCCGGCCTCGTTGACCTGCTCGAGGATCTCCATGATCTCGCGCGCCATGGCGGAATCGAGGTTGCCCGTGGGCTCGTCGGCCAGGATCAGCTTGGGATCGCCGGCCAGCACGCGGGCGATGGCCACCCTCTGCTGCTGGCCGCCCGAGAGCTGGGACGGCAGGTGGCGCAGGCGCGAGGAGAGCCCCACCATGGCGATCGCCTTCTCGATGCGCGCCTTGCGCTCCCTCGCCGGCAGCCGCCGGTAGCGCAGGGGGACGTCCACGTTGTCGAACACGTCGAGGTCCGGCAGCAGGTTGAACCCCTGGAAGATGAAGCCGATCTTCTCGTTGCGCACGCGCGACATCTCGCGGTCCGAGAGGCGGGAGACGTCCATCCCGTCCAGCCAGTACTTCCCCTGCTCGAAGGCGTCGAGCAGGCCCGAGACGTTGAGGAAGGTCGTCTTCCCCGACCCCGAGGGGCCGGTGATGGTGACGAATTCCCCCTCGTCCACCTCCAGCGAGAAATCGCGCAGCGCCCGGGTCTCGACCAGCCCCGTGCGGTAGATCTTGGATACGTCGTCCATCTTGAGCATCGGCATGGCGGCCTCCGTAAAAATTGTCAGATCAAAAACTTCAGCGCCGCACGAGGACGGTCTTGGCGCCGTTGAGTTGCTCGGTGTCGGAGAGGAGGACGCGGTCCCCCTCCTTCAGCCCGTCGACGATCTCCACCTCGGAGACGCTGGTGGCGCCCACGCGGATGGGCCGCAGGGTGGCGAGGCCGTCGGCGAGCACGTAGGCCTGCCGGCCGCCCCCGGCTTCGAGGAACGGTCCGCGGGCCACCTTGAGGACGTTGGGACGGGTCTCGAAGATCAGCCTTAGCGAGACCCGCTGGCTCTGGCGCAGACCCTCGGGCGGCGCGCCCTGGAATCGCACGGTCCCCTCGACCTGTCCCGCCCGCACCTCGGGAGAGACGGCGGTGAGGGTGCCAGGGACCTCGCGGCCGCCATAGGAGATCGCGGCGGGCGTGCCGATCGCGGCCTCGGCGGCGTAGGACTCGGGAATCTCGACCTGGATCTCGTACTTGGAGAGGTCGACGATGGTGAGCAGCGGCGCGTTCTGGGCCACGGCGTCGCGGTCCTGGGCGTCGACGGTGGCCACGAGGCCGTCGAAGGGGGCGCGGATGGTCAGCTCCCCCACCCGCCGTTCGAGGTCGGCCACCACCAGGCGCTGGCGCTCGACCTGGCGGCGGCGGTCCTGCACCTCGAAGTCGCGCGACTCGCGGCCGAGGCTCCCCCCCTTGTCCGCCTGCTCCAGCTGCACCTCGGCCACCCGCACGGCGTCGCGGGCGCGCTCGTAGTCGACCTCGTTGAGGAGCCCTTCCTTGCGGAGCTTCTCGGCCCGCTCCAGGTCGCGGTGGGCGGCCTCCAGGCTGACGCGCCGGAGCTTGACCGTCTGCTCGTCCCCCTGGTTCTGCTGGCGGGCGGAGAGCTCGCCGCGGGCGAGGTCGGACTCCGTCGACTGGAGCCGCGCAGCCTCCTGGGCGAGTTGCGACTTGAGGTCGGGGCTCTCGACGGTGGCGAGCACCTGCCCCTTGCGGACCGCCTCGCCGGCCTTCACCGCCAGGGCGACGATCCCCTGGGCCGGGCTGTACAGCCGGGGGTGGTTGGCGGCCACGACGCGCCCCTGGGCGGAGACGTCGCGCTGGAGGTCGCCGCGCGTGACGGTGGCGATCTGGAGCCGGTCAAGATCGACCGACTGCTCGGCCCGCGCCCACCGCTGGAGGGAGGGGGCCAGCACGACGGCCAGGATCGCCACCCCGGCGGCGGTCGCCATGCCAATCTTCACGCGCCGGGAGAGCCCCGGCGCCTTGTCGACGATCTGGTCCATGGAATCGGTGTCTTGGATCATGCCGGCTCCTATAGGCAACGGCTGTGCCATGGACAGAAGGGCCGGTAAAGCTTTACTCTTCAGCGGTTTAGGAGATTGGACAGGCGTCCGGCCGGCCGTCCGGTTGACAGGTGTCCGGCGGGCGGGCGGACAGGTGTCCGGGGGTGCGGAGAGGGCCGGCCCTCGGTATACTTCGTTTATGGGTAAGGTTGCGACGAAAGCACGGACGGTGAGGGTGGATCTTCCAGATGAAGCCTTTCAGCACCGTCCCTGGGCACCCGACGAGATCGCGGAGGAGATGCGGTTGCTCTGGCTTCTCGAAGAGGTCCGCTCCCGGCGCCTAGGATATGGAAAGGCCGCCGAGCTCGCGGGGATTCCTCTTGCACGATTCCTGGCGCTGATGGGCCAGCACCACGTCACGCCCTTCGACTACGATGCCGATGAGCTCGCCCGTGAGCTCGGGACCGGTTCTTGATCGTCGTATCGGACGCAGGTCCCCTGATCCATCTCAGTCTGGTGAGCTCTCTCGGCCTGCTGCGCGAGATCTACGGCCAGGTCTTGATCCCTGAGCTCGTCTACGACGAGGTCGTGAAGAAAGGGGAGGGGATGGCCGGCAGCGCCGAGGTCGCCGAGGCCGACTGGATCGAGGTCACCAGCCACTCTCCAGACTCTGACCTGTTCCGTCTCCTCAGGACTCACCTCGACTCCGGAGAGGCCTCGGCCATCTGCCTGGCCGTAGAGCGGAAGGCTCAGTGGTTCCTTTCGGATGACCGGCCGGCCCGTTTGGCGGCCGAAGCTCTGGGCTTTCAGGTCAAGGGCACTGTCGGCATCCTTGCAATGGCGAAGCAAAGAGGCCTCATCTCCGCTGTCTCCCCTCTTCTGCGGCATCTTCAGGACTGCGGAGTCTGGCTGGCTGAAGAGCTTGTCGCGAAAGTGCTCCAAGATCTCGGCGAAAGCCCGGGAGAGTGAGGCCAGAGCCAAAAAAGAGGCGCGCGACATCTGTCACGCGCCTTTGAATGAGAGGAGGCTTTCCGCGTTGGTTGGCCGGGCGACCAACCTTCCCCGCGGAAGCCGCTCATCTAGTAAGTTGCCGCACCCCCCGTTTTTTTGACACGGAACGTCAAATCCAAGAAATTGGACGCAGTGTCCGTTTTCGTGGACTGGAATCCCGCGATTTAGACTCCCTTTCCTGGGACGGAGTACCTGGAATCAAACTTGCTGAAGGCCGGATCATACCGGGAGGACCGCCCCATGCGAATGCAGCGACGCCGTGCCGCCGACAGCCTCTCCTTCCTCCTGTCCTTCCTTCTGTGTCTTGGACTGAGCGCCGCGTCGAGCGCGGAGCCGGCTTCCGGGCCCGTGGCGGAGAAGGACCGTTCCATCACCGGCACGGTCACCGACCCCGCCGGCCGGCCGTTGCCGGGAGCAGAGATCGAGCTGACGCGAGCCCTCGGTGGATTTCCGGCCTGTTGTGGGTCCCTCCACGACCAGGAGCACCAGGAGGCCCACCACGCCCGTACCGGTCCGACCGGACGCTTCGAGGTGCGCGGCCTGCCGGCCTCCTGGTTCGATCCGCGGATCGACCACCCGGACTTTGCCCCTTTGACCCGCAACGGGATCAACGTGCCGGACGCCGCCGGAGCGGTTGACGTCGGCAGGCTCACCCTCGATGCCGGCAGGAAGGTCGACGGGATCGTGGTCGACGGCGAAGGCCGGCCGCGGGCCGGCACCGCGATCTGGATCCGGAGCACGGAACGCGGCTCGGAGGGCTATCCGTTCATCCGGCGAGGTCCGCGCCAGGTCACGGGAGCCGACGGGAGATTCTCGATCCACGTCGAGCCGAAGGGGCTCTTCGAGCTCTACGCTTGCGGGCGCGACCGCTCGCGGCTCATCCAGACGCTCGACGAGACTCCGAACCCTCTCTGGATCGTCCTGCCCGCCTCCGGGCACGTTCCCGGCCGGGTCGTGGATCCGGAAGGCCGCCCAGTTCCGGGCGCCCGGGTCTCGGCGGCGATGGAGGCCGTGGGGCCCCCCAGCGACGTCATCGACCTCTACAATCCCTGTCCACAGACCAACAGCAACGCCTTGGCCACCACGGACGCGAAGGGACGGTTCGTCCTGGAGCCCATCGCGCAGGGTGTCTTCTGGGTCTGGGTCTCCGCGGACAATTTCGCGCCGTACCTGCAGAAAGGGGCTCAGCTCGGAGGGACAGGCGGCCTGCGGAATCTCGACGTCGTCCTCCGGCGGGGCGCCTCCCTCACCGGCCAGATTCGTACGGTGACCGGAGCTCCGGTGCCTGGCGCCAGCGTCCGCGTGAGCTGCGAGGAAGGTGGATCAGACACTTCCACGGGCCCTGACGGGCGGTACCGCCTGGGCAGCCTCCCTCCCGGAGGGACGTGCCACCTCTCGGCGAGCGCAGACCGGTTCTCTCGGACAGAGGCGTTCGTCGAGATCAAGGCCGCGGAGAGCCATCTCGACCTGCGGCTCCAGCCGATCAAGACCATGGAGATCCGCGGCCGGGTGATCGGCCCCGTGGGCGAGCCGGTCGCGGGCGCGGGGGTCGAGAGCCGAGGCGCGCTCGATGGCGGGAAGAGCCTCACCGCCCCGGACGGCTCCTTCACGGTGGAAACGTTCGCCGGGAGCAGCGATTGCGCGCTCTCCGTCTGGAAGGAAGGGTACGCCGCCTATCGCTCGCAGCGCGTCCCCTGTGACGAAGCCGCGGCGAAAGAAGCGGTGATCCGGTTGGAGCGGGCGCTCACCCTGACCGGGCGCCTCCTGCACCTCGATCCGGAGCAGCTCGCGACCGCCCAGGTCTCCGCGGGGAATGACTCGTTCTACACCCCCCGCAGCAGCGTCTCCCCGGACGGGACCTACCGCATCGGAGACCTCGGCCCCGGCGAATGGAAGGTGAGCGCCGTTGCCGGCCGGAGGATCGTGGAAGGCCAGGTGACGCTGCGGCGCGGCCAGGAAGACGCAACCCTCGATCTGTCCTTCCACAGCCAGTTTCCGGTCCGCGGCCACGTCTTCGGACCCGATGGCGAGGGGATCGCGGGCGCATGGCTCGGGTTCTCGGGAGCAGACTACTTCTCGGATCAGGTCTCAACCCAGGCGGACGGCTCCTTCGAGATCCTGCTG
>DASXJP010000302.1:0-6772 GCA_036497345.1 Thermoanaerobaculia bacterium
GAGTTCTCGGCCTGCGCGACGCCGGCGGTACCGGTGCCCGCGAACCGCTGGGGTGGCTTGAAGCCGCTCGACGCGTCGATTCCCGACTGCACCGCCCTCACTGGGCCGGCCTTCTGCCGCGACTCGACAAGATTCCGGGGATCCGCCGATCCGTACTCGGCCTTCCCGTTCTTCTTGTCACTGGATGCGGAGAATGGCTATCTCTTCGTCGCGCTCCTCAACGGCGTCCAGGTATGGGATGCAAGGAGCTTCCCGCCGCAGCCGAAGAGCGAGCTCGGGCCAGGCGCCTTTCCCGTCGTCAGCAACTACGGAGATGGGACCTTGAGGCTCGTGGACGCGGACGCTCCGGCCGGAGTGGATGACGAGGTGGCGGTCGCGGGATATGGGGGCACCGGTCTGGCGATCGTGGACGTCGCGGACAAGGAGCATCCGAAGGTTCTTTACCAGAGCTATAAGAAGGATGGTGAGCAGGTCTACGCCGCGACCCTCGGCGGACGGCGGTACGCCTTCCTGGCAGCCGAGCCCCCGGGCCCGGGCGGCCTCTTCGTCTTCGACATGACGCAGGCCAAGCTCTATGACCGCTGCTCTGAAGCCACGCCGGCACCCGGTGAAGCGACCCAGTGCCCCGGTGTTTTCCTGGGACAGATCGGCTCGCGAAGCTCCGCGAGCTACGTCGATGGAGTCGACCAGTACGTCGCTGTCAGCAGCGGCGGATCCGCTGGCGGCGGCGTTGAGATCTGGGACGTCTCCGATCCCGCGCACGCGCAGCTCAAGCTCTCGTTCGGCAGCGGCGAAACGGTCAACGGCGTTGCGCTGTGGAAGCAGGGGAGCTCCTACTACCTCGCGGCACGAGTATCGCTCGGTGGCTCGTCCTACATGTCCATCTTCGACGTGAGCTGCATCACGAGCGCCTGCTCCGCGAGCCCCGATCCGATTTTCTTTGGTCAATTCACCAGCGGAGAGACCACCGAATTCCTGGATTTCTCCCGCAGCGACGGCGTTCCCTTCCTCTACCTGGGCTCCGATGACTATTGCTCCGCGGGCTCCCAGCGCGAGTGGCTGCTCGACGTCAGCAATCCCGCGAATCCGGTGGACATCTCGCCGCCGGGCTACTGGGGCTGGTATTACCGCGGTGAGCCCACGGGATTCAACTACGTGGCACCGCGTTCGGGCAAATTCGTCGGCCCGGTGTTCTACCGCGCGGCGCTGTCCATCTTTGATTTCCATCAACGCACGGGGCTCGCGGGCGGAGCAGGGTCGGCGATCAACATCGACGGACCCGATGAGGGCCCGCCGGGGGCGACGCTCTCTTTCACCGCCGAACCGGTCGGCTGCTCGCCCGGCACGAGTGGTTGGACCTGGAGCGTCACCGGCGATGGCACGATCGTCACCCCCGCCGCCGATGGTCCGACGATTGCCGTGAAGTGGACGGCCCTTGGCAGCAGGGGTGTCTCGGCCAGCCACTCGGCCTGCGGCGGCGCCGTGGGCCTCAAGTCCGTCCTGGTCACGGCCAGGGGCCCTCTCCACGCCGCGCTCAACTTGTCGCCTGCCTCCGCAAAGTCCGGTGAGACCGTCGCTTTCGATGCGAGCGCCTCCTCCGGCGAGCCGAGCCTGTACAGTTGGGACTTTGGGGATGGCTCCGTAGGTACAGGCAAGGTGGTCTCACACAGCTACAGCCAGCCGGGAACCTATACGGTCCGTCTCACCATCAGCCGCTCCGGCTCCGGTCCGGGCTGCGTCGCCGGGACCTGCACCGCTTCCGCGCAACAGACGGTGCCGGTAACCTCCATCCCGGTCTGCTACCGTGGCGGCTGCGGCAATGTGAGCTGCGGGGCTCCGGTGACTCCGGCGCCCTCCGATCGTTGGGGTGGCCTGCGGCCGCTCGATGCAAAAATCCCTGCCTGCGCCAGCTATGGCGGCGCTTTTTGCCGCGATTCGACGGCATCCTTCGGCGCTCCCGCCCTGCCCTCGTTCATGTCGGTGGACACGGAAAACGGTTACCTTTTCGTCGCGCTCGCCGACGGGCTGCAGGTGTGGGATGCGGGAGCTTTCCCGCCGCAGCCGAAGAGTCAGATCAATGGAATCGGAAAGTGGCGGGACATCGACGCTCCGGCTGGCGTGGACGACGAGGTGGCGCTCGCTGGAGAGACCGGTCTGCTGGTGGCGGACCTCGCGGACAAGGCCAATCCGCAAATCGTTTATCAGAGTCAAGACAAGAACGGCACACAGGTCTACACCTCGACGCTCGGCGGGCGGCGCTATGCCTTTCTGGCGGCGCCGTCCGGCGAGCCGGCTCCCGCGCCGGCCTACGCCCCCTTCGGCGGCGTCTTCGTGTTCGATCTGACCCAGGCGAAGCTCAATTCGCTGTGCTCAGAGGCGGTGCCGGCCACCGGCGAAGCCACTCACTGCCCCGGCGTCTACCTGGGGACCCTCGGCTGGCGGCAATCCGTGAGCTTCGTCGACGGGGTGGATCAGTTCCTGGCCACGAGCACCGGGGAGTCCGGCGAAATCGAGATCTGGGATGTCACGATCCCGACCAGTCCGCGGCTCAAGCTCACGGGCCTGGCTCATAGCGGGAGCCAGGGCATCGCGATGTGGAAGCAGGGCGGCGCCTATTACCTCGCGGCGCGGAGCGTAGGCTCCCTGTCGATCTACGACGTGAGTTGTATCGTGAGCAGTTGCGTGCTCGCAGCCCCGGTTTTCTCCGGCGGCTTCCCTGGCGGAGGGCCTCTGGACTTCTCCCTCAGTGACGGCGTTCCCTTTCTCTATCTGGGCTCGGACGACGCCTGCTCCGGAGGCACACAGCGCGAGTGGGTGCTCAACGTCGGCAACCCGGCGAGCCCGGTGGACATCTCTCCCTTCAACTACTGGGGCTGGTACTACCGCGGCGGCCCCACCGGATTCAACGGCGTCGCACCCCGGTCGGGCAAATTCGTGGGCTCCGTCCTCTACCGCGCGGCCCAGTCCATCTTCGACTTCCATCAACGAACCGGGCTCGCCGCGGGCGGTGGAGCGGCGATCGACATCGACGGTCCCGAGGCTGGAACGGTGGGAGACACGCTCACCTACACGGCCCGCGGGACCCATTGCACGTCGGACGGGGATTGGGCCTGGAGCGCCACCGGCG
Organism: Thermoanaerobaculia bacterium; assembly: GCA_036497345.1. Taxonomy (GTDB): domain Bacteria; phylum Acidobacteriota; class Thermoanaerobaculia; order Multivoradales; family UBA5704; genus DATARR01. The sequence continues at coordinate 3,128 of DASXJP010000302.1, forward strand.
GCACCGTCACCATCACCGGCGACGGATCGACGGTAGCCGTGAAATGGAGCGCCGCCGGCAACAATACGCTTTCGGTGCGCAGCTCCCACTGCGGCATCGCCCTCGGGCTCAAGTCGGTCCTCATCTCGAAGTCTCCCGGCGTCCCGCCGCCGCCCAGCGCGGCCTTCACCACCAACGCGTCCTGTGACGCCGATCAGTGCCGGGCCGACCAGGGGGCACCGGTCACCTTCACCGCCGCGGAGAACCAAGCGGCGGGATATGCATGGGATTTCGGCGACGGCACGACCGCCGCCAGCGCTTCAGTGACGCACGCCTGGAGCCAGCCCGGCGACTACACGGTGAGCCTCACGGTGAGCAACGGCCAGACGGCCGCGACCCAAACCAAGCATTTCCAGGTGGTCCTCGTGCCGAAGACCGTGCTCGTCCCCTGGATCGCCCAGACGCGGGGCGCGTTGGTGCAGTCGAACGACCTCTACGTGTACAACCCTGGAGACTCGCCGATGGAGGTGAGCTTCGAGCTCCGCAAGCGCGGTCTGCCCGAGACGAACCCGCCGCGCCAGTCCCGCACGATCGCGCCGGGAGCGACGCTTTTCTTCGCGGACCTGCTCGAGGAGCTGTTCCAGCGCGAGAACCTGAGCGGCTTCGTGACCGTGACCAGCGTCTCCGGCGCCTCCGCGCCGGTCGTGACCTCGTTCAACACCACCTTCCAGGGCAGCTTGCGGTTCGGACAGACGGTTCCGGGTGTGAAGCTGGGCGGAGCCGTGCCGGCCGTGCGGCAGCTCGTGGGCCTCAACGACGACGCCGAGCGGCTCGCCTATTTCGGCGTCACCAACCCCAATCCGGCGGCCGCCCAATGTCGCCTTCGCTTCTTCGACGCCGCGGGACATGAGATCGGCCATTCCGCCGCTCTGACCGTCCCGGCTTTCGGCCAGCGGCAGCTCCAGCCGGCAGAGATCCGGGGGAGCTTCGGCGTTTCCGGCAGCGACTATCGCGTCCAGGTGGAGACCCTCGCGGGCGGGCCGCTCTACGCCTACGGCTCCAACCTTCGCCTCGCCACCGGCGATCCGTCCTTCATCGAGCCGGCGGCGGCGCAGAGCGGGCGGAGCTATCTGGTGGGCGCCCTCTCCACGCCGGGCCTCTTCGGCAGTCAGTGGCGGACCGACGCCGTGCTGGCCAATCTGGGCGACCAGCCTCTGCATGCCCAGCTCACCTTCACCGGCCTCGGCGCCGGCGCCCAGCCCACCGCGCCGGTGGCGCTGACCCTCCAGCCCGGCGAGACGCGGCGGCTGAAGGACGTCGTCAACGGCCAGTGGGGGATTCACGACGCCGTCGGCGTGCTGACGCTCGCGAGCGCCGAGCCGCTCGGCGCGGCGCTGCCGGTTTTCCAGGGCGAGAGCTACGACGACGCGAATCCCGCCCGCCGCTTCGGCCAGTCGATGGCGGCGCGCGGCGATACCGACGTCGCCGCTCCGGGTCAGGCCCAGATCCTGGCCGGTCTGCGGCAGGACGCCTCCTACCGGACGGTCCTCTGGCTGTTCAATCCGTCCGACCAGGCCACGGTCTGCGATCTCGTGTATCGCGCCCTCGACGGCAGCGTCCTGGGACGCATGGACGGCGTCACGCTCGGACCCGGCAAGGCGCGGCAGCTCGGTCCGGGCCAGCACCCCATCCCGGCGGCCGGCGTCCAGGGCGGCTTCACGGTTCAGGCGCTGGTGAGGTCCGGGAAGCTCCTCGCCGCCGCGCAGGTGGTGAACAACGCCACGAACGACCCCGCGTACGTTCGGGGTGAGACGCGGTGAGAGGCTCGCTCGGCCCGCGCTAGCTGTCGATGCAGCGGGTGTTGATCACGACGCACGAGCAGCGCGTGTCGATGAGCGTGATGCACTGGTTGTGGAGCTGCGTCAAGGCCATGCCCGCCGGCTTGGCGAGCTCGTCGCTGTCGAGCGTGGTCAGGGTCTCGCGGTTGAGCTTCAGGGGCTTCTCGATCTGCTTTTTCATGACTGGGTCTCCAGGGTTTGGCGAATCGCCGCTCTACGTAGGTTGGTGCGGGCAACGGCGGAGAACGCGCCCCGTGCCGGCGTCCCACGGGCCCTCGTTCCCTGTCCTGCAAAGCCTAGAGGCAGGGGCCGGGCGTGCAGCGGCAGAGCGGCGGACCGGAGCAGCAGTAGCCTGGGGGGTGGTTGGGGCAGAGCAGCCCCGTAGTCCCGGGAGTGAAAGATTTGGCGGGGAGGCCGAGGACGACGAAGGCGAGGAGGGCGGTCAGCGTGAAGAGAGTCTTTCTCACGGTGGGCGTGCTCCATCGTCTCCCTGCGGGTTGATCCCAGCAGGGCTCTTCCACCTTCTAAAGGTGCTCACGAGGAGGCGAAGCGCGCTCCGGCCGCCTCCACTTCGGATGGAGCTCAGCCTCTCCCGGGAGACCCTGAGCCGCCTCGACTCACCGCTCGCTCTTATGCTTCCCCCAGATCCTTGAGCACAGCGTCAATCAGCGTGCGGTGAATGTAGATTCCGTTCGCCATCAGTGCGTCAAGATGCGGGAGAATCTCGAGTTGCCCGATCCGGGCGAGCCCGATCAGAGGGCTCGAATCCGCGACGATGACCCACTCAGTCATCGCGCAGCTCGTCGGCGATCTGGTCCTCGGCAAGGTTGATCACAGGAATCTGCCGGCGGCCGAGCTCGTCCATGAACTGCAAGCGGGGAATGCCCGCCAGCTCGGACGCCTTGCCGAGAGACAGGCGGCGAAGCTCGAACAACTTGGAGGCGAGAAGGAAGCGCAGCTCCTGCTCCAACTCCTGAGGCTCCTGGCCTGAGACGATCAGCAGGTCTTCACTGTAGGGGATCACCAGAGCTCGCATGAAGGATGCCTCCTCATTGGCCGACGTTCCACCAGCCCCATTCTCTCACATCTCACTTCCCTCGTGTGGGCCCATTTGCGCAGAAACCGCCGGGTGAGCCGAGAACCCACCCTGGTGGACCCTATTCCTCCCTCCAGGCTTATCATGGGTTGAATCCGCGCTCCGGCGCAGAAAGGAGACTCGATGAAAAAGAAGGTCCGTCATCTCAGCCTCTCCCGGGAGACCCTGAGCCGCCTCGACTCCCGGCAGCTCGACGGCCTGGCCGCGGGGATCGCCCCCGGGCCGACCGTCCCCCCGTGCAACACCGCCGACATGTCCTGCTACGCGTCGGTCTGTTGTCCCGTGAGCTTCAACCCTCCCTGTTAGAGGACAAATCCCTTCCAGAGGGGAACGCTTCCCTCTGGAAGGATCCCGGCTCCATTGAGACCGAATACCAGGACAAGAATTTTGACCTCGCTGTGCCCAGGGCGAATCCGAGACGGAAGAAGTTATCGCGTCAGGAGCGCAGCGACTGACGCCGAGTCCGCTGCAACGAGGTGTTAGACAGCCTACTGGGGGACCTTAGGTAATAGCCGCCGGAGAGGGCGCGTAGGTCGCCGTTGTGAGGAGTGCGACGCGACCTCATCGCGCCGCCTCGCGGCCGAGCCCCGTAGCGTTAGCGCTTCGCTTTCTTCGTCTTCGTCTTCGGGTTCTTCTTCGTGCGCGAGCTCTCGTAGCGCTCGACGTATTGGTCGACGGCGACGCGGGCGATGGTGTTGCCGACGACGTCAAGCGGCAGATCGTCGAGCTTCT
>DASXJP010000303.1:0-11396 GCA_036497345.1 Thermoanaerobaculia bacterium
TGGAGGACAGGAAGAGCCTTGAGGATCACAATCGTGGAGTCTGAGCGCTTGAAGGGCAAGTCAGTGACCACGGGAACAATCTCCGATCCACAAATGTGACATTTCATGTGTGTCGCCTCCTTGTCTTGAAATCAGCCCCCACCCCAGGGCGGCCACATAGGGCCGCCCCTACGAACCAACGCGTCACTTCGACGGCTTCCGGCGTGGCGGCTTCTTCGCACCATCCGACTTGATGATGAGACTGCCCTTCCCCTCGGATGGCAATGGAACCCTCGCCTGATCAATCGTCGCTGCGATCAGCGCTTCCACGTCTGGATGTGCCAACTGGCTGGCCGCCTCCACCTGGATGAAGCGAACCTGCTTTCCCGATCCCCGCAGAAGCCGCTTCGGGTCGGGCAACTGAGGTCCCTGACTGAAGTACAGAGATACACCGGTGGCACTTGCGCGGATCGCCACGATGGAATCGATCCCTCGGTCCGTCGGCGAATAGCCGATAACGAAGAAGCGGTTGTAGTCGTACGCCAACTCGTTGGCGGTCGGGAATCGCTTACGTACAGAAGCCCGGACCGATCGAATGAGCTTCTGATTCTTCGGATCAAGCCTGTCGATGTAGGACCGGAGCTGAGCCTCGGGCGCAGGTTGCTTGCTATCGGGTTTCACTGCCATCGCATCCTCCCGGTCGTGCTCAGCAGTTCCGACTCAGATCCGGTCAACGCTTGCGGCTCAGCGGCGCCCGTTGCAGGCCGCCATCGTTCCTCGAAGCCACCGACGCTCGCAGGCCTCCACAGGTGCAAGTAGCGTTGGCGTCCGACTGGAGCCGCAGGGTTGGGCGACCCTCCAAAACGATCAAAACGGATTCTCCGGGTTCCAAGACTTAAGGAATAAGAGAGATTCGTCTTCCGACATGCCTTGTGCCCTCAGTTCTCGGTCCTTGAGAAGGTGGCGTCCAAGAGCTGCATGTGAATTCAATGTCTCCATGACCTGATTGGCGAGATTATGCTTCAACTCGTCACACTCGCTCTGCTGTAGCGTGGCTACCTCGCGCTTTAGCTGTGCCAGCATAGAAGGAGCTTTGGGATTAACCGGCTTCAAGATGTCAATCAGCTTCTGGACCTCAGCCTCCCGAAATAATGAACATCGAACGAGATGTTCAAGGGCCAGGTTGTGTGCCGTGAGTATTGCCGCGACCTCCACCATGAGCTTGTTTTCGCCAGCAGGATGAGCCATGTAGTATCGCCCAAGCTCGACTACAAGACCGTTAACCTGAATGATACCACGCTGAATAGGGTGGAGGGGACCACTTGGGGGCTCAGACGGCTTTGACGGCGGTTCGGGAACCCTCGGATTGCTCCTCTTGGCCCCTTCTACTTTAGTTTCTCGGCCAGAAGCCCCCTCGCCTTCAAAGCTGGTACCTTTACAATTCCAACATAGTGGGTCCTGTCGCTTGGAAAGCTTCCCGCAACGCAAACACTTTTTGAAAGCCACAATCACTCCAGAGTGGTCAGTAGTAGTCTCATCTGCCTCTGACGCCGAACCGCCTAGCTTAACTTCACCGCCCAACCTCCCGGAATGCATATTGCACCCTTGCCGATCCCGTAGAGAAATACGCATCTCTCTCATTTCAGGTACCTTATCAGTCTACGCGTGCAACCCGGGAAACGTCAACGCCAGGACGGCTGTCGTCTTGGCGTCGAGGGACGCTGAACGCGCGGCTGCTCTTATCCGGCGTCTTGGACAGGTGGGGTGGCTGGAGCTATCGTGTTGACGGAGCGGAAGTTGCCGTCTCGCAGGGGGCTCCTGCTGCCGTATCAGCAGAGCGGAGACAGCGGTGATCGAGATGCTTCTCCGTCGCAGAGGCGAACGATACGCAGGACGCTTCCGAGCGTCTCTGCTCGTCGCCGCAGGCCTGGAGCCTGAAGAGGCGTTCCGCCGTATTGAGAAGGCTCGCGGCAGACCGGTACCGGACACTCCCGAACAGAGAGAGTGGGTGGCTCAAAATGTGTCCGAAGCCGCGGCGTCGATTCGATCCTATCAAGATTGACCAGGGCTTCGTCACTCCAGAAGTGTGCTAAGCTGTGCTAAGCACTTGGCACCTCGTTTGGCCCGGAACGAATTTCAGGGACGGCGTACTAGACGTTCGTGACGCGGCCGACCCGCGGGTCCACGATTCCGACCCGCGGGTCCACGATTCCGCCCCGCGGGTCCAAGGTTTCGACCCGATCTGTGGGAGCTCCGCCCCGCGGGTCCAGAACGGCGCAGCTCGGGTCGGAGCCGTCACAGCTCGGGTCGGAGGCGTCACAGCTCGGGTCGGAGGCGTCACAGATCGGGTCGGAGGCGTCGCCCCGCGGGTCGGAACGGTCACAGATCGGGGCGGCTCTTTCGCCCCCCGGGTCCACTCTCCCATAGATCGGGGCGGCCCTTTCGCCCCCCGGGTCCGAAATGCCACGACTCGGGTCGGCAGCGTCGCTAGTGTAGTGCACCGCAAGTCGGAGACCTTTTCATTCCGGAAGGTCGGTTATCGCGCCCCGGTGGGGCTCCGAGGAGGGCTCGGACCGATCGCAACCCAGCCCGTTGGGCTGGGCTGAGGGAGCCCAGGCCTTCGGCCCGGAAGACAGGCGACCCTCGGAGTTTGAGAGCTCCAGCACAGGATTACGTTCCGGCGCGAGGTCGCTTGAGGCCCGAACGGGCCGCTCTCCCTCAGCCCAGGGCATCGCCCTGGGAGAGAGACGGAAGATCCTCCCCAGGCGACCTGAAAGGCCGCGCTAGCGAACGCATCACCCTCTTCAATGTTCCTCGACGGAGCCGGTTTTGCCAGGGATAAAAGGTCTCCTACTTGCGGTGCACTACACTAGATGCCTATGCACCCCAACGCGGAGCGAGTCCAAGCCGAGCTGAGATCCCTGGGAGCCGACGGCGAGGTGGTCGAGCTGGCCGCCAGCACGCGGACGTCCCAGGAAGCGGCGGCGGCGATCGGCACCACCGTGGCCCAGATCGCGAAGAGCCTCGTCTTTCTTGACGGAGAGGCGCCCGTCCTGGTGATCGCCTCGGGACCCAACCGGGTCTCGATGGAGAAGCTGGCCGCTCATCTGGGCTCCCCCGCCACCCGGCCGGACGCCGACACCGTGAAGCGCCTGACGGGCTTCCCCATCGGCGGCGTCGCGCCCGTGGGCCATGCCACCCGGCCGCGGGTCCTGATCGACCGGGACCTTCTCCAGTACGAGGAGATCTGGGCCGCCGCGGGGACGCCCCATGCCGTATTCCGGACGACGCCGGAGGAGCTGGCGCGGATCACGGGTGGGAAGGTCGTGGATGTGCGGGAACCCTAGGCAGCCCCCACCGCCCGCAGCCGCTCCGCCACCCCGATCAGATCCGCCACGAAGAGCGCCCGCGCCGCCTGACGCGCCTCCTCGTCCGGCATCCGCAGGATGGCCGAGGGGTGGTACGTGGCGGTGAGCCAGGGGGCCCAGGGGGTCTCGAAGAGCTTGCCGCGCTCGACGGTGATCCTGAATTTCGGGCCCATCAGCGATTGCGCGGCGGTCGCGCCCAGGCAGACGATCACCTGCGGCTTCACGATCGCCAGCTCGGTCTCCAGCCAGGGACGGCAGGCCTTGACCTCCCCCATCGTCGGCTTGGCGTGGATGCGCTTCTTGCCGCGCGGCTCCCACTTGAAGTGCTTGACCGCGTTGGTCACGAAGACCTCCTCGCGCGGAATCCCCGCCTCCACCAGCGCCTCGTCGAGCACCCGGCCGGCGGGGCCCACGAACGGCTTGCCCGCCAGATCCTCCTGATCCCCAGGCTGCTCGCCGATGAAGAAGGCCGCCGCCTCGCGGGGCCCCACGCCCAGAACCGCTTGGGTGGCCTTTTTGTAGAGATCGCACGCGGTGCACGCTTGCGCGGCCTCCCAGAGCTTGGGGATGCTGGGCCTCTCGGGGATGAATTCGAAGGCGGACGGATGGGTGGGGGTCTTCGGCATCGGATTCCTCCAGGATACGAATCTACAAGATACATGCCATGAAAGGGAGCCCCGCCGGTCTGGAAGTTCCTGGAATCCGCGACGAAGTCGGCGCACCCGCTCTCAGATCCACTCCTTCCGGTGGGCGAGATCGACGGCCCGGACCCCAAAGCCACCTTCCGCCCGCAACGGATGCGCCTGGAAGAGGAAGGCTCCCGCGGGATCCCTCCGGGCTCGAGAAGCGTCACGCTGATGTCACGGTTCCTCTTTGGAGGTACACTTATGGAAGTGAACCGGTTCTGAGCTGAGCAGCACGATGACGCGGGGGCGTGGCGCACCGTTAGGCCGACCCGCAATCTAATTGATGTATCTATTTGAGAGGAGAGAAGTTATGTACCGCATTCCCCGCATCTGCCTTGTGTTTGTGTTGTCGTTCGTTCTGTTGGCCGCCACCGTGCCCGCCGCGCACGCTCGCACTTTGGCCAAGCCTCAGTCGTCTAATTCAATTATCGGGAGCTGGATTGAAGCAACTCTATCTTGGACCACTGGCTTCGGGATCGGCACCTCGCAAGCGACGCCGGCGCCCCGGAAGCCTCGCGTGAAGACGGACTCAACCGGCAGCTTGGGTGGAGCACTAGGGACTATTATTGGGATTCATCCCATGTGCGGGTCGGGCGTCGACCCCCAAGGCTGCCCTGGGACCGGAGGTTAAAAAATTCCCGGGAGCGGCGGCGCTCGCGCTGCCGCTCCCGGGTCAGTATCCATTTTGTTCTCGATCATGGATTGGGAGGTGCCCAATGGTTAGCAAACATCCGGATGCCGATGAGCTCCGCAATTTTTTACAAGGCGCGTCTCGATCCGCGGGCGCTATGCAGGTCGTGCGCCACCTACTTGGCGATTGTTCGGTTTGTCGCCAAAGACTGCGCGAGATGGGTTGGGATAGTCAGAGGTTGGAGCGGCTGCTGTACCTGTCCAGCCCCAAGATGGACGTGCCGCTGAGCACAGGTCGATACAACTACGACGCAGCCTTCAGCAAGGCGGATCGCACACTGGAGGCGTTCTTCGCGACGATTCCGCCCATGGAAGTGACGGCGGAAGATCTCCTGCGCGAGCTTACGCCGCTACCTGCCGAGGAGCAGCTTCGCCGCGCCGCCGGGGACGAGCGTTTCGCGAGCCCACACTTTGTACATTATCTGGTGGATAGCGGTCATATGGCCCGCTATCAGGATCCCGAGCGGATGCTCCATCTCGCCAAGCTGGCGACTCTCGCGGCGGAGGCCTGCACGGCGGAGATCTCCGGCGGCGAGCTCCGGCTGGCGGACCTGCGGGCGCGGGCCTGGGGAGCTCACGGGAACGCCCTGCGGATCTGCGGGCGATTGAGGGAAGCGGAGGAGGCTCTCTACCGTGCCACCCAAGAATGCGAGAGGGGCACCGGTGACCACCCAGTGCGGGCTAGTCTGCTCGAGAAGAAGGCCTCTTTGCGGATGCATCAGCGGCGGTTTGAAGAGGCGATCGAGCTCTCTGAGGCCGCTGGCGAGATCTACCGGGAGCTCGGGGACTCTCACTCGCTGGCCGCCGCTCACATCCAAAAGGCCTACGCGCATGTGTTGGCTGGCGAAACGGAGATCGCGGTAGACCTGATCAACCAGGCGATTCCCCTCATCGACTGCGAGAGCGATCCCCAGCTCCTGCTCGCGGCGTGTCACAACCTGGTCCGCTGCTATATCGACCTGGCCCAGCCTGAGCAGGCCCTATCCATCTACGCCGAGACGCGGGATCTCTATCAGGAGCTCAGCGTTCCCTTGATACAGCTTCGCGCGAAGTGGCAAGAGGGACAGCTCCTGCGCGACATTGGCCAATTGCAGCAGGCTGAATCGAAGCTCCTCGAGGCTCACAAGGGATTCCTGGATCGAGGGCTCACCTACGAAGCCGCGGTCCTGTCGCTCGACTTGGCGGCTCTCTACCTGAAGATGGGAGCCACTGAGGACGTCCGGCAAACCGCCACCGTCGCGGTACCGATCTTCCGTGCTCTCGGCGTGGACCGTGACGCCCTGGCCTCCCTCCTGCAGCTCCAGCAGGTGGCGGACCAGGAGCAGCAGGCGATGGAGCTCATCCGCTTCCTGAACGCGCGGATCGAGCCGTTTGCGAAAAACGGTCTGGTCAAATGAGATCCGCGGAGCGACGCCGGTACCCTTCCGGCCGGCCGGCGCCGCTCCGCCTTCTTTTCTCCGTCTCCTTCCGCGGAGCCCTGCCGCGCCCACCGGCCGGCCCGGCGAGTCTTTCAGGGTTGAAACCTTCGCGAATTACGGTGCTCTCTGGTTGTCACGTTTTCCCCGGGTGGCACACCAGCTTAGTTAGAGACGTATCTCTTGAGTGCCGTAATTTCCGCGGTCCCCGGTGTCAGACCCCGAGTTGGAGCCGCGTTTGCTGGAGGAGATGATTGCCATGATCCGCATTCCCCGCGTCTGCCTGGTTCTCGTCGTCACCGCTCTTCTCGCCCTGCTGACAGCTCCGGTCGTCGGTGCCCGTACCGTGAGCGCTCCACCGGCCCACGAGACCGGCTGGCTCGGTGCCGCTCTCCACTGGGTACAGAATCTCGTCGGCCAGCGCTCCCACGGCCACCGTGGCCCCTCGGTCCAACGGAAGGACGGCACCTACCAGCCCGCCGGAGGAACGTGCATCGATCCAGTGGGTGGCAGGCCGCTACCCCCCTGGTGCGCGTAGAAGTCCGATCCAGAAGGGCTTTTTTTGTTGTCTGGGAGGTGTGCAATGTTTGAAGGTCATCCAAAAACGGACGATTTTGAGCTCTTTCTGAGAGGCGCCTCCCGGTCGAGCCACCGGGCCACCAACGCTCAGGTGCTGCGCCACCTGGTGAGTGGGTGCGCCGTCTGCCAGGAGCACCTGGATGCCCTGGGTTGGAGCCGGCAGCGCGTCGCTCGCCTGCTCCAGCCCGCGGTGGAGATCTCCCGGGGCTCGATGCCCGCGGCAGCGGCGGCCTACGACTATAGCGGCGCCTTCGGCGCGGCCGAGAAAGCGGTCTCGTCGTTCCTGGCTCCCGAGCAGATCTCGACGGAAGTCCCCGTCCAGCAGATCCTCGCCGAGCTTGCGGCTCTGGAGGGGAGCGCGCAGATCGCGAGGGTGAGATCCGGAGGCCTCTACGCCGCTCCCCCGGTCATCCGCGCGCTGGTCGAACGCAGTCACTCGCTCCGCTACCGCAACGCCGACGAGATGCTGCGCCTCGCTCATCTCGCCAGGCTCGCCGTCGAGGGTTGCTCCGCCGCCGCAGCAGGCAACGAGCGCAAGCTCGAAGATCTGCGGGCCCGGGCCTGGGGCCAGCACGGCAACGCGCTGCGCATCTGCGGCCAGCCGCGCGCGGCCGAGGCAGCTCTCGCGGCCTCCCTGGAATACTGGCGGCAGGGGACCGGCGATCCCGCTCTCCATGCCTGGCTGCTCGAAAGGACCTCGGCGCTTGCTGTTTTCCATGGTCGCTATGAAGGAGCCATCGCCATGTGCGAGGAGGCCGGCCAGATCTATCAGGAGCTCGGCAACGATCACTCTTTCGCCTTTACGTTGACCCAGAAGGCCATCGCCATCCTCTACTCGGGCGAGGCCGCATGGGCGGTCCGGACGTTGAACCAGGCCATCCCCCTGATCGACAGGGAGGATCCTCACCTCCTGGTGGCCGCCTGCCACAACCTGATCCGCTGCTACATCGACCTCGACCGGCCGGATCAGGCGCTGGCGCTCTACTCCGAGATCCGCGATCTCTACAAGGAGATCGACGATCCACTGCTCCTGCTGAGAATGGCCTGGCAAGAGGGCCTTCTGCTGCGGGATCTCGGCCACCTCCGGGCCGCCGAGACGGCTCTCCTCAAGGCCCGCAAGGGGTACCTGGAAGAGAAGCTCGCCTACGAGGTGGCGCTCGTCTCCCTCGATCTCACGACCGTGTACGTGAAGCTGGGTCTCGTCGAGGAGGTCAAGCGGACGGTGCTGACCACCGTCCCGATCTTCCACGCCCTGCGGGTGAAGCTCGAGACGCTCGCCGCCCTGCTGCAGATCCAGAAGGTGGCCGATCAGGAGCAGCAGGCGTTGGAGCTCATCCGCACGCTGCACTCGCTCGTCGAGCCTCTGCGCCGCCCGGCGTTCGACGCTCAGTAGGTCTCTGCCCTCCGCCGCCGCGGCGGGCTCATGCCGCCGCGGCGAGGCCCCTCAAACCTTCTCCCGCTCCGTTTTCCAGCCCCGGCGACGGGCGATCGCGGACTTGACCACCCGCAGGCTCTGGTCGAAGCGGCGGTCCAGGGTTCTCTGGAGCGCGGAGTCGGCCACTACCGCCGTGAGCTCGCCGTCCGCCCCCGCCGCGGCAGGGTCCTTGGCGCCGAAGCCGTAGAGCCAGGCGAAGAACTCGGTGGGTGTCGTCTCCAGCAGGGGCAGGATCTCCAGGACGTCCTCGAAGCCCAGCCGCAGGTTGCCTTCGAGCAGGCTCGCGAGGCGCCCCGGCTCCCAGCCGAGACGCTCCTCCAGAGCTTCCAAGGGAGCGCCGCTCTGGACGACGAGCTCCCGTAACAGACCGGCAATACGGCGTTCCTCTGGGTGCATGGACATCAAGCTCTTCTTATTTCCGATATTATACAGGTAATCCGTCGGCGGGGCCAGCGTTTACGGCAGCCCATCTGGCGTATCATCCCCTTCTCCCCGCCATGCGTCCAGTGCTCCGGCCTCTGCTCGCCCCTTTCACGGACACCCTGAACGGGCTCGACCGCTGCCTGGACCGCGGCGCCCGCGGGCTGCTCCTCGCCGCCCTGGGCCTGCTCGCGGGCTGGTGGCTCTACGTGCCCGTGCACGAGCTGTCGCACGCGGCGGCCTGCCGGGCCACCGGGGGTGAGGTCACACGGCTGGAGATCGACCGGATCTACGGCGGCGCGCTGCTGGCGCGGGCGTTCCCCTTCGTGGTCCCGGCGAGCCGATACGCGGGCCGCCTCTCGGGGTTCGCGACCCACGGCAACGACCTCGTCTACCTCGCGACGGATCTCGGCCCGTTCCTGCTGACCCTCTTCCCCGGCGTCTGGGCGCTGCGCCGGGCCGCGGCGGCCCGGTGCGAGGTCCTGTTCGGGGCCGCGCTCCCCTTCGCCCTGGCGCCGTTCCTCTCGCTCGGCGGGGACGCCTATGAGATCGGGTCGATCCTGGTCACCCGCCTGTCGCCCTGGGCGGCGCCCGCCACGCGGAGCCTGCTGCGCGGGGACGATCTCGGCAAGAAGCTCGGCGAGCTGGCGAGCGTCCCGGGCGCCCCCTGGGGGGGCGCCCTGCTCGCGGTGCTGCTCGGCGCGCTCTGGGCCTTCGGGACCTACGCGCTCGCCGGCGCCGTGGCGCGGGCGCTGGGCGAGGGGGAGGTCACGCGGCCGACAGCCGCTCCCAGTCCGAGTCCGGAGCGTCGATCGCGATAGCCAGGCCGCCGTCCGAGCCGACGAAAATCGGGTCCTTGACGACCCGCACCTTGCCGCCGCCCACCACCTGCAGCTCAGTCTCCAGCCGCGGCCCGAGGCCGCGGATCAGACCGGTGCCGCCGGAGAGGACGATGTTGTTGCGCACCTTCTCCTGGAACTCGGGCTGCACCCGCGAGAGCAGGTCGAGCATCGACTCCAGGATGGGCGGCAGGATGCTCTCGCACGCCTGGCGCATCTCCTGGGTGACGTCGAGCTGGGTCGGCTTGCCGTTGACCGGCGCGGTGACCACCACCGGGTTCTTCGGCGTCCCCACGAAGCTCCCGGCCTCCTTCCACTCGCGCACCATGTGGATGGAGAACCTCGCCTCCGGATAGCGGCCGCGGATCAGCCGCATCAGCGCCTCGTCGATGAAGTCGCCGGCCTGCGGCAGGGTGCGCTGGTCCTCCTCGGTGGGGAGGCGGCCGTTCATGACGCAGAAGTCGGTGGTGCCGGCGCCGCTGTCGATGATCATGGTGTGGAGCAGCGCCTCGATCCCATAGGCGACGGCGAACGGCTCGGAGACGATCAACAGGTTGTCCACGGCGTTCTGGAGGGCCTTGCGCACCTGCTGCTTGTTGACGCGCAGCGCCTCGGCCGGCACTCCGACCACGGCGCGCACCCGCACGCCGTTATGGTTGTCCGGATCGACCCCGACCAGCCCCAGCAGGTGGCGCAGGAGCTCGCGCACGGCCGCCTCGTCCTTCTCGGAGCCGTCCTTGATCAGCCCCTCCTCGAGCGGGCGGTGGAGGTCCAGCATGGAGCGGTTCTCCAGGGCCTCGCGGCCGATCAGGACGGGCTTCTTCAGCACCCGCTTGGCCACCATGTCGAGCGGCCAGCCGACGTAGCTCTCGATTACGTGGCGCTGGCCGTTGGACGCCGAGATCGAGCTCCTCGACGTGCCCAGGTCGATCCCCACGTGGAGGATCTCTGTCTTCTCACTCATCGCGATTCCTTTCTTGCAGCCGTGTGTCTCGCCGCCGCGACCGCCTCGGGGGTCTCCTCGGCGCCGCCTGCGTAGGCGCGGATACCCTTCGCGAGGGCCTCGGCGATGTACTGCCGGTAGAGGGGTTTGGTCAGCAGCCGGGCCTCCTCCTCGTTGGACAGGGAGGAGACCTCGGCCAGGATGGCGGGCATGTCGGTGGTGAGCAGGACGATGAACGGGGCGGTCTTCACCCCCCGGCTCTGGATCTCGGGGCTCAGCTTGCCCAGCGACTGGAAGAGCGCGCTCTGCACCGTCTCGGCCAGCTTGCGCGACTTCTCCTGCCGCACGCCGGCGTAGATGCGGTCGAGCAGGCGCCGCATGTCGGCCAGGGAGTAGCCGGACTCCCGGTTCTCGGAGGCGGCGAGCCGGGTCAGGTAGGGATCGTCCGTGGGACCCATGTAGTAGGTCTCGAGCCCCCCCGAGCGCCGGTTCTCGATCCAGTTGAGGTGGATGGAGACGAAGATGTCCGCCCCGATCCGGTTGGCGAGGGCGCCCCGCTCCTTGAGCGAGACGTCGCGGTCGGCGTCGCGGGTCATCACCACCTGGAAGGATTGCTGGACCAGCAGCCGCTGGAGACGCTGGGCGATGTCGAGCGTCAGGTCCTTCTCCAGCGTCCCCTCGGGGGTGCGGGTGCCCGTGCTGTCGCCGCCGTGCCCGGCGTCGATGACCACCGTGCGCACGGCGAGCGGGAAGACGGCGGCGTCGACCGGCTGGGGGGCGGAGGTCAGCATGGGGGTCTCGGGGATGGCGGCCTTCGCGGGCGTCCGCGGCGGACGATGCTCCTCGGGAGGAGCAGTCTGCTGGAAGATCAACCGCGAGGAGCCCAGCAGGGCCACCGAGAGCGCGGCCACGCCCAGCAGGCGGACGGTCAGCGGCCAGTACCGTCCCTTGCGCAAGGTCCGCGGCAGGCGGCCTTCCACGAGGTCGACGTTCTGCTGCACCAGGTCGCGCAGGAGCTGGCGCTTGACGCGGTCCACGTTCG
>DASXJP010000304.1:0-1671 GCA_036497345.1 Thermoanaerobaculia bacterium
CGAAACGGAGCCTGGAGGTCCTGCGCGCCGCCAAGAGACACGGTTGCCGGACGGTCTACGATACGGATGACAACCTTCTGCTGATCGATCAAGGGTTCTCCGATCCCGAGAATCCCTGGCGCCGGATCTTCGGCGAGGCCCGGCCGGAGATCGCGGCGATGCTCCGCGAGGCGGACGTGGTGAAGCTCTACGGCGAGCCGGCCGTCCCCTCCTTCCGCCCCTACAACCCGCGGATCGCGGTGATCCGGCCGTACCAGATCCTCGACGGCGAGGAGCCGCCGCCGCCCTCGGACATCCGGCCGGTCACCGTGGGCTTCCTGGGGAGCTCCTTCAAGGACGACGAATTCGGGCCCGTGGTCGAGGCCATCCAGCGCATTCTTCAGGAGGGGCAGGAGGACCACCCCATCCGCTTCGAATTCTTCGGTTTTCTCCCCAAGGCGCTGGAGGGGCGGCCCGGGATCTCCCACGTGCCCTGGCGCTCGTCCTACCCCGAGTACCAGCAGGCCCTGGTCAGGCTCGGCTGGGAGGTCGGCCTCGCGCCTCTCCGCGACCTGGAATTCAACCGCGGCAAAAACAACGCGAAATACCGCGAGTACGCCGCGGCCGGCATCGCCGGCATCTACTCGGACGCCGAGGTCTACCGCACCACGGTGGCCCACCGCCAGACCGGCCTGGTGGTGCCGCACGCCAGCGTCCAGGCCTGGTATGAGGCCATCCTGGAGCTGACCACGGATTCTGATCTCAGGGCTTCGAACCGCCGAAACGCCTTCGCAGACCTGCGAGCCAACTACCGCCAGGAGGAGTACGTGGCGCGGGTGGCGGCCCTGCTGGAGGGGGTACTGCCACCACCGCGGCCAGCCGGGCGCGGGTGAGCACCTCCTCGGCCACGGAGCCGGCGATCCGCGCCCGCCTCTCCACGGGTGCCGCGAGCAGCTCGCGATAGATCTCCTCCATGCCGCGCGCCGGGGCCTCCAGGCTGAAGACGCGGGCCCTCGCCGCGGCGGCGGCGCCCAGGCGCCGCGCCGTCGCGGCGTCCCCCAGCACGCGGCGCAGCGCCGCGGCCAGCGCGGGCGGGTCCCGCGGCGGCACCAGGAGCCCCGAGACGCCGTCCTCGACGATCTCCTCCGGCCCGCCGCACCGGGTGGCCACCACCGGCAGCCCCACCGCCATCGCCTCCAGGATGGCCAGCCCGAGCCCCTCCGAGTAAGAGGGGTGGACCAGCGCAATGGAGATCGCCAGGAGATCGCGGATCTCGGGCTCGAAGCCGATGAAGCGGAAGCGATCGCCGAGCCCCAACGCCGCGATCCGTTCGTGTAAAACCGCCAAATACTCGGCGTCCCCGGCGCCGCCGGCCAGCACGAAGACGAGATCGGAAAAATCCGCCAGCAGCGCCGCGGCCTCCACCAGGTCGAGCTGCCCCTTGCGCCGCTGGATGCCGCCCACGCACGCCACCACCCGCGCCGTCTCCGCCAGCCCACATCGTGCGCGGACCGCCCCGGCATCGGCCACCGGCCGGGCCAGGAAGCGGTCGAGGTCGTAGCCGTCGTAGACCACCCGCAGGGGGGCCAACCGGCAGACCTCCGCCATCTGCCGCCTCACCCCTTCGGAGACGCAGACGATGGCACCGGCCAGCCGGTCCACGGCCGAGAGGAAGAAGCGGGTGTCGTCGAG
>DASXJP010000305.1:0-7777 GCA_036497345.1 Thermoanaerobaculia bacterium
CCTCACCCCCTCGGTCCCTCTCCACGGAGTGGAGAGGGGGTCAGGGGGTGAGGCTTCGGAGGGCAGGACGCCCAGAGGGGCAGGACAGCCGGGGCCCGGGGCTTGCTTCCGCCTTCCTTCTGCTGCCATGCTCGCGGCTCCGGCGCGTGTGCGCGGTCCAGAGGAGGGAGTCACAGCATGCGAATCATCGTCATTGGAGCGACTGGGACCATCGGCAAGGCGGTGGTCGAGGCGCTGCGAGGGAAGCATGAGGTGGTCCAGGTCGGCCACCGGCACGGGGATTATCAGGTGGACCTGGCGGACAAGGGCTCGATCGAGCGCCTGTACGAGATGGCCGCGCCGTTCGATGCCGTGGTCTCGGCCGCGGGGCTGGCCAAGTTCGGGGCCCTGGACGGCCTCTCCGACGCCGATTTCCAGTTCAGCCTCTCGAACAAGCTGATGGGCCAGGTGAACCTGGTGCGCGTCGGCATGACGCAGATCCGCGACAACGGCTCGTTCACGCTCACCAGCGGCGTGCTGTCGCAGGAGCCGACGCGGGGGAGCGCGGCGATCAGCCTGGTCAACGCCGGGCTCGAGGGGTTCGCCCGCGCGGCCGCCCTGGAGATGCCCCGGGGGGTGCGGATCAACGTGATCAGCCCGCCGTGGGTGAGCGAGACCCTGGAGGCCATGGGGCGGGACGGCGACGCCGGCATGCCGGCCGCCCAGGTCGCCCGCGCCTATGTGGAGAGCGTCGAGGGGAGCGAGAACGGGGAGGTCATCGACGCCCGGGCTTATGCGTATTAACCTTCCGAGAGCTCAGAAGTAGGACCGCAGCCCGCCGCGGCGCCGGATGTCCGCCGTGGCGCAGTGGAACGAGCCGCCGAAAGTATTGAAGCTGAGGAAGCCGCAGGGGATCGGCTGGAGGCCGAAGCTCCGCAGGGCGCGGATCATCGGCTCGTCCTCCCGCTCGACCAGCACCCGTTCCTCGTCCAGCATCAGCACGTTCATGTTGATCCACTTGCTGGTCATGTAGAGCGGGTGGGTGTCCGGGATCCGCGGCGGCGGGGCGGGCCGGACGTCCCAGCTCCGGAACTGGGGCGGCACCACGGGGACCCGCTCGGGATTGACCAGCAGCTTGCCGGGAGCGAGCGGCATCAGGCTGGCGTCGATATGCATGGGGTGGGGGTCCTGGAGCTTGACCTCGTGGACCCGGAAATCGGGGCCCAGGTGGCGCCGCACCCAGTCGATGCCGAGCCGGTTGGTGACGTGGCTGCGCTGGACGAAGAGGTCGCGCCCGCAGCGGATGAAGTCCGCGGCGTCGAAGGTCGGCTCGGCCTCCGTGGCCACATAGCGCCCCTGGCCGTCGGGGTCGTAGCCGGCGTCGTAGAAGTCGTCCCGGAGCTGGGGCCGAGGGGCGGCGATCCAGCGGGCGCCGCGCTGGAAGTACTCCTTGAGCAGCCGGCGGTAGGCGTGAATCTCGTAGTAGCGCGAGCGCCAGGCCATCGGCGACTCGATGATCAGGTCGCCCACCACCAGCAGGATGTCGCGCGGCATGGCGGCGTAGAGCCCGCCCGGGCTGATCCAGTCGGGGGAGGAGTAGGGGCGCGCGAAGTCGACCGGGTCGGGGCGCCGCACCACGACCCCCTCGCCCTCCAGGATGCGGACGAGCTCGTCCAGGTCCCGCTCGGCGGCGGCGATCTGCTCGGGCGGGAAGGGGGTGCCGCCGCCGGCGCGGAAGAAATCCCACCATTCCTCCGGCAGGGTCGCCTCCAGCGAGACGTCCCAGGACGGGACGGAGGCTCCGCGGACGGTCCCCACGATCACCTCTTCGAGCGGGTCCCACTCGTTGTAGGTACGGACGGCGGGCTCCGGCCCGGCGGCGGCCTCGGCTTCCAGGGTGGTCTCGTCAGCGGGGGAGGTACGGCTCATCGGAGCTCCTTGAGGTGCACGATCGCTGCCGCCCGCTCGCCCGGCGGCGTGGCAATGGTTAGGTGAGGTGGGTGGGGGGAATCGGGACAGGAGGGCTGTCAGATCCAGGATCAGGCGGCCCGTTCCTCGTTCTGGATGAGCACGATGGGTTTCACGGACCGGGGCGGCACCGGCAATCCCTGCTCTTCCAGGAGCTCGACGTGCTCCTTCATGCCCCATCGCGCCTTGTAGAGACAGTCCTCGATGGAATGACCGACTCCCGTAAATCCTTCGAGATCCGGGGAATAGAATCCGAAGAAGCCGGGATCGTCGGTGGCTTCGATGACCAGGGAGTAGCTGAGGTCGAGCATGGCGACTCCGAAGCCTACCATGCGGCGCGAAGAGCCTTGGACCCAGAGCCCCGAGGGTGTAGGATGTCCGGCAGCTAGGGGGGCCTGCAAAGGCTGAGAGTCCTTCGGGGACGACCCTCAACACCTGACCTGGGTAATGCCAGCGTAGGGAAGCGACGATCCCCGAGCTCCTCTCCAGCTTGCCATCTGGACCGTCTTCCGAGAGGAGCCGATTGTGATCGAGCCGACCGCGCGTCCCATCCGTCCCGGGATCACCACCGATCCCTTCCCCAATGCGGCCAAGGTCTACGTCGACGGGACCCTGCCCGGCGTGCGCGTGCCCATGCGCGAGATCCGCGTGGCGCCGACCCAGACCCATCGTGGGGCCACGGTCGAGAATCCACCCGTCACCGTCTACGACACCTCGGGGCCCTATACAGATCCGGCGGCGGAGACCGACGTCCATCGTGGGCTGCCGCCGCTGCGGCGGGAGTGGATCCTGGGACGCGACGACGTCGAGGAGCTGTCCGAGGTCTCCTCGGAGTATGGGAGGCGCCGGGCCGCCGATCCCAAGCTGGCGGGAGTGCGCTTCCCCCATCTCCGGCGCCCCCTCTGCGCCAAGCCGGGGGCCAACGTCACCCAGATGCACTACGCGCGGCTGGGGGTCGTCACCCCCGAGATGGAATTCATCGCCATCCGCGAGAACCAGCGGCGGGAGCTGGCGCGAGAGGCCCTGGGCGGCCGGGCCTGGGGGGGCGGCGTGGCCCAGCACCCCGGGCAGTCCTGGGGGGCGGGCATCCCACGGGTGATCACGCCGGAATTCGTGCGCGACGAGGTGGCGCGCGGCCGGGCGATCATCCCGTCGAACGTCAATCATCCGGAGAGCGAGCCGATGATCATCGGCCGCAATTTCCTGGTGAAGATCAACGCCAACATCGGCAATTCGGCGGTGACCTCCTCGATCGAGGAGGAGGTGGAGAAGCTGGTCTGGGCCATCCGCTGGGGCGCCGACACGGTGATGGACCTCTCGACGGGGAAGAACATCCACGAGACCCGCGAGTGGATCCTGCGCAATTCGCCGGTGCCCATCGGCACGGTGCCGATCTATCAGGCGCTGGAGAAGGTGGGGGGCAAGGCCGAGGACCTCACCTGGGAGATCTATCGCGACACGCTGATCGAGCAGGCCGAGCAGGGGGTGGACTACTTCACCATCCACGCCGGGGTGCGGCTGGCCTACGTGCCGCTGACGGCGGGCCGGATGACGGGGATCGTCTCGCGCGGCGGCTCGATCCACGCCAAGCACTGCCTGGCGCATCACCGGGAGAATTTCACCTACGAGCACTTCGAGGAGATCTGCGAGATCATGCGCGCCTACGACGTCGCCTTCAGCCTGGGCGACGGCCTGCGTCCCGGCTCGATCGCGGACGCCAACGACGCCGCGCAATTCGCGGAGCTGGAGACGTTGGGCGAGCTCACCCAGATCGCCTGGAGCCACGACGTGCAGGTGATGATCGAAGGGCCGGGGCACATCCCCATGCATCTGATCAAAGAGAACATGGACCGCCAGCTCGAGTCGTGCGGCGAGGCCCCGTTCTACACCCTGGGACCGCTCACGACCGACGTCGCGCCCGGCTACGATCACATCACCTCGGCGATCGGCGCGGCCATGATCGGCTGGTACGGCACGGCCATGCTTTGCTACGTCACCCCCAAGGAGCACCTGGGATTGCCGAACAAGGAGGACGTCAAGCAGGGGGTGATCGCCTACAAGATCGCCGCCCACGCGGCCGATCTGGCCAAGGGTCATCCCGGCGCGCAGGTGCGGGACAACGCGGTGTCGAAGGCCCGTTTCGAGTTCCGCTGGGAGGACCAGTTCAACCTCGCGCTCGATCCGGACACCGCCCGCGCCTATCACGACGAGACGCTGCCGCAAGAGGGTGCCAAGGTCGCCCACTTCTGCTCGATGTGCGGCCCGCACTTCTGCTCGATGAAGATTACCGAGGAGGTGCGCGAGTACGCCGCCAGGCAGGGGATGGAGGAGGAGAGGGCGCTGGCGGAGGGGATGAAGGAGAAGGCGGAGGAGTTCCGGCAGGGTGGGGGGGAGATTTACGTGTAGCTCGCCCGGGCGGAGCTCCCCCCCGCCCGAAACCTCACCATGCCCATCGCCCTCCTGCTGGTGACGAACAGTGCGTACTCAGTCGGCATGGTTTAGCGGGTACCTTCGAATTGCACGTCGTCGAGATAGAAGGTTATGTCTCGGGAATTGTGCAAGTCGTCGGCAACCCAGGTGAAAAGGGCCACGGCCCGTGTCATATCGAGGCCCGTGAGATCAATGTCATAGGGCTTCCAATCTGCCGTCAGAGTGAGGGGGCCGGAAGAGCGCCCCGGTAGCGGGCACAACGTATCATCGCCGACTTTGAATTCGACGACCTCTCCTCCTCTCTCGCCGCGAACCCAGAAGCTTACTCTGCTGACTGTACGAAGATTCCCTGCTCTGAGAACATTGACAGCGCAGGAGCAGCCTCTTGCCCGGCCCAAAGCCTCTGGAGTCCCACCTGGGCCACAAACCCTTGGCCACCACACAATTCCAGCAAAGATAGCACCATGCCTATAGCTTACCTGGATGCAGTCTGCACCGGTGTGGCAGCTTGCCGTGCTGGCAGAGAGCTGGATCGCGGTAGAGGGATCGTGGGGAGCCATCCAATATGCCGGAATGCCTATGGCGTCCAGCCTTACTGCGGGAGATGCGGCGGTACTGATCGAGATCGAGCTTTGCGGCGAGGCTCCCTCTCCGTTGTGGGCGACGACGGTTACCAGCGAGATGGCACCGCCATGGTCCGGCGCGGTGAAGAGGACAAAGTCGCCATCTCCCGGGGAGAGCCTACCTTCGCCGTGTAGCGCCCATTCGAAGTGCTTAGCCCCTGACGAAACGGCACGGAGGCCTTGCGACATGTTCGGCTGTAGGACGAGTTCGGGCCCGGCCGGCGTGAGACTGGGCTTGCTTGGGGCTTTCTTGTCGGCAGGAGCAGAGCTCGGATCAGGGCTGCAGAATGCCGTCCCGACTAACGCCAGAAAGCAGGCGAAGAGCAGGAGAGGTGAGAATTTGTATGGGCTTGACTTCAACATGGAGGGTCCTTTCTGACTGCCCCGAAACTTCACCCCTGGCCTATTCCTGGACAGGGGTGTAATAAGAAGGGCGAGTTGGGCTGACACTGCGATGCCTGTGCTCGAGCTCGCACCTTCCTATCGGGTACCTTCGAACTGTATGTCGTCGAGATAGAAGGTCGCACCCTGAGGATTGTAAGAGTCGGTGGCGACCCAGGTGAAGAGACCCACAACTCGTCTCATGTCGAGACCTGCGAGATTAATGCTATAGGGTTTCCAATCTGCCGTCAGGGTGAGGAGACCGGAAGAGTGCCCCGGCAAGGGGCACAATGAATCATCGCCGACTTTGAGCTCGACGATTTCTCCCCCTCTCTCGCCACGCGCCCAGAAGCTCACTTTGCTAATCGTGCGAAAGTTGCCTGCTTTGAGAACGTCGACAGCGCAGGAGCAGTCTTTTACCCGGCGCCAGGCATCGGGAGTCCCGCTCGGGCCACAAGCCTTTGGCCACCATACGATTCCAGCCCAGCCTGCACCAGTTCTGTAGTCTAGCTGGAGACAGTCTGCGCCAGTATGGCAGCCGGCTTTGCTCGTGCTCAGGTTGATTACCCTGGTTGGGTTTTGGGATGGGTTTCCGGACATCCAGCCTGCCGGAATGCCTATGGCGTCCAGCCGTATTGCGGGAGATGAGGCGGTGCTGATCGTGATAGAGCTCTGTGGCGAGGCCCCCTCGCCATTATGGGCGACGACGGTCACCAGCGAAACGGCGCCGCTATGGTCCGGTGCGGTGAAGAGGGCGGTGTCGCCGTCTCCCGTGGAGAGCTTGCCTTCGCCGTGCAGCGCCCATTCGAAGTGCGTGGCCCTCCGCGAAGCGGCGTGGAGGCTTTGCGACATGTTCGGCTGGAGAACAAGTTCCGGTCCGGTCGGCGTAAGTGTGGGCTTGCTCGGAACCTTCTTGTCGGCAGGATCAGAGAGCGGATTGGGGCTGCAGAACACCGGCCTGGTCAACACCAGGGTGCAGGCGAAGAGCAGGAGAGGTAAGAAGCTGTACGGTCTTGATTTCAGCATAAAGGATCCTTTCTGGCTGCTTCAAGCAGTCAATGGACATGGATAGTGAAAAGATCGGTTTTATCTCCGACCTTGAGCTGCAGAAATATCCAGTTGTACTGGGACGGCAGATCGATCGTGAAATCGCAATTCGCGGAGGAACCCAGGCTGCTCAGGATCTGGTCGCGGTCAGTTTTTCCCCTCCATTCGCAACGGCAACGGGCTCCGGGTTCGTATAGGGCCGCCCGTCCGGAGAGGCGCTGAATGCCCTGGAGATCCTGCTCATTGAGGTCCGTGATGCGGTTGCCGGACAGATTAAGCGCCACCGGCTTAGGTAGATCGAGCTCCACACGCGAAACATCACAGTTTGGTGGAGGAGGAGGTACAAGCCATGCAAAGAGTGCAAATACTACCAGGAGCACAGCGCAAGCGCCGAGAGTTGCGATCACCCGTTTGGGGCCCAGTCTTTCTTGTATTCTTGCGAAGAGGTTCCAACGGAGGAAGACGAGCGTAAGTAAGAAGAGGAGAGCGACCCGTGGAATGGTGAAGGAGCCATGAAGTGGTCCTTCCTGAAGCGCCGAGGCGATAAGATTGCCGAGAATCCCCAAGAAAAAGGTGATTGTATAGGAGGCCCAATCACTCCAGGTATGGGTGGTCTGGATCGAATCGATGTAGAATGCCGCTCGACTATGGCTGAACTCTGACGATTTCGACGCCTCAAGTAGTCGTCTGGCAGCATTTGCCGGCAGCGTGAGCTTGTAGCGCCCTCCCTTGTCGGTACCAGTGCTTTGAATGTCGCTAGGCGCGATCTTGAGGTTTTCCGCAAGGTTATTGATTAACTGATCCTCGTACTTCGGGATGTCCTGATGCTCGCGTTGAGCCTCAATCATCACGGACTGCTGTCTCGGCCGCGATATTCTTATCCTGAAGAGATCTCCTGCCATGCCGCGAAGGAAGAGGACCGGTGTTGCCCACTCAAGAGAATGAGAGTTGGCGAGGGAAATGGCTTCGCGTCCTCCCGCAATGGCGAGATCCACTGGATGCCCGGCGGCGAGGCGCCCATAGAACCCGCGGCTGAAGATGACCGCGGCTTTGTCGGTGATCGGAAACTGCATGGCAACGACGGCTGGAAATCCTGCGACCAGGAGAGCAGCGGCAAGGCCACTCCAGGGGTCGTGCCCATCTTCCCAGGAGAAAGTCGCCGTTTGGCAGGCATTGAGCACCAGGAGTTGGGGTGTAGCCAAGCCGCGCAAAAGGAAGGCGAGATTTTCGGCTGAAACCGGGTTGGGTGAGCCGTCAGCACCCTCGAGCAACAGCCGGCCCTTGCCGCTCTCGGGATCGAAGGCAGCATGGCCGACGAAGTGCACGACATGGAAGGCTTCCTCGCGGAC
>DASXJP010000306.1:0-12201 GCA_036497345.1 Thermoanaerobaculia bacterium
AACGTCACCACGAGGCCGAAGATGTAAAGGGCGCTCATTTCTTTTCCTCCAGCGCCGGCTCCAGAGAGGCGCAGGCGCGGACGAACCACCACGACAGCCCGAAGAAGACGAGGGTCAGAGCGATGAATGCGAAGTCCATGGGACGCCTCCTGGTTAGAAGCGGGCCGCGATCCCGAAACCGAGCAGCCAGTCGGGAGAATCGGCGGTCAGGCCGCGGTCGAAGCTCAGGTCGAGCTGAGCGTCGTTCGAGATCAGATATTTGATGCCGCCGCCGAGGAACGACGAGTCGCTGGCCCCGTCAAGGTTGGTGGTCACGTGGACGGCTTCGCCGTAGGCGCTCCATTTCGGCGAGGGTAGCGAGCGGCCGAGCGAGACCGCGAAGGTCCCCTGGCCGTAGCGGCCGTCGCCGGACGGGCAGTTCAGATAGCCGGCGAGCGCGCCGGCCCCCCAGCCGTTCGCCAGGTTCCACTCGGCCATGGCGTTGAGCTGATAAATGGGGTCGTCCGCCATGAAACCTTTCTGGCCGGTCGGCAGGATGACCGAGGGGATGAGGGCGAAGGAGGGGCGCGCGCCCTGGTTGTCGAAGAGGTGCCACTTGGCGCCGACCTCCAGGTCGCCATAGCCACTGTCCGTCACCGAATGGCCGTCCACGCGCACGCGCGACTGGTTGTAGACGGGGCTGTCGAGCCGCAGCTCGAAATTCTGCGTCACGCCGTAGCGGACGAGGCCGAACAGGCTGGTGAGGCGGGTATTCACGCCGCCGCTGCTGTCGGTCGTCACGGCGGGGATCCCCCACTCGGTCTGGAAGACGCCGCGGCCCACGGTGAGGCTGCTGAACAGGAATCCGGGACGGTCGGTGACGATCGGCGATGGCGGCGACGGCGCGGCGGTCTGCCCGAGGGCCGCGCCGGCCGGCAGCAGCAAAAGCGTGGATATCGTGAAGGTGCGAAGGGTTGACATTGCGGTCTCCAATCCGCCATTTCCCTTGCGAAGGGTGGCAGGCTCAGGATCGCCGATCGCACCTTAAGAAGTCCGGAGGAAGATCAAAAACATTTCTAAAGATTGACGGACGCCGGGAGCGTGAACCAGAAGGTCGCGCCCTTTCCCTCCTCGCCTTCGCAGCGGATCTCGCCGCCGTGGGACTGCACGATCCCCCGCGCGGCGGCGAGGCCGAGACCCACGCTGCCGAGGTCCTGGGTCCCCGGAACCTGATAGAAGGGCTCGAAGATCCGCTCGCGGTGCGCGGCCGGGATGCCCTCACCCGTGTCGGTCACGGTGAAGCGGACCCGCCCCTCCCAGGGCTCGGCGGTCACGGTGACCGCGCCCCCCTCCGGGGTGTGGGCGCGCGCGTTGCGCAGCAGCGAGGAGAGCACGACCTCCACTTTTTCGCGGTCGGCGAGGACGCGCGGCGCTTCCGGGTCGACGTCCGCGGTCAGCTTCACGCCCTCCTCCTTGAATCCTGACTCGGCATTGCGGACGGCGGCGTCCACGAGCTCGCCCGGCGGCACCGGCTCCAGGTGGAGCTGCCGGCGGCTCTCCTCCAGGGTCGAGGCCGCCAGGAGGTTGGTGGAGATCTCGCCGAGCTCGCCGGCCTCGGCCTGGGCTGCTTCCACCCTCTGCTTCTGCCGGGGAGTGAGCGGTCCGATGAGCTCGGCGCTCAGCGATTCCAGAGCTTCCCGCAGGGGGGCGAGCGATCTTTCGATGTCCCGGGACGCGTTGGCCAGCAGACCTGCGTTGGCCTCGCTGCCGCGCAGCAGGTCGGTCACGTCCTCCAGCACCAGCACCAGGGCGTCGGCGCGCCCCTGGCCGTCGCGCAGGACTATGCCGCGCGGACGGTAGAGCCGCTCGCGCCCCTCGACCGGCAGCCGGACCACGGCCTCGGTGCCGCCGGCGGGCAGGCGGCCGGTCTCGATCCGGTCGAGCAGGGGGAGGAGCCATTCCTGATGCCGCTCGGGGAGAGGCTCGCCGGGCCACAGGCCGAGCTGCGAGGAGGCGGCCTCGTTGACCAGCTCAATCTTTCGCTCCGGGCCCTCCGGCGAAACCACGGCCACCGCCTCGGGGAGCTTGTCGATGGCGGACTGCGAGATCCGCCGGGCGCGCAGCAGGCGGGCCTGATCGGTCTCCCGCAGCTCGCGTAGGCCGCCGGCCATCGCATTGAAGGCGGCGGCGAGCTGCCCCAGCTCGTCCCGCGAGGTGACCGGCACGGTGAGATCGAGATTGCCGCTCTCGATCTGGCGCGCGGCCGCGGTCATCCGCTCCAGCGGGCCCAGGATGGCGCGCGAGAGCAGGAACACGGCGAGACCCGCGAAGGCGGTCCCCAGGAGGAGCGCGATCGCCATGCTGCGGCTGGCGGCGGCGGCGACCTTGCGGGCCCGGTCGTTGGCCTGCACCATGTTCCGCTCGTTCATCCGCAGGATCTCGTCCGCCGTACTCTTGATCTGCTGGAACGTGGGGTAGAGCCGCTGGAAGTAGAGGGCGCGCCGCTGCCCGATCGGAAGCCCGGGATCGAGGACCTGCTGGAGCACCGGGACGTAGGCGTCGTAGAGCTGCTGGAGGCGCGCCGCCCGCTCGCCTTCGCCGGGCAGGGTGATGTTGCCCAGCTCGGTCTTCAGGGCCCCCTCGAAGGGGGGGCGGAATTGGACCACGAGCGAGCGCCCCTGCGGCTCCTCGCCCGCCAGGGCGAACAGGGCGCCGCTGTCCATCCGCTCGAGCGCCTCTTTCATCTGCTCGCAGGCGATGACGCTCTTGTAGTTCTCGCGCAGGATCACGTCGATCGCGCCGCCGAGCCGGTCGAGCAGGGAGATGCTCTCGACGCCGACCGCGATCAGGATCGCGAGCAGCACGACGAAGCCCAGGGTGAGCTTCGTGGGCAGCCCGAGGCCGCGCGGACCGCCGGAGGTCTGGGGTTGGTTGGTCATGGGGAACATCCTCCTAACGGACCCAGGATCGCCGACCGGGTCTTAAGAAGTCCGGAGGGAGGCCTAAAGAATTTCTAAAGATTTCGGGGCCACACCGGATTCGATTGACGCCCGTGCGACGCCCCCGGTACGATCTCCGGGAAGTCATGATCGACACGGAGCCGGAGCAGAAGCAGCAGGAGGAGAGGCTCACGGACCGGGTCCGGCGGGCGATTCTGGGCGCGCCCCGCGACGTCTCCGACACGTCCCACCTCCACAAGATGTCGCTCATCGCCTTCCTGGCCTGGGTGGGCCTGGGGGCGGACGGGCTCTCGTCTTCGGCCTACGGCCCCGAGGAGGCGTTCCGGGCCCTGGGCGTGCACACCTACCTGGCGGGCGGCCTGGCGCTCGCCACGGCGTTGACCGTCCTCATCATCTCGATTTCGTATACCCGCATCATCGAGCAGTTCCCCACCGGCGGCGGCGGATACGTGGTGGCCTCGCACTTGCTGGGGCCGAAGACCGGCGTCGTCTCCGGCTGCGCCCTGGTGGTGGACTACGTGCTCACCATCACCGTTTCGATCGCCAGCGGCGGCGACGCCATCTTCAGCTTCCTGCCGGCGGCCTGGATCCCCTGGAAGCTGCCGGCCGAATTCGTGGCCATCGCCCTCCTGATCGCGCTCAACCTGCGCGGGGTCAAGGAGTCGGTGCAGGCGCTGCTGCCCATCTTCCTGGTCTTCCTCGGTACCCATGCCCTGCTGATCGGCTGGGCCCTGTTCAGCCACCTGGGCCAGATCCCCGAGGTCAACCACCGGCTTTCCCAGGGGTTCTCCTCCGGGCTCACCACCCTGGGCCTGGGCGGCATGGCGCTCCTGCTGGTGCGCGCCTACGCCCTGGGCGGCGGTACCTACACGGGGATCGAGGCGGTGTCGAACGGCCTGCAGATCATGCGCGAGCCGCGGATCGCCACCGGCAAGAAGACCATGGCCTACATGGCGATCTCGCTCGCCCTGACCGCGGGCGGCATCCTGGTCGGCTACCTGCTGCTGCGCGTCGAGCACGTGCCCGGCAAGACCATGAACGCCGTGCTCTCGGAGCGGGTCTTCGGGAGCTGGCACCTCGCGGGTCTCCCCTTCGGCTACTGGCTGGTGCTGGTCACCCTGCTCTCCGAGGGGCTGCTGCTGGTGGTGGCCGCGCAGGCCGGCTTCATCGACGGCCCGCGGGTGATGGCGAACATGGCGGTGGACTCCTACCTGCCGCACCGCTTCGCCGCCCTCTCCGAGCAACTGAGCATGCAGAACGGCGTCGTGCTGATGGGCCTCGCGGCGCTGGCCATGCTCGCCTACACGCGGGGCAACATCCAGACGCTGGTCTACATGTATTCGATCAACGTATTTCTCACCTTTTCGCTCTCGCAGCTTGCCATGACCCGCTTCTGGAAGCAGCGAGAGAAGGCGCCGGGCCGGCGGCGGAACTTGGGTGTCCATCTCATCGCGCTGGCCCTCTGCGCGAGCATCCTCTGCATCACCGTGATCGAGCGCTTCACCCACGGCGGCTGGGTGACGGTGATGCTGACCTCGCTCTTCGTGCTGCTCTGTTACGGCATCCACCGCCACTACCGGAAATCGGCCGAGGGGCTGCGCCAGCTCGACGACATTCTCTCGACCCTCCCCCAGACCGGCGAGGCGAAGCCCCGGAGCCTCGACCCCAAAGCGCCCACGGCCGTGCTGCTGGTGAGCAATTACAGCGGCTTCGGCATCCACACCCTGCTGACCATCCTGCGGTTCTTCCCCGGCCTGTATAAACAGTTCATCTTCCTCTCGGTGGCGGTGGTGGACTCAGGGAGCTTCAAGGGCAAGGAGGAGATCGAGGACCTCCAGCGCCACACCGAGGGGGACCTGGCCCAATACGTCGAGGTGGCGCGCCGGATGGGCTTCGCCGCGGACTGCGTGTGGAGCGTGGGGATCGAGGTCGTCTCCGAGGCCGCGGCGCTCTGCCAGCAGGTCGCGAAGATGTATCCGAAGGCGACCTTCTTCACCGGCAAGCTGGTCTTCCAGCGCGAGCGTTTCTTCTACGGCTTCCTGCACAACGAGACGTCGAAGATCATTCAGCGCCGCCTCCAATGGGTGGGCGTGCCCATGGTGGTGCTGCCGATCAGGGCTCGGGTGTGAAAATTTTACTGTCGCAGGTTTTGGGGTTAAGGGAAGATGCGTTCTAATCCAAGTGTACGAGCACTAAGAAAAACGCTATTTGCCCCATCGGGGATACCAATACTACGCAGACGACTGCGATTGTAAGGAAACGCAAGGGAAATTTTGGCCATCTTCCACCTATTCTCGCCCATCCATATGTAACCAGTATCGAAATATTGAAAGGGAACTCTAGAAAAACTGGCCCATGTCAATGTTTGCCCTACCAGGTCAACCGCACTAATTGTCAATGTGTCGCGAGAAAGCGGCAAAAGGTCTCGACAGACTACTGTTTTGAGAATGGCGTTGGCACCTATGTTCACTGAGTAAGATGCGTCACCTTGCGAGCACTCAAACTCTAAGGGAATATTGGACCCATCACCCTTGAATTTAAACCGCGTCTTTTCCCAAATGAGCGATGAGTGGCAGGCATCATCATCTGGCTTTGGCAATTCTTCGCCTGCAAGTTTGACTTCACTTTGGATGAATTTTCGGACACTAAGCGGCCGGTCTAAATAGAGCTTGGGAGACGTTTTCTCTAGCCTAGCTCTATACCGAGAGAAGCATGGATCGTCCAATGAATAGGCTTTTGTGAAAGATATTGTTAGAGGCGTCAAGGGAAACGCCTCCCGCAATTGCCAATGGCGAATTTGATCTTCAGCATTCAGCGCAGCTTTCTGCGCCTTCAGCATGTCCCTCTGTTTTTTTTCCAATTCTAGAAAAGTTTGCCTGAATTCGCCTTTCAGCTTGCTCGTCTCGCGAAGGGTGTTATTTTGTAAGTCTACTTGCCTATCGGCCCGCGAAAAAGTCTCATTTAAGACCTTACGGGCAGCTTCCAGGCTATCTTTTGTTTCATTGTACCGGCGCTTGGCCTCCTGGGCTTCTATCTGCGCTCTTTTAAGATTGAGAGCATCCTTTTCTGCATCTTTATGGTAGGCATAGAGGGATATCAGAAGCGAAATACATATACCGCCGATGGCAATTTTGCCCCACTTAGTGACTCTCCCGGATTGCTTATCCTTGAATTCTTTAGTGATGCCGAGAGCTGCGAATACGGCGGTGGCGACAATGGAAGTAATTTTCGCTATGCCAAGCGTATCCATAAGTCCCTTCCTGCTATATTGACCGATCGCTACCCTATCACACCCTTATAGATTCTCCGGCTCCGCCAAAAACCTATAGCCCACCCAGGGCTCGGTGCCGATGTAGCGCGGATTGGCCGGATCGGGCTCCAGCTTCCGGCGTAGCGAGCCGACGTGGACGCGCACCGTGTCGGCGGTGGTCGCCGGGGCCCCTTTCCAGACGGTGGCGATGATCTGCCGCAGGGTGATGGGGCGGCCGGCCTGGCTGGCGAGGAGCTCCAGGATGGCGAATTCCGTGGGCGTGAGGCGCACCTCGCGGCCACCCTGCTCCACGGTGCGCCGGGCGAGGTCGATCTCCAGATCCGGGAAGCGGAGCACCTCCGGCGAGGCTCCGGCGCCGCTCCGGCGGAGCTGCGTGCGCACCCGGGCGAGCAGCTCCCTTAGGGAGAAGGGCTTGGTCACGTAGTCGTCCGCCCCGAGGTCGAGGGCGCGCACCTTGTCCTCCTCCTCGCCGCGCACGGAGAGCACGAGGATCGGCGTCCCCTCGTCCATCCGGCGGACGGCGGCGATCACCGCGTGGCCGTCCGCCCGCGGCATGGCGAGGTCGGTGATCACCAGGTCCGGCCGCCGCTCCTCGTAGAGCGCCTTCCCCTCGACGCCGTCGGCCGCGGCGAGCGCGTCATAGCCGGCGAGGGACAGCTCGCGGGTGAGGGTCTGGCGGATCGAGGGGTCGTCGTCGATCACCAGAATCAGAGGGTTGGCTCGGCTCAAATCTCGATTGTCTCCGAATCTGGCTCCGGCTCGGGCGCCGCGGGCAGGGTCAGCCGCGCGATTGTACCGCCGTCGCGGCGGTCGAGGAGGGCCAGCGCGCCGCCGTTCGCTTCGACGAGCCCCTGGACGATGCGGAGCCCGAGCCCTCCCGAGGCGCTGTCCCCGGACTCGGCCGTGCGCCGCGGGTCCCGCGGGCTTTCGAGCAGACGCCGGACCCCGGCCGGCAGCCCCGGTCCGCGGTCCCGCACCTCAATCCACACCCCTTGAGAGCCGGGTCCGGCGGCGATCTCGATCGGACGGTCCGGCGGCGTGGCGCGGGCGGCGTTCTCCAGCAGGTTCACCAGCGCCTCCAGGGTCAGCGAGGGATCGGTCCAGAGATCGGGGCAGCGGGGATCGACCAGGGCCTCGACAGGACGGCCGGCGAGGATCAGCGCCAGGCTCTCCCGGGCGGCGCGGAACAGCGAGGCGGGCGGCACGGGCTCCGGATGGGGGCGCGCCACCCCGCCCTCCAGGCGGGCCAGCGAAAGGAGGTTGTCGATGCGGCGCGCCAGCCGCTCCTGCTCCAGGGAGAGCCCGCGGACGCTGGCGCGCGCCTGCGGCTGGCCGGCGAGCTGGCGTTCGAGGCTCTCGATCTCCAGCCGCATGGTGGTCAGGGGCGTGCGCAGGTCGTGGGAGACGGCCCGCAGCAGGGAGGTCTTCAAGGTGTCGCTCTCGCGCATCGCCTCCAGATGGGCCGCCTCGGCCAGCAGCCGCTCGCGCTCGACGGCGAGCCCCAGCAGCCGTCCGGCGGGCGCCAGGACGGTGCGCGGAGCGCTGGTGCCGCGCGCCACCAGGACGCCATGGAGGGTGCCGCCGACCTCCAGCGGCACGTAGACCAGGTCTCCCCGCTCGACCAGCCGGTGGGACTCGCGGGCCTCGTGGAGGGCCCCTTCCTCGGGCTCGACCGGCTCGCCCACGGTGCTCGTGGCCTCCGTGGAGCCGCCGGCGTCGCCGAGGAGCAGGGCACCTGAGTCGGCGCCGATCCCACGCAGGGTCCGCGCCGCGGCCTCGCCGAGGACGCCGGGCCGCTGGCTCACCGCGAACAGGGCGAAGGAGAGCTCGTAGAGAATCTCCACCTCCTGCCGGCGCCGTTGCGCCGCCGCGGCCTCGCGCCGCGCCGTGGCCACCACGCGGCTGGCGAAGGTGGAGGCGATGAGGAAGGAGATCAGGGCCACCCAGTTGGCGGGCTCGGCGATGGTCAGCGTGCCGGTGGGCGGCAGGAAGAAGTAGTTGAAGCAGATCATCGCCGCCACCGAGGCGGTCGCTCCCACCGCCCAGCCCCCCCAGGCGGCGAGCCCCAGCACGGCGACCAGATAGAACGACACGATCGTCGACGCGTTGGCGCCCGCCCAGTTGCCCAGGAAGGTGACCAGCGCCAGGGCCAGGGGCATGGCCGCCCAGGGAGCGAGGCTCCCCCACCTCCCGACCGGGTCCTGGAGCTTCATGGGGGGAGTCTATATTGGGGCTGGCTTCCGTTCGGTGTATCGTACCGGCATGACATCCAAGAGCCGCTTGGCCGAGGCCGTACAATGCTCCTCCGAGGTGATGAGCGGGACACCGGTTTTCAAGGGAACCCGAGTGCCCATCCAGACGCTCATCGACCATCTCGAGGCAGGTGACAGCCTCGACGTCTTTCTCGCGGACTTCCCCTCCGTGACCCGGGAGCAGGCTGTGGAGGTTCTCGAGCTCGCGAAAGACGCCCTGCTGGCGGACGCCGATGCGGCTCTTGCTCGATGAGTCGCTGCCGTACCGCCTCAAAACCGTCTTTCCCGGACATCGAGCCCATACGGTCGCCGAGATGGGCTGGAAGAGCTTCAGCAACGGGGAGCTGACCAGACCAGAGTTCACCCGAGAGAAGTGTTTCGTATATTCTGTTAGCGTAGATCCCTCTGGGCTGTCAGCGCAGCCCATGGAGGGGCCTATTCGAGAAGGCAGGCCTGTAATGAGGAAAGCATGAACAAGGTATTTTTCACCAGTTATGCGCGTGACGACAACGCTGACGACAGTCTCGGCCGGACGATCAACAAGCTGAAAGAGCGCGTCTCCGCCAACCTTGGATTGACCAAGGAAGACATCGATAAAGTCGTATTTTTTGATACCACTGACATCCAGACTGGCAAAGAATGGGAGGAGAAACTCGGCGAGGCTCTCCGCCTCATCCGTGTCCTCGTCTGTATGGTCTCCCCGCGCTACCTGAGCCGCGAGTATTGCGCCAAAGAGTTCGAGGTATTCCGACGGCGCCTCGATCTGGCGGGCGAGAAGATGAAGGACAAAGTCGCCATTATCCCGGTGATCTGGGAGCGTGGCGCTCCCCTGATGGTCTTGCCCCAGGTCATCAACACCTATCAGTGGCGAGACGATCGATTCCCCAAGAGTTATGGTCTCAGCGGCCTTGCGGCGCTCCAGAGGCTCCGCAGCCAGAAAGAGCAGTACAGGAAGACGATCGAAGTCCTTGCCGAGGTAATCGGCAATGCTTATTCCCAATCTGCGCTTGTCGAGTACCCCAAGCCTGTCAAGTTCGATGATCTGCCGAACTGGTTCCACAACCCTCGGCCGGGGCCCTACAACGTGACCTTGACGGTGCTGCATGCGAACCGGAGCCAGTGGAAGCCTATGCTCGGGGGCCGTACCATTGGCGGTGTGCTCGACGCGGTGGCGATCTCCGTGAAGTTTGCGTGGGAGGAAATCCAGCCCGATCTCATGCTCAGGCAACGGCTCGTGGAGGCTTCCCAGCAGCGGCAGGTGTCGATCATAGTAGTCGAGCGGGATTTAGTGGCAGTATCTCCTTGGAAAGAGTACCTCGCCGAAGTGATCGCAGCCGGTACCTCCTCCAACTGTGCAGTGGTATTCGGGCTTCCTCCGAACCTGTCTGGTGTGGCCGCGACTCCCCTCAATAGTGAACTCAGCGCGCTCCTGCCCGCAGGCGGCGGGCCAGTTGTCGACTGGTTCTACACCGACGATCTCAAATCTTTGGAAAACGCGCTCACCCGCGCGATTACCGGGCTTCGCATGGTTCTGCTGGCCGCCGATCCAGGGCAGAAAGTCGAAAATCCAGAATTGAGTGAAGCGGCGCAACGGGAAGGCATTCCGGTCGATGTACGTCCAATGGTCACCGGCCCCGGCGGAGCGGCGGCATGAGCGAGCAGAAAGCTCCAGCAAGGGGGCGCATCATCACCTTCTATTCCTACAAGGGCGGCACGGGACGCTCCATGGCATTGGCAAATGTTGGCTGGATACTCGCCAGCGCTGGGCGCCGCGTGCTGCTCATCGACTGGGACCTCGAAGCGCCGGGGCTGCACCGCTACTTCCATCCTTTCCTAACAGATAAGGAGTTGAGCTCGACGCCGGGACTGATCGATTTCTTCATCGACTTTACAACAACCTCACGAGTGGTCACCACTACACCACAACCACCCGAAGAGGCACCCTGGTATGAGGTTAACGCCAGTCTACTCCGCTACGCATGTCCCATCGAGTGGGAATTCCCTTCCGGAGGTGCGCTCGAGTTGGTGCCAGCAGGCCGGCAGGATGCCGCCTACTCAATGTGCGTGACCTCCTTCGATTGGCAAGAGTTCTATGAACGACTCGGAGGCGGTGTGTTTCTCGAGGCCGTCAAGCGGCAACTTCGCGAACAGTACGACTACATCCTGATCGACAGCCGCACCGGCATCAGCGACACATCAGGCATCTGCACGGTGCAGATGCCTGATGATCTGATCGTCTGCTTCACTTTCAACGAGCAGAGTCTTAAAGGAGCCGCAGCGGTGGCCGACTCGGCTGACCGGCAACGGCGCCGGGACAGTGGTGAGCCGAGCCTCCGCATCTGGCCGGTGCCAACTCGCGTGGAGCTTGCAGAAAAGGAACGGCTTGAAGCCGCCCGCGACGCCGCGCGAGCCACCTTTGACCGGTATCTCGGCCATCTGCGGCGCAGGGAGCGAGCCTCTTACTGGGGTATGATCGAAGTGCTTTATCAGCCTTATTTCGCCTATGAAGAGGTGCTGGCCATCTTTGCTGAGAGGAAGCGGCGAAACGCTTCCCTACTCGCGTCCCTGGAGGCGCTCACGCGCTTCATCAGTCAGAACGACGTTTGGGAGTTGGCTGAGATGCCGGAGAGCGAACGGCAACGGGGGCTGCGTCTGTTCAGTCGCCAGGGGCCAGCCAAGGCCACGGCCAGCTCTGGGAAAACCCCCAGCGTGTTCGTGAGCTATGCGCGCGATACGATCGATACCGCTGAATTGATTGTGAGCAATCTGAGGGAAAACGGTTACCTCGTATGGTGGGACCGTGAATTGCTTCCTGGCGATGACTGGCTATCTGAGCACGAAGACGCGCTTGAGCGCAGTGTTGCAATGATATTTGTGCGAGGCAAGGAGACTACGGATTACAGACAGCAGTTAGAAGAGGCCGAGTGGGCTCTGCAACACAAGAAACGAGTTATTCCAGTTATATCTAAAGGAGGCACCCTGGAAAGCATCCCTCTGGCCCTGAGACGCTATACACCTTTGCCCTTCGATCGCACAGGAGAGGCAGACGGTCTCGCTGTGTTAATTAAGAGCCTCAAGCGCGTCACCAGGGCAGAAGACTCCGCTCGGCGGTGGGATCCCGAGGATCCGCAGAAGGGGCAGTGGGGCGGCTCGTCTTCTGCCAATGGACGCCAGCTTTCGGCACAAGTTCGGCCGCTGTCGGACGACTGGTTCGAGGTGGAGTTGGAAGTAAGCTCGTCATCTTCCCATCCACTGGTTGGCTCCGTCGAGTTCCATCTTCACCCGACGTTCTTCGAGCCCATCCGCCGTGTGGAGGCCGACGATGGCCGCGCCAGGGTGAGGCTAGGCGCGTGGGGGGCGTTCACAGTCGGCGCCATCTGCGACGACGGACGCACGACGCTCGAACTCGACCTGTCGCAGAATCCGAGCTTCCCGGAACGATTCCGCGCACGGTAGGAAAATTCTCCCCTCGCTTCCATCAGGCCCGCCTCAGAGAGTGTCTGGAAAGTAGGCCAGCCCCGGCAGGGGCGCAGGCAGTTGGATCGGTCCGTTGGCTGCCTGCGCCCCTTCGGGGCTCGATGATTTTTGGGGCCACCCCACCTGGGGCTGAAGCCCCAGGCTTATCGGGATAGGGGGAGAGCCTCGCGGCTCCCGCCCCTCCCACACCACCGTGCGTACGGGTCCGTACACGGCGGTTCGGCTGGTTAAGCATTCGACCAGGTCTCCAGGGTAAGGAGTC
>DASXJP010000307.1:0-9901 GCA_036497345.1 Thermoanaerobaculia bacterium
CGCTGGTCCCCGCCCATACCGTCCCCGGGCTCCCTTCCGCCAGCGCGCTCACCAGCCCGGCCGGCAGGCCGGAGCCTGGAGCGATGTGGCTCCAGACGCCGTTCTGGAGCCGCAGGAGACCGCCCTCCAGACGGCCGAGCCAGAGGCTGCCGTCGCTCGCCCCGAGCATCGACCAGCATTGCACCGGCCCGGCCTCGCCGGGGACCTCCACCTTCTCCCACGACCGGCCGTTGTAGCGCACCGGTCCGTCCGCCCAGACGTACCCCTGGGCGTCCTGGGCGAGGGCCGGATTGGCGGGCCTGACGCCGTCGCGCCAGGTGAACAGACGCCACGGGAGCCAGCGGTCGGGATCGGTGGGAATCTGAGGCGGCCCGGCCTGGACGGCGGGAGGAACAGTACCGAACGGCGACGCAACAGCCCTTCCCTGTAAAGGGATCAGGACGGCGGCAAAGGTCAGCAGCAGCGACAGCGTCCGGGCTTGCATCGGATAATCAACCGATTATTGTAGCCCGGATATCTCCAATCTCCTAAAGGAGCAACTTTACTGCTTTTTCTTAATCTCCGCCACCTGGAAACGGTGTCCCATCCCCCTGCGCGGCGAGCTGCCGGCCCGCCACCAGCACCATCAGGATCCCGGCGGTGATCGCCACGTCGGCGACGTTGAAGATGCCGGTGTGGAGCCGGCCCACTCCCAGGCTGACGAAGTCGATCACCCGGCCCTCGTTGAGCAGGCGGTCGATCCAGTTGCCGAGGCCGCCGGCCAGGAAGAGCGAGAAGCCGATCCGCTGCCAGGTGCTCAAGGCCCGCGTGCGCAGCAGGAAGGCGAGGAGGGCGAGCTGGGTGGCGCCCACCAGCACCACCCCCAGGAGGAAGCGGACCCCGGCCGGCAGGTCCGCTCCCAGGCTGAGGAAGGCGCCGGGGTTCTCGGTGTACTGGAGACGCACGGCGCCGTCGAGCAGCAGGACCGGGGGCGACGAGGCGAGCGCCCCCTTGGCGATCGCCTTGACGGCCTGATCGCAGCCGACGCAGCAGAGGAGGACCAGGAGGACCAGAGAGAGCGGCAGGTACTTCTTCATCGGGTGAATTCCGCGGACGGGATTGTACCCGATGTCAGGCTCCGTCTCTACGCCTTTTCGGCGAGAGCCTTGAGACGGGCGAGGCCGGTCTCGAATTCCTTGCCGATCATGGTGTCCATGTTGAAGAACACGCTCATCAGCTTGCTGGCATAGGGGCTGGGGCCGTACATGGCCGCGCGGCGGCCTGCGCGCGCAGGCGCTCTTCCTGCTCCCGCAGCTCGGGGGTGAATTCGGCGCCGAAGTCCTCCGCCTCGAAGATCTGGCGGACCTCGATCTCTTCGTCCTGGAACGGGGCGCGCTTGAGCCACTCGATCGCCTCGTCCTTCGAGCCCACCCGCCAGATCCAGTAACCGGCGACCAGCTCCTTGGTCTCGGCGAACGGCCCGTCGATCACGGCCGGCTTGCCGCCGGAGAACTTGACGCGCGCCCCCTTCGAGCTCGGTTGCAGCCCTTCGCCCGCCAGCATGACGCCGGCGTTGACCAGCTCCTCGTTGAGCTTGCCCATCGCGGTGAGGAGCTCTTGACTGGGCATCACGCCCGCTTCGGAATCCTTGTTGGCCTTGACCAGAATCATGAATCGCATGGGGTGTCTCCTTTTTCGGTTTGGGTGCCGGGGTGTGATCCCCGGCTTCACTCAGTAGTCGAATGGGAGAGGGCGAAATCGACAGGCTAGACGATTTTTTATTTGACTGGCAGCCCCGGGATCTCGATCACCGGCCGGATCTCGACCGTGCCCCGGCTGGCCATGGGGATCCGCGAGGCGACGTCGATCGCCTCGTCGAGATCCCCGGCCTCGATCATGAAAAAGCCGCCCAACTGCTCGCGGGTCTCCGCGAACGGGCCGTCGGTGATCAGCCGCTTGCCGCCCCGGATCTGGATGCTGGTCGCCAGCGGCGTCGGGAAGAGCGGCGCGGTGGCGAGGAACTGCCCGGCGGCGTGGAGCTGGTGCGCGAGCTGCGTGGAGTCCCGGTAGCACTGGTCCCGCTCGCCGGGGGTGAGGGCGTTCTCGTCGCCGTAGATGAGGAGCATGTAGCGCACGAATGATCTCCTTTTACCCCCCCGCCAGCGCCCCGATGATCATGAACGGCTCCGCTCCCGCCGCCACCGCGCCCGGCAGGGGGGCGTCCGGCGGCTCGTGGGAGATGTCCTCCTCGCAGGCGAAGAAGCGCAGGAACGGCCGGCGGCTCTGCGTCTGGTGATCGCGGACCGTGCCGCTCAGCACCGGATACCGGGCCTCCAGGGCGTCGAGCACGGAACGCTGCGTCACCGGACCCTCCACCGCCAGCTCCACCTCCTCGCCGGTGCCCGCCAGGGTGCGCAGATGGACCGGGAGCGTGACTCGGATCATGGCAACGTCTGGACCTCCACGGAAAGCACGGCCGGCAGGTCGTGCACGATCGCGTCCCAGGTGTCGCCGCCGTCGCGGGACCCGTAGACCTGCCCGCCGGTGGTGCCGAAATAGATCCCGCACTCGTCCAGCGAGTCGACGGCCATGGCGTCGCGCAGCACGTTCACGTAACAATCGCTCTGCGGCAGCCCCTGGGTGAGCGGCTCCCACTCCTCACCCCCCGTGCGGCTGCGGTAGACGCGCAGCTTCCCCTCGGGTGGATAATGCTCGGAATCGCTCTTGATGGGGACCACGTAGACCGTCTCCGGCTGGTGCGCGTGCACGGCGATCGGGAACCCGAAGTCGCTCGGCAGGTTGCCGCTGATCTCGCGCCAGGAGTCGCCGGCGTCGTCGCTGCGCATCACGTCCCAGTGCTTCTGCATGAACAGCGTATCGGGCCGCGCGGGATGCATGGCGATGCGGTGGACGCAGTGGCCCACCTCGGCGTCCGGGTCCGGCAGGGTATAGGGGGACTTCAGACCCTGGTTGATCGGCTTCCAGGTCTGGCCGCCGTCGTCGGTGCGGAAGGCCCCCGCGGCCGAGATGGCGATGTACATCCGCTCGGGATTGGTCGGATCGAGCACGATCGTGTGCAGGCACATGCCGCCGGCGCCCGGCTGCCAGAGGTGCCCCTTGCCGTGATTGCGCAGCCCGGGGAGCTCGTGCCAGGTCGCCGCGCCGTCCGTGGTGCGGAACATCGCCGCGTCCTCGATGCCGGCGTAGACGGTGTCCGGATCGGTCAGCGAGGGCTCGAGGTGCCAGACCCGCTTGAACTCCCAGGGGTGCTGCGTGCCGTCGTACCACTGGTGCGTGCCGGGGGTTCCGTCATAGACGAACTCCTTGCCGGCCGCCGTCCACGTCTTGCCGCCGTCGTCCGAGCGCTGGATGATCTGCCCGAACCAGCCGGAGG
Organism: Thermoanaerobaculia bacterium; assembly: GCA_036497345.1. Lineage (GTDB taxonomy): Bacteria > Acidobacteriota > Thermoanaerobaculia > Multivoradales > UBA5704 > DATARR01. The sequence continues at coordinate 3,374 of DASXJP010000307.1, forward strand.
ACTGCGACGCGTAGATCCGGTTCGGGTCCACGGGGGACCCCTTGACGTGGTAGATCTCCCAGCCGCCGAAGTGGGGGCCGCTGACCTCCCACGTCTCGCGCTTGCCGTCCGACGTGAGGACGAACGCCCCCTTGCGTGTGCCAACCAGGACTCGTGCTCCGCTCATCCGTGCTCCTTTCCGCGGGGTTTCCGGGATGCCCGCCGGCGGGCATCCTCAGAGGGTAGTCGAACGGGCCGGCCCCAAATCGACAATCAAATCGACAATCGGACGGGATCTTTTTCGCTCCAGGTGGGGTCGAGCTCGCGGACCCGCCCTTCCAGGAACCGGCGCTCGGTCTCCTGCCGGGCCAGCGAGAGCGCCTGCCGATAGGCCTCGGCGGCCTCGGCGGTCCGCCCCAGCCGGCGCAGGAGGTCGGCCCGCGCGGAGTGCGCGAGGTGGTAGTCCGCGAGATCGCCGCGCGCCAGGATGGCGTCCACCAGGGCCACGCCCGCCGCCGGCCCGTCCCGCATCGCCACCGCCACGGCGCGGTTGAGCTCGACCACGGGGGAGGGGACCATTCGCGCCAGCAGATCGTAGAGCCCGACGATCTGCCCCCAGTCGGTCGCGGCGGCGCTGGGAGCGGCCGCGTGCACGGCCGAGATCGCCGCCTGGAGGGTGTAGGGGCCGAATTGCCGCGTCGCGAGCGCCCGCTCCACCAGCGCCCGCCCCTCCGCGATCTGCCCCTGATTCCAGCGCGAGCGGTCCTGGTCCTCCAGCAGCACCAGCTCGCCGTCGGGAGAGGTCCGCGCCACCCGCCGCGACTCGTGGAGCAGCATCAGGGCCAGGAGGCCGATCACCTCCGGCTCCGGCAGCAGCGCCATCAGCAGGCGGCCCAGGCGGATCGCCTCGCCCGAGAGGTCGGCCCGCGTCAGCGACTCGCCCGAAGAGGCCGAGTACCCTTCGTTGAACACCAGGTAGATCACCTGCAGCACGGTCTCCAGCCGTTCCGGGATCTCGGCCTTGGACGGCACCCGGTAGGGGATGCGCGCGTCGCGGATCTTCGCCTTGGCGCGCACGATCCGCTGCGCCACCGTGGTGGGGGTGAGGAGGAAGGCGCGCGCCACCTCGTCGGTGGTGAGACCGCAGATCTCGCGCAGGGTCAGCGCCACGCGGGCGTCGGCGGGCAGGGCGGGGTGGCAGCAGGTGAAGATCAGCCGGAGCTGGTCGTCCTCCATGTGCCGCTCGTCCCACTCGGTGGGGTCCTGCGTGGCGGCGTCGATCCGCTCCGCGTGGTCCTCCGGCAGCCCCTCGAACCGGGCGCTGCGGCGCAGGGCGTCGATCGCCTTGAAGCGGCCGGCCGAGACCAGCCACGCCCGGGGATTGGCCGGCACGCCTTCGCGCGCCCACTGCTCCAGAGCGGCCGTGAACGCCTGGTGCAGAGCGTCCTCCGCGAGATCGAAGTCGCCCAGCAGGCGGATGAGAGTGGCGAGGATGCGCCGCGACTCGGCGCGGTAGACGGCGTCCAGGGTGTCTTGGATGGGGGAGGTGGGGTTGTCGGTCATGGCAGATCTGTCGTTGGAAGGTGGGCGCATATTATGCCAGAAAAGAATCCGGCGAGCTCCTTGGGAAGGATATCAGACGCGGGGCGCCAAGCGCAAACACGGCGGTAAAGAAGGGGAGACAGAGATCCGAGCGGCCCAATGTTCCGTCGCCGGAGGGGAACCGTTCCCCCAATCGGACGAATGTTCCATCCAAACCGACGGAACGTTCCCCCAGTCGGGCGAATGTTCCACCCAAAAGGACGGAACATTCCCCGAAACCGACGGACGTTCCAACCAAACCGCCGGAACATTCCCCAAAAAAGACGAATGTTCCACCCAAAGAGACGGAACATTCCCCAAAACCGCCGGAACATTCCCCCGTTGGGTTGGAACATTCTCCCGCCGGTATGGACGATCCTCCTGGAGGGACGAGACTTTCGGCTCCGCTGGCCGGCCCCAGGGAGGGGGTGATCGCCGCAACGGCCCGGTGTAAGCTCATCCAGCCTGTCTTATCGAGGCCTCCTGGAGGTAGGCGCGTGCTCCGATCACCCGAGATGCAGGACGCTCTGCTCGCCGCCTGGGGGACGAGCAGCCGCGTGACGGCGTTCCTGGTCGAGCGTATCCCGGATCCCCTGTGGCGCGCGGCGATTCCGGGTATCCCGACACGTGTCTCCCGGCCAGCGTGACGGGGGCCTCTGGCAATGGACGACCCGGCGCCGCGAAGCGAGGCCATCGACTCCCTGAAGAAGGTTGACGCTGATAAGGAAGAGACGTAGAATCAAAGAACCTTATAGAATCAACGACATGCGGTAACGGAGAGATCAACGCCCGGGGAACGACTTCGACCACGATAGGCATTCTTGGAGAAACGGCGCAAGGTTGATCTCAATATCAGGCGACTTCACGCGCATGGCTCAAACACCAAAGCAACGTGTTGTTGAGGCGCTCCAGTTGCTCGCGTCGAGGGATGAGCAGATCGAGTATCGCCGCCGTGTTCCTATCGCAGACGTGTCAGCGGAGTTGTTCTGCTTTTGGGACGAGGCATTCTGGCCGGATGATGCGAATCTTCGCGCCGAGTTTTCAGACAGCGAGTGGACTGCACTTCTCAGATTTCACTCGATCTTCGAGCGCGTGTGTCGGCTGCTTCCGCACCACCCGTTGCCGCCGATTGAGCAGTTTGTTCAGTCACCACACTGGTTGCAGCTTTCGAGAGCGGCAGCGAGAGCGTTACAGGTTTTTGTTCCAGCACATGACAACTTCACCTGACCATGCGCTGCAGCGAACGACGGTGGGCCGTCGCGGTTGCAAGCGGCGCGTCCCGTGGCCGCCGTCGCTGAGTTGGGTCGGTAGGCTGCACGGAGGCCCCATGGCATACAACGAGGCACTAGCCACCCGCATTCGAGCCCAGCTCGCTGGATCCGCTGGCGTGTCCGAGAAGCGCATGTTCGGCGGCCTCGCGTTCCTGAAGAATGGAAACATGTTTGTCGGGGTCACTGGCGACGAGCTCATGGCCAGGGTCGGCAAGGAAAACTATGCGGACTCCCTCGCTCGCAAGCACGTCCGAGAGATGGATTTCACAGGCAAGCCGCTCGCGGGCTATGTCTTCGTCGGCGCGCAAGGGATAGCCAAAGACACGGATCTCGGCTTCTGGGTCGAGCGCTGCCAGGCGTTCGCGGAAACGCTCCCCGCCAAAGCCAAGAGGTAGTCTCTTCGGCCGATGCCCGGAAGCACAGCCTAAGAGCGCGTCTGGAAAAGTCTCCGAGGCGGAGACAATGGCCTGTTTTGCCACAGGGCTCCCGCGGGGCCTTGGGGATTGCGCAGCTGATAACACCGCCCCAGAGACGCCCCATGGGGCGTCTCTACAGTGGGACGGCACTTTCCAGACACCATCGGCCCCTGTCCCCTCCCGCCCGCCCCAGACACCACCTCTCTTGAAGCTCCCACTCTTTTCCAAAAAAGGAGAAAGCATGCCTCGATCGAGGAAGGTCTGGAGCATGTCGTTGCTGCTGCTCGCCGCCGCCGGTCTCCGGCTCCCCGCCCAGGAGCCCTCGGCCGTCATCTCGCTGAGCTCAAGGTTGATCGACACGAGCAAGCGCCTGCCGGAGCCCCCGGAGACGCTGCGCGTCCGCCCCGAGGACGCGGTGGAGGACGAGATCGTGCTGGTGAAGTGGACTGCGCCCCCCACGGCGCGGCAGGTCGAGGCCCTGCGCAAGGCCAGCCTGCGGGTCTATACCTACCTGCCCTACTACAGCTATCTGGTGAGAATGCCCGCCGGCAAGCGCGACGCGGCGAGCCTGGCCAGGATCGGCGCGAGTTGGGCCGGCCCCTATCAGCCGCTCTACAAGATCTCCCCCGCCATCGCCGGCATGACGGCCGGCGACGCCAAGCGGGAGGCCTCCCAGGGGGACTACCGGCCGGTGATGATCCAGGTCTACCCCGACGCCGACCTCGGCGAGGTGGTGCGCAAGCTGCGCGACCTCGGCATCCAGGGGATCGCCGGGGCGAAGCGCAACCCCTTCTTCTCGCGCGTCCGCCTGCTCCTCACCCCTTCCGAGATCGCCGCCCTGCGCGAGCCGCTCGCCGGGATGCGCGACGTCTTCTGGATCGACCTCGAAGGCCGCAAGGTCCTGCTCAACGACACCACCATCTGGGTCGGCCAGAGCGGCCTCTCGGGCGGGATGACCACGCCGATCTTCAGCCAGGGGATCTTCGGCGAGGGGCAGACGGTCGGCATCATCGACACCGGTATCGACGCCGACGCCTGCTACTTCCGCGACACGGCCCGGGGCCTGCCGCCCACCAACCTCTGCAACGGCGGCACCACGGTCAACACCAGCCAGCGCAAGGTGATCGCGGTCGACTTCCTCGCCTCCAGCGAGTGCGGCGGCGGCATCGGCAGCACGGAGTGGGACACCCAGAACCATGGCACCCACGTGGCAGGCACGGTGGCGGGGGACAACTTCGCCCATCTGCTGACCCACGACGGCGGCGACGGCATGGCCCCCGGCGCCAAGCTGGTGATCCAGGACGCCGGCTTCCGCACCGACAACTGCGGCGACCTGCCCGGCATCGGCTGCCCGGTGGTGGACCTCAACCCGATCTTCCAACAGGCCTACACCCAGGGGGCGCGCCTCCACACCAACTCCTGGGGGGACAACGAGAACGCGGCGGTGCAGAACAACTACTCGGCGGCCAGCCAGGACGTCGACGAGTTCATGTGGAATCACAAGGACGACCTGATCTTCTTCGCCGCCGGCAACGCGGGTCCAGGCACAGGGTCGGTGGGGAGCCCCTCGACGGCCAAGAGCGCCGTCTCGGTGGGCGCCACGCTCCGCGGCACCAAGCGCCAATTCCATGGCCTCCTTCAGCAGTTGCGGCCCGACCAAGGACGGCCGCATCAAGCCCGAGATCACCGTGCCGGGCTCGAGCATCTGCCGCCGACGTGAGCTCATCAGAACGCGCTTTCGGGTTTGGAATCAAGAGGACTGGGATCATGGTCTTGCGGGCTTCAACCGGCGGCAGGCAAGAAGCCAAAGAGGAATAGCCAGCCCTCCGAGAGGCAAAACGGCCGTGATTCTGATAAACGCGACGGCTCGGCGCCAACTCGGCGGCAATCTGGGAGAGACCTGTTGCCCAGGGAAGCGACGCAAAAGCCAGGGAAGGTGGACCCTCGCGAGCCGAGCTCCCCAGAGGACAGAACAGACGAGCCACCCGATCACAAACAGTCTCTCCAGGCGCAGCTCAGCCAAGGTAAGCACGGATCCGGCAGCGGCTATCAACCCCATCATGGATAGGAACTGACGTAGCAAGTCCAAGTCCCGGGCTGGGCTCCAGTTGCTGAAACGGGACCCCTCGGGATTGAGAAGCTCACGCAAGGCCTGGAGACCCCCTTTGAGACCGATGATCCCGAGGCCGGCCACCCCTGCGAAGCGAAACAAGCTTTCCAGCAGCTCAGTCTGTCTGCGACGCCAGGCATACCCGGCCATCAAGCCCAGGAAAAAGAGGCCGGCGGTTCTTGCCAAATAGATCCCCAAAGGGTGCTGGTCGGGGAAGCCGGGCTGCCCTGCGTGAGCATCCTGGCGGAGCAATGCGCGGATTCCGAGAGCCGCGACGCCGGTGACCAGGAGAGGCAAAGCGAGTAGACCTGCCAACGACAGCCCAGTTTCGAGTAGAAGGGCGGTCCAAGGCCACGATTTTGCGAGCAGTGGCACGGCGAGGCTCAAGGCGAGGGCATCAGGGACCAACGACAAGGTTTTCTGGTGAAGGAGCAAGCGGACGCGCCGGGTCTCTTCGCTGGCATGAGAGCTCCGCTGACGTGTCTGGCGCGGCGCAAGTGAGCTCTTCCTCAGTGGAAAAACCCGTCGGCTCTGCTGAACCTTCTTCCTCAGCTCCAACCATTCTGGTAGCTGACGAGTCGTTCCACGCTGACTGAGAAGCGAATGGATCAAAGTATCTTCGGCGGTATTAGTGGGGCTCACGAGCAGGAGGAGCACGAATACCAGGACTGAGAAGACGGGAATTGGCGGTAGGAGACAGGCCGTGAGGAACAACAGGGCGAGGGACCGCGGGCGACCGCTCCTTGCGCGAGCGACTTCACCACTCAGGTTCCGGACCGTGCCGGCAAACATCAGGAGGTGGAGAGTGATGGAGAAAAGAAGCCCAGGCCACCAGCGGAGGTTCGGTGAGGCCGGCTCGGCTCGTTGAATCCATTGGCTGGCCAGCACACAAAACGCACAATTGTTCGCTGCCATGACTAGCAGCAGGTGCCTGTCGAGCGAAGTCATCCAACGAACGCCAAGCGGCCATCTCCGGCTTTTTTCAAGAGTGAGATCTGGAAGTGCCACAGAGGAGGAAAACATCCAAGGGGGACGACTCTTCTGGAGCCAGTGCCACATGGGAATGACAGCCAATCCCAACAAGGGCAAGCTCGAGGCGAGCCATCTCGCGCCCAGGATCTGCCAACGTGTCGAATTATCGGCAGGTGTCTTGCGAGATAGTAAGCGATGA
>DASXJP010000308.1:0-39139 GCA_036497345.1 Thermoanaerobaculia bacterium
GCCCGGGCTACGCTTCAACCGAAAAGCCGGGTGAACCCGGCTCCTGGAGGAGCGGCTCTGACTTCGGAGCCGGCTTCAGCCGGCTTTTCGTTTCCCACGTAGCCCGGGCATTCATGCCCGGGCGGGGGGCCGCCTATAATCCCCGCCCATGCACCGCCACGCGAGCTGGGCCCTCCTCGCCTTCCTCCTGGCGGCGACGCTGGTCGGGGCGCTCACCCAGGGGGTCAGCTACTTGGCGGCGCCTCATCTGAGGTTGCCGTGAAGCCACCAATCTGGCATCTTTCCGGTTATGAGCCGATCCGCTGTCGCCCACACCCAGGATTCCGCTGTCGCCCGAACCATCCGCTTTCCCTCTGGGCTCCGCGACAAGATCACGGCCGACGCCGAGCGTTGCGGGCGGAGCTTCGAGGGGCAGGTCATCGCCCTTCTGCGCCGCCACTATGGGGAAGACGTGGACATCGCTCCGCCCCCTGCCGAGATCCTGGCTCTGGCTGCCGCCAGCTTTGCGGACATCCCAGCCGCGGAGCTCCGCTCGCTGACACGCAGACTGAAGGAGCCGGAAAGCTGAGCGGATGGAAAACGAGCCCGTCGTAGATTTCGAGCGGATCAGCCAACCTTCGGGCGTCAATCTCCGACTCCTGGACTGGTCGAGAAAGTAGCCGCCCGGCCTACCTCGGAGTCGCGGCGGAGAATCGGCTGGCACCCAGAAACCGGCGTGAGCTCCTCAGAGCGGCATGGCTCGGCGCTCAGGGTGTTGACGAGCTTTAGGAACAAGCGTATGGTCCTATCGCCCGGAAGGCTAAAGAAAGCCTGAAATCTCCGGGATGGGATCAGGGATGAGTCGCTAGGGCTCGGCAGAGAAGCTCGTAGCGAGATCAGGTAGCATTTCGCATACCCGCACACGGCCATCGAAGCAGCAGCCGGACGTCTGATCAGCTCGGTTCAGAAGGACTGGGGTGGCGAGCTCGGGTGAGGATCGAAGCTGCATCGCCTTTAGCACCATAAACGCCGCCCACAATTTGCTCACGCCGCCAAGCGTGGCGTACCGCTTCCACGCCCGTGATCCGCATCTCGTCATGGGACCCGCGGTTCGGGGAAGCCCGGTTGCGGCGTGGACGCCTTTGCGTTCACGTTCGGATGACCTTGAAAGGAGCAGTTGTCATGAGAGAGACGACTGGAACGTCAAGAGCTCCCGGCCTCGATCGGCGCCGCTTTTGCGCCGCCGCGGCCGCAACCCTCGCCGCGGGCCCCTTGAGTCTTCTCGGTTTTCCAGAAAGGAGTCAAGCTATGACTACCGTTACAGAACAGACGGCCACTAATACGACCGCGATTCGTCCCTTCCACGTTCACTTTCCGGACGAGGCGCTCGCCGACCTGAAACACCGCATCGCGGCGACACGGTGGCCCGGGCGGGAGATCGTCACGGATCAGTCGCAAGGCGTGCAGCTCGCGACGGCTCAGAAGCTCGCGCGCTACTGGGGGACCGAGTACGACTGGCGCAAGTGCGAGGCGAAGCTCAACGCCCTGCCACAATTCATCACCACGATCGATGGGGTCGACATTCACTTCATTCACGTGCGTTCGAAACATCCGAGCGCGCTGCCGATGATCGTCACGCACGGATGGCCCGGCTCGATCATCGAGCAGCTCAAGATCATCGATCCGCTGACGAATCCCACGGCACATGGCGGGAGCGCAGCGGACGCTTTCGACGTCGTGATTCCGTCGCTGCCAGGCCACGGATTCTCCGCGGCGCCCACGGAGCTCGGCTGGGATCCCATCCGCATCGCAAAAGCGTGGGTGGTGCTGATGAAGCGTCTCGGGTACACACGCTTCGTGGCGCAGGGCGGCGATTGGGGGAATGCGGTGACGGAACAGATGTCTCTGCTCGGGGCTCCGGAGCTGATCGGGATCCACACCAACATGCCTGCCGCCGTGCCACCCGACATCGACAAGGCAGCTCTTGCCGGCGCACCGGCGCCCTCAGGCCTCTCAGCCGACGAAAAGCACGCGTACGATCAGCTCGCGTCTTTCTACAAGCACGGCCTGGGCTACGCGATCGAGATGTCGAACCGCCCGCAGACGATTTACGGGATCGGGGATTCGCCGGTCGGCATGGCCGCCTGGATGCTCGACCACGACGGGCAAAGCATGGCGCTCATCACGCGTGTCTTTGACGGTCAGCCTGAGGGGCTTACGCGAGACGACGTGCTCGACAACGTCACGCTCTACTGGCTGACGAACACGACGATCCCCGCGGCCCGTCTGTACTGGGAGAGCAAGCTTGCCTTCTTCGCCCCGAAAGGCGTGCCCATCCCGGCCGCCGTGAGCGCCTTTCCGGAGGAGCTTTATCAGGCCCCGCGGAGTTGGACGGAGAAGGCCTATCCCAAGCTCGTCTATTACAAGAAGCACGACAAGGGCGGCCATTTCGCGGCGTGGGAACAGCCGGAGCTCCTCGTGTCGGATCTGCGCGCGGCGTTCAAATCGCTCCGTTGATCGAAGGAGGTCCGAGGATGAGCACGATCGAAGAGCCCGGAGAGGTCAACTGTGATCGCCGCCGCTTTCTGGGCACCGCGGCCTTGGCCCTCGCCGCCGCCGAGCTCGGCATGATCGGCTCCGCGCCGGCAGATACCCCCTCGATCCGGCCGGGGACGAGCGCGTCTTTCGGCTCTCTGAAGCAGATCGACGCGGGGGTGCTGAACGCCGGATACGCGGAATCCGGTCCCGCCGACGGACCGGCGGTCCTCCTTCTGCACGGCTGGCCTTACGACATTCACAGCTTCGTCGACGTCGCCCCGCTGCTGGCGGCGAAGGGCTATCGGGTGATCGTGCCGCACCTGCGCGGCCATGGCACGACGCGCTTCCTGTCGAATGACGCGGTCCGGAACGGTCAGCCATCGGCCCTTGCTCTCGACGCCGTCTCGCTCATGGACGCTCTCAAAATCCAGCAGGCGATCCTTGCGGGCTTCGACTGGGGAGCGCGCACGGCCGACATCGTGGCCGCGTTGTGGCCCGAGCGCTGCAAGGGGCTCGTTGCGGTCAGCGGCTACCTGATCGGCAGCCAGGAGGCCGGGAAGATTCCCCTGCCACCCCAAGCCGAGCTCCAGTGGTGGTACCAGTTCTACTTCGCCACCGAGCGCGGCCGGGCGGGCTACGAGAAGTACCGCGACGACTTCGCGAGGCTCATCTGGCGGCTCGCCTCACCGCAGTGGGGCTTCGACGATGCCACTTTCGCGCGCAGCGCCGCGTCCCTCGACAATCCGGATCACGTCAGCATCGTGATCCACAACTACCGGTGGCGGCTCGGGCTGGCGGAAGGCGAATCGAAGTATGACGATCTCGAAAGGCGCCTCGCGACGAGCCCCGTCATCACGGTGCCCACCATCACCCTCGAGGGCGACGCCAACGGCGCGCCGCATCCCGATCCCAGCTCCTATGCCAAGAAGTTCTCGGGCAAATATTCGCACCGGATTATCAATGGGGGCATCGGGCACAATCTGCCGCAGGAGGCGCCGCAGGCCTTTGCCGAAGCTGTCCTCGAGGTCGGTGGTTATTGAGCCCAAGAGCCTCACCCCTGTCCCCTCTCCCATCCGACCGATCCGACCGATCCGTCGGATCAGACCGATCCGACGGATAACGCCTCAACGAGGCATGGTGAGGTTCCGGGCGGATGGCCGCCTATAATCCCCGCCCATGCGGTTGCAGCGCCACGCGAGCTGGGCCCTCCTCGGCCTCCTCCTGGCGGCGACGCTGGTCGGGGCGCTCAGCTTCGATCGGCGGAGCTGGCCGGGGCTGGTCGGCGACGAGGCGACGTATCTCATGCAGGCCCAGAGCCTGGCGTGGGACCTCGACGTCCGCTACTCGCGGCGGGATTACGACCGCTTCGTGGCGCAGTGGGGGATCAAGCCCGACGGCCTGATCCTCCAGAGCGGCGACGGCGGCCGGACGCTCGTCTACGCCAAGCCCGCCTCCTACGCCCTCTGGATCGCCCCCTTCCTGCGCCTCTCCCCCCTGCGCGGCGCGGCCATCGCCAACGCCCTGCTGCTGGCCCTCGCCGCCGTCCTCGCCGCGCGCACCCTGGAACGGCGGCTGGGCCCCGTTGCGCCGCTCTGGGTGGCGGTCTGGATCTTCGCCTCCGTGGCCTTCGCCTACGTCTTCTGGGCCCACTCGGACCTGTTCCTGATGAGCCTGGTGGCGATCGCCCTGGCGCTGGCCTACGGCGCGCCGCGGGCCGAAGAGGCACCGGAGGCGCCCCTCCGCACGGCGCTGCGCTGGGCGGGCGCCGGCCTGCTCCTGGGCCTGGTCCTCGCCTCCCGCCCGTTCTACGGCGCCCTGCTCCTGCCGGCGGCCCTGGCGGTGCCGGCGCCACAGCGGCGGGTGGGGCTGGCGGCCTTGATCGCCGGCGCGGCCATCGCCGTGCTCGGCTCGGGGCTCACTCATCTGGCGGAGGCGGACGCCTGGACCCCCTACTCCGGCGAGCGGCTGAGCTTCGAGGCCTCCACCGGCTTTCCCGAGGTCGACCTCCCTCCGGGAGCCTGGCAGCAGCGGACAGCCGGGCGCGGCAACCGCTCCTGGCTGCCGTCGGACATGCTCGGCTTCCGCCTCACGGCGTGGAATTCCCTCTACTTCCTGACCGGGCGGGACGTCGGGGTCCTCCCCTACTACCTGCCGCTCCTCCTGGGATTGCTCGCCTTCCGCCGGGGCGAGGGGCGGGGGATGCTGATCCTCGCCGCGCTCGCCGCGGCCGGCTGCTTCCTGCTCACCCGGCCGTTCAACTTCTACGGCGGCGGCGGGGCCATCGCCAACCGCTACTTCCTCCCCCTCTACCCCGCCTTCTGGTTCGCCGCCGGCCGGCCCGCGCGCGCTTGGTGGGCCGTATTGGAGGCGATATTGGCGGCCGCTCTCGCCGCGCCCTTCCTGCTCCCCCTCTGGCGCCATCCGAGCGCCTATCTGCTGGATCAGGAGAACGGCTACCGCTACGTCACGAGCGCGGCCCGGCTCTGGCTCCCCTACGAGACCACCCAATCCCATCTGAAGCCCGGCGGCGGCGAGGACTTCATGCACGGCCCTCTGTGGATCAAGCCGCTCGCCACCAGCGTGCGCGCCGAAGGGAGCGCCATCCGGATCGACTCCGGACGCGGCGAGCTCCTGGTGGGGAGCTCCCACCCCCTGCCCGGCCTGCGGATGATCGTCGAGCCCCCGGCGCCGCAGATCGGCGTCTCCGGCGCTCAAACGCAACGGAGCCATCCGCGGCCAGGCGGTGGCTCCGTGCTCCTCCTCCGGCCGCTCCGGCCCACCGCCGTCCACAAGATGTGGTGGAGCGAGACTGAGCAGCCGGTCTACCTCTATGAGATCCGCCTCGACGCGCCGTCGGGCTTCGCCTTCCGCCTCCAGCCGCTCATTTCATAGGTCCGTACGTCAAGAGCGCCGGGCCGCCGCAGGCCCCCATGTCGTTGGTCGTACCGTTCGCATCGTTGAACAGAGAGTCCGGAATGCCCGCGTTGATCGCCGCCGAGCCCGCGGCCGGGCAGCAGGAATTCCCGAGCGGGTCGGGGCCGCTCGACGGCACGATCAGCAGCCCCTTGTCCCCATAGGTGCTCAGAAAGTCGCCCCCCGTATTGTTGTAGAAGCCGTTGTAGTGGTTCACCACCGACGTGTTGGAGCCCGAGGCATTGATCAGCGCGGCCGTCTTGTTGCGGACGAACAGCGTGCTCGCCACGTTCACCATGCCGCCGAAGCCCGCCGCGATGCCTCCCCCATTGGCCGCCTGGTTGCCGTCGAACGTGCAATTGATCACGTCCGCAAACCCCGCCGGCACCCACATGCCCCCGCCGTTGCCGCCCGCGGTGTTGTTCTTGAACCAGACCTGACGGACCAAAACGTTGCCATATACGACCCCGGTGTGAATCCCGCCGCCGTCCCCGCTCGCCTGGTTCGCGATCAGCTCGGTCCAACCCAGGTCGAGACGGCCGCTGTTGTAGACGCCGATCCCAGCGCCGTACTGGGCCTTGTTCCCCTCGAAGTAGTCCGACCGCAGATAGGGATTGGCGGAGTAGCCGCTCATCAATCCGCCGCCGTCATAATCCGCCATGTTCCCCAGGAACTGGGTGCAGAGGATCGCGGGGAAGGCCTGCGCTCCGAGGACTCCGACCCCGCCCCCTCGCCCGAAGGTCCCGGTGGCCCGGTTCTGGGTCAGGATGGAGTTGCGGATCGTGGGAGAAGCCATGTTGATCAAGATGCCCGCGCCGTAGCCGGCCATGCCGTTGCGCACCGTGAAGCCGTCGAGAATGCTGTCCTTGCCCTCCGCCGTCGCGAAGGTCACCACCGGCCCGGCGCCGCCGCCGTCGAGGAACGTGACGCCGGGGCCCCCCGACGAGACGAGGTCGACCGGCTTGCCGTGAAAATTGATCAGTCCTTTGTACGTCCCGGGCGCGACGCAGATCGCCGAGGGGCCACAGGGCGCGGCGTCGATCGCCTTCTGGATGGACTGCCCAGGCTTGACCTGCCTCGCGCCCTGCGGGCATTTGCTGAGCACGCAGGCGGAAGCCCCCGGGCAATCCGCGAGCAGGGGCGGGGCCGACCAGGCTGAGGTGAGCGTGAGAACGAAGAGAGCCAACGATTTTCTCATGTTCTTCTCCTTGGGAATTTGCATCCTGGCACAGATAGACCTCGGAGGCGGCGCAGGGGTTTAGTGTGGCTCGCGCGGCACCGGTCAAGGACGCGCGAGGTCCCTGCGCATGCCCTCAACCGGTTACTGTGGTTACTGGATGGATAATGGTCTGTGCCACGTACATCTTGGTCTGTCCTGGCGGATTCGTCAAGAGCGACCGCAATGGGATCCAAGAGAAACGAGCAAGAGCTTCAAACACTGCGGATGTTAAAATAGAAACATCTCGTCGTCCGCACGAGCGGACCGGTGCGCAACCGGCTCATCATACCGAGCCTTCGTTGCCATCGGGAGTGCTACTAGCGCGAACGCCATCATTTAGATATGCCCCAATGCTCATGCAATTGTCTCGGCGTTTCGATCACTCCCTTACACAGCCGCTGTAACCATTTACTGTCGGTCCTCGCCTGTTGGAGTACCGCCCGCACTACACCGGCTCCCGTGATCGCGGATCTAGTGGATGCGGAACGTGAAAGGAATGAACCGATGCCTGATGAGCTGCCGCGCCGCACCCGCCCCGAGGAGCCGATGCTCTGGTTCAACGGTCTCGACGGCCGCAGCGGCGGCTATCTGACGCCCCCTGTGCCGCCGCGGCAGCTCGCCGATTTCGCTCTCGGCGCCACCACCGACCTGGCGCGCGTCCGCGAGCTCCAGGCCTGGGTGGCGCGCGGCGAGGGCAAGGCGCGGCGAGGGCTCAAGGAGGGGCTCGATCCCGGCAAGCTCGACGAGGCGGGCTGGGGCGTGATCTTCCCCCGCTCGGTGGACCCCGGGCCCCTGCGCGAGGCCCTGGCTCCTCTGCTCGACCTCCGGCGGGAGCAGGCTGGACGGCGACAGGAGCGCTTCTTCCGCGAATTCGTGGGCGACGACGGCTATCAGGAAGGCGAGACCAAGGTCGCCTTCCTCGCCCGCCACGGCGCCGGCCCCGGGCCGGCCGATCCGGAGAGGGTCCCCTATTACCTTCTGCTGGTCGGCGACCCGGAGGCGATCCCCTTCTCGTTCCAATACCAGCTCGACGTGCAGTACGCCGTGGGCCGCCTGTGCTTCGACGAGATCGAGGACTACCGGCGCTACGCCGAGAGCGTGGTGGCGGCCGAGACGGGCGGCGGCGGACGGAGCCCGCGCGCCTGCTTCTTCGCTCCGGCCAATTCCGGAGACCCGGTGACCGCATCGCTCAGCGCCCACTTGGCGCAGCCGGTGGCGGATGGGGTGCGGCGCGACAAGCCGGGATGGAGCGTCGAGACCGTGCTCGGAGAAGAGGCGACCCACGGCCGTCTCAGCGGTCTGCTCGGCGATGCGCCGGCGCTCCTCTTCGCCGCCTGCCACGGTCTGGGCTTCACCGCCGGCGATCCCGCGCAGCGGGACCGCCAGGGGGCCCTGGTCTGCCAGGACTGGCCCGGCCCGGGCTCCGGCGCCCTCGACCGCGAGCACTATTTCGCGGCCGAGGACGTGGACGGGGATGCCCGCGTACACGGCCTCGTCGCCTTCTGCTTCGCCTGCTACGGCGCCGGCACGCCGCGCTGGGACGAATTCACCCGCAAGGGCCAGGGGGAGCGCCGGGAGCTCTCGCCCGGGCCTTTCCTGGGCCGCCTGCCGCAAAAGCTGCTCGGCCATCCGCGGGGCGGCGCGTTGGCGGTGGTCGGCCACGTGGACCGGGCCTGGGGCTTCTCCCTGGTATGGCCCGGCGCCGGGCCGCAGACCGGCGTCTTCGAGAGCGCTCTCCGCCGCCTGCTCGACGGCCAGCCGGTGGGCTGGGCGATGGAATATTTCAACCAGCGATACGCCGAGCTCACCTCCGACCTCGCGGCGGAGGTGGAGGCCCAGGGGTTCGGCAAGCAGCTCGACGAGCGGGCGCTCGCCGACCTCTGGACCGCCAGCCACGACGCCCGCAACTACACGATCGTCGGCGATCCCGCGGTGCGGATCGCCGTCTCATCCCATAGCGAGGCACACCATGAAAACTGATCGATTGTTCGCCACCCGGGTTACCACGGTCTTGGCTGTAGGTCTCCTCCTTGGGGCCGATCTTCCCGCCGCCGGCGGCGTGAAAGTCCAGTACAAGTTCGGAAAGGACCACGAGGTCAAGCTGGACAAGGGGGTCGAGATCGGGGCCACCGCGGTGTTGGCCAAGGCGCTGGCCAAGCAGGTCCAGCAGGTTCATGACAGGCTCGTCACGAACCGGAAGGCGCTGCGGACCCTGAGCGGTCCGGGGAACGCGCCGGGCTATCTCGCGAACGAGGTGACGGGACTGATCTCCGAGACTCACAAGGATCTCGATCAGGCCATCCAGAGCGTCCAGCCGTCGAGTACCGCGCCCCTGCGCGCCTGGGCGGACGATCAATTCCAGCAGATCCAGGAGAAGATCCCGCCCCCAGGCCCTACCGCTTCGCTGCCCGGCCCCTCCGCGCCGCATATGGGCGTCGCGCTCGCCAGCCTCCGGGGGGGCGTGCTGCCGGTGGCCGCCAAGCCGAAGCCCAAGAAACCCGCCCCTCCGAAACCGAAGCCCGCTCCCCCGAAGGCCGCGCCGCCTCCGAAGCCGCAGACGATCCCCACCTCCACGGCCGACCGGCTCCTGGACCAGGTGGAGAAGGTGGTCAGCCAGATCTTCACCCTCGCCGATCACAACAACCTCGAGGTGGATCTCTGGGTGGGCAGCACGCAGGAGCGGAAGGCCAAGCTCGCCTTCTGGCAGTCGCCGCACGCCACGTTCAGCTTCTGGCCGCAAGGCAAGATCAAGGACTCCCAGCCGGCGCGCAGCGTCATCCGGATGGCCGGCAAGAAAGACCACGTCCCGCGGGGCCTCTATTCCTATGAAGCCGACCTGGGGCTGGAGAAGGAAGCGGTGACCCAGACGATCAAATATCCCGATCCGGCGGCTCCAATCCAGAGCGAGCGGCTGGACCTGGTCAACGGTACCGGCTTTTTCTGCTGCCGGTTCAAAGAAAGCTACTGCCATGCCGTCGCCGACGAGAAAGACTGCCGCTGAGCCTGGGAGGCGCCGCCGGTACGCCTGGATCTGCCTGGCCGGAGCGGGCCTCGGGTGGGTCCTGGCGAAGCTCGCCGGCACGTTGCTCGGCCACGAGCTCCGGACCCTTTGGCTCCTCTTCATTCCGCTGTCCATGCTCGCCGGCGGCCTGGCTGCCCTGGGCGCCGCGACGCACTTCGCCAGCCTCGCCGACATGGCTCGCGAC
The DNA here is from genome assembly GCA_036497345.1 of Thermoanaerobaculia bacterium. GTDB lineage: Bacteria > Acidobacteriota > Thermoanaerobaculia > Multivoradales > UBA5704 > DATARR01. The sequence continues at coordinate 9,856 of DASXJP010000308.1, forward strand.
GCCGTCCGCAGCCGGCGCCTGAAGGCCGCCCTCGCCGTGCTGGCGCTCGGCGCGGTCGTGTTGCTCGGGCTTTACCTGGGGTTCACGAGACCGGTGAGCATCGGTCATCCCCCCCAGAGCATCACGTATCTGGTCGGCTGGTCGCGATCAAATGTCTGCGATTGCTCCGTCGACGACGTCACCTGTATCCAGGAGATGATGGGCAACGACATCGACATCCACACCTGCTGGAAGGGTGTCTGGGCCGTCGAGCTGGGATTGGCGCTCTCCTATCTCCTGACCCTGGGGAGCGCCGGGATGGTGACGGGCCTGTTGATGATCCCAGCGCAATCGCAGTCTCCCGGCGCTCCGCAGCCCCCGCCGGGATATCTCGATTTCGACGTCTGGATCGATCAGAAATCCGAGGGCCTCTATCGCGCCAAGGCCTGGAGCGGCGCGGGCTTCGAGGGCACGGGGACATTCGCCCTCCCCCCGGGCCTCGCGAATGGCGCTCTCCGCCTCGCCGGCAGCGGCTCCCTCCGGGGCGGCCCGGCGGCCGGCGGCGCGGCGGCCCCCAGCCTGGAGCAGGCCGGGGACGAGCTGTTCCGCACCGTTTTCCAGGGCGAGCTCCTGAAGGCTTTCCAAGGCTGTCTCGCCAAGGCCCGGAGCGGGCCCGGCCTGCGCATCCGCCTGCGCCTCAACGACGTCCCCCAACTGGCGGAGCTGCCCTGGGAGTATCTGTACGACGCCGAGGGGCAGGGCTTCCTGGCGCTCTCCGCCCGCACTCCGGTGGTGCGCTATCTGGAGCTGAGCGAGGGCCTCGACACGCTGCTGGTCGAGCCGCCGCTGCGGGTGCTCGCCGTGATCTCGACTCCGAAGGGTTACCGGGAGCTCGCCGAGGCGGACGAGGAGTGGCGGCGGCTCGGCTCGGCCCTGGAGCCGCACCGGCGCGGCGGTCTGATCGAGGTCGAACGGCTGGAGCGCCCCACCTTCGAGGCCCTGGAGGCGCGGCTGCGCGGCGGCCCGCCGGTCCACGTCCTCCACTTCGTGGGCCACGGCGGCTTCAGCGAGCTGCGCGGCGAGGGCGTGCTGGTGTTCGAGGATGGGAACGGCAACGGCGTCCCCGTGGGGGGCCCGAGCCTCGCCTACCTCCTCCAGGACCACCCGTCGCTGCGCCTGGCCGTGCTCAACGCCTGCAACGGCGCCCGCGCCTCGCGGGAGGACACCTTCGCGGGCACCGCCCAGGCGCTCGTCCAGCACGGCGTGCCGGCGGTGATCGCCATGCAGTCGGAGGTCATGGACGAGACCGCCTGCGGCTTCGCCGAGAAATTCTACCGGGGGCTGGCGTCCGGGCTGCCGGTCGACGCCTGCGTGGGCGAGGTGCGCCGCGCCCTCGCCGCCGAGCGCAATCCGGAGTGGGGCACGCCGGCGCTCTATCTGCGGGCCACCGACGGGCGCCTCTTCGCCGTCGAAACTGGAGGGCATGACAGCTAAACCGTCCCCGACGATCGCAGATCTATCAGGTTGTCGAGGTATTCAACCCAGAAAGGAAAGCAAAATGCTCAGCAACAATTCCAACCAACCGCAAGCGTCTCCGCTTCCCGATCCCAAGACCGCCGGCGCGTCCCAGCCTCCGGTGCTGGACCCGAATTCGCCGATCGAGACGGCGTCTCAGGGAGGCAATCCGACCAACGACCAGTCAGGATCGGACAGCAGACCGCCCTATACCGATTACGGCTCTCTCCCTGAGTAAGAATCCCACGGACCGGGTTCGTTGTCTTCCCGCGAACCCGGTCCGGGTCACCGGGAACGCTCCCCCCGCCACTCGCCCTGGAGTGTAAATCCGGCCCAATAATAGGGAGCCCGCCACCCCTCCTGCTGCCGAACCCAGCTCTGAGCCTTCTGCAATGCCTCAGCGGGCGAGAGACCCTCCTTCAGGATTCCGCGATAGAAACACCGCATCAGCTCGACGGTCGCCCGGCCGTCGCTGACATTCCACAGGCTCACCAGCACGCGCTCGGCACCGGCGTAGAAGAAACCCCGGGTCATTCCCATCATCCCCTCGCCGCGTACCTCCCGCCCCCGGGCCGACTCACAGGCGCTCAGCACCACGAGGTCGGCCCGAAGACGCAGCTCGTAGATGTCGGCGAGATAGAGGAAACCGTTCGGCTCTCGTCGGCCGCGCGGGTCGACCTGGGCGAGCACCAGCCGGCCGCCGCCTAGATCGGTGTCAGTGAACGAGCCGTGAGTGGCGAAGTGCAGAATGCGATAGTCCCGCAAGGCACTCTCCAGGACCGCCGCCCGGCTCGCCGCCCGGCCCTGGACCTCGACGCGATCCGCGGCGGGCACCAACGCCAGGATCGCCGCGGCCTCATCTTCGGTGTAGGGGAGCGGCTTGAAGGCGCCACTGAAATCGGGAGCTGCCAACGCCCAGAGAGCTTTGGGGGCTCGCGGACGGCCGGCGATCTCTTTGCGAATCTCCCCCAGCACCGATACCGACGGCAAGGCGACGATCTCGTGGCGGGCGACCAGCGGCTCATGACTTCCTGGCTCTGGTAGCGCGGCGAAGGGCAGGTTCTGGAGGATCCTGTCCCCCACGATCAGCAGGCTCTTGCCAGGTAGGAGTGGGGCCACTGGGCTCAGTAGCAAACGGCTCAGCGTAGCAAGCTGAAGATCGGCGGAGATCTCGGTGCTGTGACCGTAGCTACGGGCGAGGAGATCACAGGCCGGGCGGGCGGCGCGCTCGATCTCGGCACGCCCGGGGAGCACGAAGCTTTTCAGGGAATCGGGCGTGACGGCCCAAAGAAAGCTCCGCGTCTCGCCCAGCCGATACTCCAGCAGCAGGGTGTCGGGGCCGAGCAACCCGCGCTGGATCTCGGCGGCTTTCGAGGGCTGTGGTTGGGTCAGGGCGGCATAGCGGGGATCGCTGGTGCGGAGCTCGGCCCTGACCCGGTCGAGCTCGTCCCAACGGCGCTCGAGATCCGTCTCTACCAGCCGTAATTGCTCCTGGGGGGCACCGTCCTGGCTCAGGCGGGTCTGGCGAGAGACCAACGTGTTGATCTCATCCTCTAGCGCTCGCTCACGGGCGTGGAGCTTGGGGTCGGCTCCGCCACGGTGAAGATCCGCGCCGCTGGCCGCCAGCCCATCGAGCAACGAGCGCGCCAGCGATCTCTCGCTGACTTCCAGGGCCGCGGCGTCGTAGCCAGTGCCAGGCGATTTCTGGTGCATCTCCATCAACAGATCGATCAGAAAGCCATAGATATCCTGCTGGGTGGCGAAGAAGCCCGCGCGAGTGGTGTAGCTCGTCTGGCTGAAGCGATGCCGCTCGATCTCCGTGAGAGCTTCCTCCATCAGCTTGCGGGCTGTCTCAAGATTGCCACGGCGGTGCAGCGCCCAGGCCTTCCCCTCCAGGGTTGAGGCCAGCTCAGGCGGATCGGTGAGCGTCCGGTCCAACGCAAGGGCGCTGTCGAAGTAATTGAATGCTGTCGCGTCATGGCCGGCGATCGCCTCCAACCAACCCAAGCTCCGGAGGCAGTGCGCCTGCTCGCGGGAATCGCCGAGGCGAGCGAAGATCGGCAGGGCCTCCGCGTAGGCGCGTCGGGCATCTTCCGGCCTGTCGAGCTGGCGGTAGATCACGCCGAGCGTGGTCGACGTGACAGCCCATCCGCGGGTCTTGGGCGAGCGCAGCTTTAAGGCCTCCTCAAGGCGCTTCTGGGCCACGCTGGGCTGTCTTGCGTCCAGGGCAAGGCGACCCAGAGCGTTCAGGGCGGCGGCCTCTTTGTCGCGATCCTTCGCCTGCCGGGCGATCCCGAGCGCTTCGCTGAACCGTTCACGGGCTCTCTCCGTCTCTCCCAGATCGCGATCGAGCTGACCCCGGTTGATCAGGGTGCTGGCTCGCTGGCTGGAATCGCCGCCCGGCGCAAAGGCGAGAGCGCGGTCGAAGAGGTCCGCCGCCTCGTCATAGCGCCCGCGCAGGTGGAGCGCGTATCCCAAGGCGTTGGAGGTGCGCGCCTCGCCGGCGCGGTCTCCGATCTGCCGGCGCAGCTCCAGAGCCCGCCGGTACTCATTGATAGCGCCGTCGAGATCGCCGAGGTCGAAGCGGATCTCGCCACGGTGCTGCCGGACCAAGGCCTCGAAGACGGGGGAGCCGGCAAACAGAGGCTCGGCCCGGGTGAAAGCCTGGAGGGCCGCTCTGTCGTCGTGCAGACAATCGCGCTGGAGCAGCCCCAAGCCAAGGAGGGCCTCGGCCTGGCGCCGCGGCAGGCCGAGATCCGCGAACCGGTGTTCCGCGCTCTCGTAGGGAGCGACGCCAGCGCGGCACGCCTTCGGCTCCTGGGTCCGGCGCGACTCATGGGCACGGACCAGCTCCGCCTCCGCGAGGGCCCGCTGGCGGTCCGCCGCGGTGGCGCGCCGGTGCTCGGCCAGCCGGAGAGCGCAAGGGCGGTCCCTTGGGCCGTCGAGAAGCGACAGCTCGATCCGCAGCTCGCCCGGGGCGTCCGCCACCCAATGGATCTCCTCGGCCGGCCGGCGTGGCGCGGTCTCGGCGGTGAGGCTGTCGACCTTGAGGAGCTGCCGGCCGCGGGAATCGAACAGGGTCAGAGCGACGTCTCGCGGCCCCTGGTCGGCCACGGCGTGGATGTAGTCGCCCGGCTGCACGGCGATCCGCAGGACCGGCGATCCCACGCAGAGGGGCGCGGGGCCACGGCAGCCGAGGAGGAGGAGAAGAAGTAGGGGCGGCCCTATGTGGCCGCCCTGGGTGGGGGCAACCTCCGGGGGGGCAAAATCCCCCACCCAGGGCGGCCCTATGTGGCCGCCCCTACAAAATCCGCCGCTCATTCCGGCGCCGTCACCCGCAGGAGGTACGTCTCCAGAACCTTCCCCCCACCATCCGCCAGCTCCATCCGGTAGTGGCCGGATAACAACCCCTTGGGGAGGTAGAGGGTCAGGGCGAGGTCCCCATTCAGCCGCAGCTCGTAGGAGGGCAGCTCCCGGCCGGTCACGGCATCGCGAATCGCCAGCCGGTAGACTGGAAGCTGCTCAGAGGGGTCGGGGTGGAGCACCAGCATCTGGGGGCCGGCCGGCAGGGTCCGCTCCTGCCCGGCGGGGCCGCGCTGGCTGGCGATGAAGTCGAGGATGGGCGCGTTGGCCTGCGCCGCCTGCAGCGCTTTCACCTCGCTCCGCTGCTGCAGATACAAGGCGGTCATTCCCACCAGCGCTACGAAGAAGGTGGCGGCCAGCGTGGTGGGCAGGCGAAACCTCCGGGATGGCCGCCGCGGGCCATCGGCGACGTCGCGGATGTTGCGGACGTTCTGGGGCGGCGGGTCGAGCTGGGGCCGGAGCAGGCGCCAGAGGGCGGCGGTCTCCATCTCCTGGGCCGCGTCCGGCTCCCCGTCCGGCCGGGCGAAGGCCGCCGCGCCCGCCGCCAGGTCGAAGCAGTCGCGGCAGCGCACCAGGTGCTCCTGGAGACGCGCCTCCTCGTCCGCGGAGAGCTCGCCGCGCTGGTAGGCGAGCCATTGATCGGGAGAGGGGTGGTCCATGGGCTCCGGGGACGTCTCGATCAGCTCCAGGAGGGTACCGCGAAAGTCGGATGAGCTCTCTGCCACGTCGTCACCTCCCGCTCAGAATTCGATCGTCCCAAAGGTGGTGTGCAGCTTGTCCCACAGCCGTTGGCGCGCCTGGAAGAGGTGGGCCTTGACGGTCTCCGGAGAGATCCGCAGGGCCGCGGCGATCTCCTGCATGGTGCGCTCCTGGTAGACATGCAGCTCCACGCACAGGCGCTGTTTGGGGGCCAGCTCGCTGATCGCCTGCCGCAGGATCTCCAGACGCTCCTGGCGCACGACGCGGTCGAGCGGCGAGGCCGTGGCGGAGGGCGAGGGGACCTGGGCCTCCGGCGACGGCTCCGGAGCCACGGGCAGATCCTCGATGGAGATCTCCGGCACCGCGTTCCGGCCTCCCGGCTGGCGGTCGCGCCAATCCCGATAGACGTTGTAGGCGATGTGCAGCACCCACCCTTCCAGCGAGCCCTCCCCGCGATAGCCCTCCAGCCCTTTATAGATCCTCAGGAAGATCGCCTGGGTTAGGTCGAGACGCTCCTCGGGCGAAAAAACCCGCGGCGCCAGGAAGCGCTCGACGCGCGGACGGAAGCGGCGGAAGAGCAGCTCGAAGCTCTTCTCGCGGTCGGCGCCGTGCTGGAAGTCGCGCACCGCGCGGAGGACGTCCTCCGGCCCTCCACGGGAGCTGTCGTCGACCGCGGGCGGGGTTCGCTCCCCCAAGCTCATCGTGGCTTCCACCGGGTGGGAGGCATGCTCAAGGGCTCCAATAATGCAAAGGGCTCGACCCATAGTATGGCACAGGGCGCGCGGCATGCGGGTCCATGAGAGAATCCCCGCCGTCCCATGCGCAAGAAACTGGCCCTCTCCGCCGTCTCGATCCTGATCACCCTGCTGTTCGCCGAGATCGCGCTCCGCATCCTGGGGATCGGGGCGATCGGCCGGGGCTCCCCCTGGTTCGCGGGCGGCAACCATCCGCGCTTCCTGTTCCAGGCCGATCCGGTGGGCTACACCCTCCGGCCGGGCTTCCAGGGCAGGGAGATCGCCCAGAGCAAGGAGTTCGACGTGCCGGTCGCGGTCGACGGCCAGGGGCTCCGGGCGCAGCCGCACACGGCTCCGCCCGAGCCCCGGATCCTGGCCCTCGGCGACTCGATGACGTTCGGCGAAGGGGTGCCCGCCGACGCGACCTGGTCGGCCGTGCTGGAGAGAGAGCTCGGGGCGCGCGTGGACAACGCCGGCGTGCCGGGCTACAGCAGCACGCAGATGGTCGGCCGGCTGCGCCGCTATCTCCCCCTCCTCCAGCCCAGGGTGGTGGTGACGCTCCTCTCCCCGACCTGGGACCTCGGGCGCTGCGCCTCGCCGTTCGTCTACAAGGGGGGCTACATCGTGGGCCAGGGGTATGTCGATCGCCTGATCCTGCTCGACGGCAACCTCTATCTGCGCGAGACCAAGCTCCCCGTCCTCGGCACGGCCACCGCGTACGCCGAGCGCTACTCCAACCTCGCGCGCGTGGCGCTCCCCGCCCTCGCGGACGCGGCCCGCAAGGCGATCCACCATCGGCCGCGGCCGGGAGCCTCGGTGGCCGCGGACGTCGAGCCCACCGCGCGCAACCTCCAGGAGGCCCAGCGGCTGGCGAGCCGATCCGGGGCCGCCTTCCTGGCGGTGATGATCGACGACCGGGGCCCGGAATTCCTCCACGACCGCGATCTCCTCCAGGCCCGGCTCCAGCAGCTCGGGGTTCCCTGGGTGGCCGCGGACGACCTCATCCCCCCCGCGCGCTGGCCCCGGCTCCGCTACCCCCTCGACACCCATTGGAACGCGGCGGGCCATCAGGCCCTGGGCCAGGCGCTGGCGCCGCGGATCAGGTTGCTCCTGACCGCACCGCCTCCAGCGCCCGCAGAAATTCCGCCGGCTGGTCCAGCCGCAGGCCCACCCGCGTAAAGCTCTTGCGGATTCCCGCCGGACCGGTGAATTCCACGGGACGGACGAACGTCAGGAGCACGTTCGGCGAGCCGGGACCCGAGAGCTTCAGGTAGCCCGGCGAGCCCTTGGCCAGCACGACCGGCCGCGCGCCGATCGCCCGGTAGTCGCCGATCAGCCAGACGATCGTCCACAGGCTGAGGGCGGTGAGCGTCCAGGCGAGCCACGGATGCCGGAACATGAGCAGGAGATGGAGGGCGGCGGTCTCGACGGCGATCACGCCGCAGAGCGCGCCGGTGATCGGCAGCGAGCGGGCCGACTCCAGGGTGAAGGTCTGGGCGGATGTGCTCACAGCCCGTCCAGATTCCCCATCACGATGCCGTCGCCGGGTTGCACCGCGAGCCGGAGGATGCCCTCCGCCGTCCCGCCGTCATGCTTGAGGTCGCACCGGAGGACCTGGCCGCGCAGGACACAGGGGTCGGCCCGGCCGTCGCCGTCGAAATCGCCCAGCACCGGGATGTCCCCCGCCTTCCCGAAGTGGATGACGAGATCCGGAGCGCCGCCGTGGTGAGCGAGGTCGCAGGAGAAGGTGCCGTCGTGAAAAAGGCAGAGATCGGCCCGGCCGTCGCCATCGACGTCGCCCAGCAAGGGGATGTCGTCCGGGCTCCCGAAATGCTCCTCGAATTCCGCTGCGCCGCCGTCATGGGCGGTATCACAGGCGAGGAGGTCCCCCCGGCGCACGCAAGCGTCGGCGCGGCCGTCGCCGTCGACATCTCCCATCAGCGGCCGGTCGGAAGGCTCCCCGAAGTCGACGCTGGCTTGTGGCCCCCGGCCCCGATGGCCGAGGTCGCAGCTGAATCGGGTGCCGGAGTGATAGCAGGGATCGGCGCGGCCGTCGCCGTCGAAATCGGCCAGGAAGAGCGCGTCGAAAGCCCCTGGAGCGTCCGGCTGATCGATCTCCGGATCGCCGCCCGTGCGACCGGTGTCGCAGAGGAGGCGGCCTCCCCGGGTCAGGCACGGCTCGTCCCCGGGCGACGCGGAGAACCAGGCCACGCTCACCCCTGACTCGTCGACCCAACTGAGCGCGAAGGTGCCGTCGTTGCCGAAGGAGACCTGCGGCCGGCCCTCGCAACTGTCCACCAAGCTGGGGAAAAACTCCTTGCTGACCGGCGTCCCGTCAGCCCGAAACAGGCGCGCCTGCAACCGAGCGCAGAAGACCGTGGGCAGGGTCCCCCAGGCGATCACGAAATTCCCGAAGCGGTCGGCGGCAACTACAGGGTCCCCAAAGAGCGCATGCACCGGCGAATGAGCTGGCCGCATCCTTCCCAGAGGGGTGCCGTCCGCCGCGAATCGCTGGTAAAAAACAGTATCGTCGTACGCCGAACGATTCAATCCCGCGAAGATCCGGTTGCCGTTCGGGAGGACCGCAATGGCGGGAATCACGGTATCGTTGAAATTGACGAAGACGAGAGGCGGCAGCGGCCCACCGTAGGCACTGAAGAAACGCGCAGTGACGTTGTCCCAGGCCAGGGTCATATCGCCGTTCGCGTTGCCTGCAAGAGAGGCAATTCCTGCCGATAGGCTGATCTGTAGAGGATGCGGATTGATCCGGCGCGGCCGGCTGATGAGATCGCCCAGCGAAGAGAGGCGGGCGAACATTCGGTACACGCGAAGATGGCTGCTCGCGGGGGAATTCCTTTGGAACCACGAAGTGGCGAAGGTGCCGTCGGAGAGCGCGACCAAGCCTTCGCCGCAGCCTCCATCAGGATTGAAGCCACCCTCTTTCGCGAGGGCGTGCCCATCATCGCCAAACGGAATCGCCCGGCCGCCTAGGTAGTCTCCGTTATTATATCGGGTGAAGGTAAGCAGAAAACCACCCTCGGAGCGAGGAGCGACCAGAGGACAGTAGATGCCATTCTCCACCAGCGCCCCGCGAGCGAGCGTCATGATATCTCCAGGAGGATGGTGCAGGCTGAAGCGCCGGCCTTGAATGGAGATGGGGCCTTCGTCGAAAGAGGCCGCGTGCTCCCAGGCGACGAGGAGATCACCATTGGTGAGCACGGTCTGGCTTGTAAAGTCATTCTGATTCGAACCAGGAGCATTCGGAGCATTCGCAAGCACCGGATCACCGATCGGGCTTTGGGCACTGAGAGGGAACGCCAACATAAGCCCGGCAAGCCACAGAGCTGGCCAGCAACGAGCTTTGAAGCACGACGAGATCATCGGCGGCCACCCTGCGGAGCCCCGTCTTGCCCATATTCTTGCTCATGGTCGCCCTGGTCGACACCATTCGAATCGACTTCATGCCACAGGATCTTGAAACCTCCGTGGCGATGCACTTCAAGCTTTCTCAAGGAGTCCTGTCCTGAGTTACCGCTCTCCACATGTCTCTCGACTCCATGCGGCCGGCCGGCGGCGCCGTAGACCCGATAGTAGACGCCACCGGTCTTCTTCCGGGCCGCGGCCTTCGTCGACCGGACGCCAGCGGAGACGGACAGCGTGGTCGGGTCGTCAGAGACCACAGTTGGATCAGACGGAGGTTGCGCAGTCCAGGCGATGACGAAGCCGCCGTCACCGTCCATCTGGACTTGTGGCATGAACTGATTGCCCAGGGTGTCCGAGGAAACAAGAAGCTCCGGCCCCAGCGGATCACCAAGGCTGTCGAACACTTTTCCGTAGATATCCCCGCCGATCTCCTCATCCTCGCTGTAGCTGGTCCAGACCGCGACGATCATCCCGCTGTCGTCGCTCGAGACCCAGGGCTCAGACTGTTGTCCGTCCGTCGTGTCATTCAGAAAGAAAGGTGGCTCGAGCGGCTCCAGGCTCGAATCGAAGCGAGCCCCCACGATATCGTCCGTGCCCGCCGGGTTTTCTTCTTCCCAGGCTATGAAAAAATTACCGTCAGCATCGAGAGTGGCGGAGGGCAGCTTGCGGAAAAGAAGATCAGGACCGCTCAAAGGGACAGGGTCTCCCACGGGCAGACCGTCGCTCCAGACCTGACCGGTGATCACCGAGGTCTGCCCATCGTCAGAGAAAGCAACATCGGTCAGAAGGTCGATACCAGGAACCGTGGTCAGATTGAGGGCGTTTTGCGATATGGGAACTTTCCGGGTAAGCTTCAAGACGCGATCGCAATTTGCTCCGCACGCCAGCGGAGCCTGCGGCTCTGCAAAAATTATAGCGCTATTGGAGGTCGTACAAACCGCGGAAACAGCCGCGAATCCATTGGCTCCACTCGTATCTCCGGGAGAAACCCATTGTCCTGTAAAGGCTGCGCACGAGATTCCAAGACCACTGGCCTGGGTGCGATCCAGGACGATACTCGTGTTGGGCTTGACAATTGTAGTGGTGCCACCGCTGTTTATTGCGCATTTCATCGGCCTCGGCAGATAGGCCAATCCGTAATTGGTGAGTGAATCTGTAGCAAGCAGAGGCTTCCAGATTTGCAGCCAGTCTCCCTTGGAAAAGGCGCCGTTCCCTGGGAATGTGGTCCCATTGCACAATACGCTGGAGGCGCTGTTTTGCTCGACCAGGAGATCATGGCGCGGGATGAGATCCGTCCAGGGCATGGACTTGAACAACCCTTTCATCCGGCCCAGGTCATCGTCCGAGCGATGGTTGGCAGCGCTGTAAGCCGTAGGATGGGTCCATCTCTAGATATCCGGGTAGACTCCAATATTGAAGCCGAACGAGCCCGAAAGACCGCTGTTCCAGCCGGTGTGACGGGTTTGCACCCGGGTCTCGAGATCGCCAGAGGTTTCATATTGGCCTTCCACGTTGACCACGGACTTAATGGGTGGGCCTGAAGGTGCTCCCGACCCGGTGCAGGTCGCGTTGGTGGTCGGCTCGCCGATGCAGCGGAAGCGTAGCGCGAAGGCCCGCGCCCGGCAGGCGAAATTCGCGTAGTCGTTGGTGACTCCGGAGACGCACGTCCCCGCGTGATGTCCGCTCTGGAAGACCTGCAAGCTCAACCAGGTCTTGCTCTGAAACTGATCGTAGTTGCCCAGATCCGATCCACCAGCCAGGTGCACTCCGATCAGATGCCGGGGCGCGGCGGAATGGATCGCGTTCCCCACTGCGTCAATAAGATCGGGAACGCTCTTGCCGTCGGCAGCGCTGTCGGCGACTTTCGCGTCGAAGCTCGGCGAGAATACCACGAAGCTGCCGGCAAGACGGGCCGCGAGATTGCGGGCGAAAGCCGTGGCGTCCGCGCTCGCCGGAAAGGGTATCACGGGAGTCAGTGATTGATTGCTCCCCCCGCGATTGAGCGGGTCCATCAAATCCGCGACGACCACCACGATTCCCGCGTCGTTGGCGTCCTTGACCAGCTTGTCGAAATCCTGCCAGTAGGTTGAATCCCAGTAGTGGCAGCTCGAGGGAACGACCGACGCAGATCCACCAGTACATCCCGAAGCGGTTACGAATCCCTTGAAACCTCCCGCCGGCGCATTCTGGAGTGTTTGGACGGCCGGCGCCACCAGCACGTTGGTGAAGCCATTTCCACCGTCAAAGCTGTTGCCGGCGAAGCTCTGTGCCCTGGCGTTGACGTAATTCTTCCAGGTCGTCGGATCCGCGGCATGGTTGATGGGCGCGTTCCAGGCGGTGTCGCCAATCCATAGGAAAGGGGTATTCCCGTTCCAAAAGGTCAGGTTGCGTTTGGAATCCGGCGCCTTGAGAAATCCGTTGGAATAGAGCTGATTTGTCGCAGTCGCGCCGACCGCGACCTCGCCCGACTGATTGAGCCCGGTATCGGGGGTACAGATCGATGGCTGCGACGGACTGGTATTTGTCTTGGGCAAAAGGCAGGTCTTCCAGCACCAGGTGGTGTTGGGAGGAAAGGCGCTGCGAATCTTGAACGATCCGGAATGCGTAGCGTCGCCGTCCCAGAATGCCAAGCCCCTGAAGCAGGTGGTCGTGTTCTTATTGTCACAGGAGCTATCCACGGGCTCGGTGCAGGTCGCGCCACTCTTGAGCCAGAGCTTCGCCTCGACCTGGACGTCATGGTAGGCCTGAAGCGCGGTCCTCGATTGACTCGAGGTCAGCGCCTGTTCCCAGCGCTCCCACGGGTTGACGGCCCAGGCAGCATCGCTCGCCGCCGTCATCCCGACCCAGCATCCCACAAGCATTCCTGCGAACGACAATTTTCTTTTCATCATAGAGGCCTCACGATTCTTGAAACGTAGACCATCGGTATCCATGCAATTGCCCATAGCACTTGCATGGCGCGCGGACGAGATCACTTCTCTCCTGGCTTGCCATCCATGATACCGATCGCCGGCGTGGATTTCAAGATCTCCACCCCCTTGACCCTCACGTTACGTGAGGCTCTATCTTGGATTCCGGAGGATAGAGATCATGAATATTTTTGCCCTTCTGACCCTGGCGACCATGACCCTGCCTGCGGAGACCACCGAAACCCCGCTGACCCTGGAGGTCGACGGTCTGCGCTTCCCCGCCCGGCTGACCGTGCCGGCGGCGGGCGATCCGGTCTCGGCCATCGTTCTGATCCCCGGATCGCTGTTCATCGACGTGGACGGCGACCTTCCGAGCTTTAATCTCCACCCCCACATGTACGCCGACCTCGCCCGGCAGCTCGCGGCGCGGGGGCACGCCGTGCTGCGCTACGCCAAGCCCGGACCGGGGACGGGCACGGAGACCGTCGACGCCGAACGGGCCCAGGCGCACCTCCACTTCGCCGAGCGCGTGGTGGTGGCCCGGGCCGCCCTGAAGGCGCTGCGGGACGGCCTGGGGGAGAAGGCCTCCAAGGTCCGCGTCTGGATCGTGGCCGGCCACAGTGAGGGCGCGGTGGTGGCCTCGCTCCTGGCCCCCCAGGAGCCCACGCTCGCCGGCGTCGTCAGCCTTTCGGGGCCTTCGACCGGCCTGCTTTCGATCATGCGCGATCAGGCCGCCGCCATGCCCGGAGGCGGCGATCTCGCGTTCTACGACGAGGCGCTCGCCCACATCCGCCGAGGAGAGCCGCTGCCGCCCGACGCCGCCAAGCATCCCCAGACGGCCCTGCTGGCGACCATGGACCCGAGAAACCTGAGCTACATCCGGGAGGTGGACGCCGTCGATCCCGCGCGGGCCCTGGCCGCGGTGGACCGTCCGGTGCTCCTGGTGCAGGGGGGCCGGGACGGCAGCGTCCCCGAGAAGCACGCCCACCGATTGCTGGAGGCCCGGGGCGCGCGGCCCACGCAGCTCGCGTTCTTCGACGACCTCCAGCACTTCTACAAGCACGTCGAGCCCGGCGTGGACCCGCAGACCGCCTTCGGCCTCGCCACGCCGACCGATCCGCGCGTGGCCGAGGCGGTCGACCGCTGGGTACGCTCCCGGATCACCGGTTGAACGGATATTCGCTCACCCAGTGGAAGCCCCGGGTGAGGAGCAGGAGCTTGGAGTCCTCCACCCGGTGGAGGCTCGCCTGGATCTTGCGGCCTGCGATCGTTCCCTCCAGCGTGAGCCGGTCCGGCGCGGGCCGCTGATAATTGAGAGAGGATTTCCCGGCCGGATCGCCGCGCTTGGTCAGCGCGAGAGTCTTCCTGGCTTCGTCGAGCTTGAGCCCGTAACGCTGCCGGGAACCGCTCGTGAGCTGCACCGTCACCATAGTCGGATAATCGAAGATCAGGCTGCGCCACCGCAGCGCCTCCGCTCCGGGCGGCGGGCCCGCCGGGCCGTCGACCCGGAGCTCTTCGACGTTCCAGACGCCGCGCAGCGGCGAGCGCGCCGACGTGATGTCGTGGAGCTGCCGCGCGCTCGCGCTCAGGATGAGCGCGCTGAAGCCGACGGCGAGCACCGCCTGGAACGCCGGCGCGGCCATCCGCAGCCCGCGCCGCTGGATCAGCCGGGGGTCGGGGGCCGCGGGCGCCGGACGGTTGAGCACCAGCAGGTTGGCGAGCCGCCGCAGGTCGTGCGCCGCCAGGAAGACGGCCATGGCCAGCAGGTGTGACGAGAACAGCTTGACCGGCACGTCGTAGCAGAAGTTGAGCATCACGATGTTGGTGAGGGCGCCGATGCTCACCAGCGCCCCCAGCAGCGCGGTGCGGCGGAAGAGGAGGAGCACGCCGCCGGCCCACTCGGCGAGGCCGGCGAAGATGGTGTAGGGCGCCGAGGCCCCCATGAAGGTCCACAGCAGCCCCATGGGAGAGGCGTCGCCGAACGGCTGCACCAGGCGGTCGAGCGAGGGAGGCGGGAACTGGCCGGGCACGATCTTGAACGCGCCGTATTCGATCATCGTCAGGCCCAGCCCGCAGCGGACGACGACCCGGAGCCACTCGTACAAGCGCGTGTATTGGGTCCGCTTGCGGTCGAGCAGCGACCAGACCACCGTCGACACCAGGGCGAGGACCAGGATGCAGAAGACCTGCACCCAATCGGACATCGTGTCCCCGCTGCCGCTGGGGTGAACGGTGACGTCGACCCCGAGCAGGTGCCTGCCGACCCAGGGCACGAACGTAGTCAAAAAGGCCTGGTACCGCTCGACGATCACCTCGCCACCGGGGAGGGCCTCCAGCAGCGCCGGGACAACCGACAGCAGGTACAGAACGAGGTACGAGAACGCGAAGCGGAAGAGGATTCGCTTCGCGGGCCCCCAATCGGGAGCGGCGGCCTCGCGCGCATCCGGCGCGGGCTCCGGCGGCTCCGGCGGCTCCGGCTCGGCTTCCATCGACCTATCGAATACGGCCATGTCGTACCTCCGGGTCGGCTCAGCGTCTGGCGATCACTTATTGAACGGATATTCGCTCACCCAGTGGAAGCCCCGGGTATGGAGCTGGAACCTGGGCGTATCGATCTTGTGGAGGCTCGCCCGCACCTGCTTGCCGTCGAGCGTCCCCTCCAGCGTGAGGCGCCCCGGCGCGGGCTCCTGATAGCTGAGCTTGGCTTTCCAGGCCGGATCGTCGCGCTTCTTCAACGCGATCGTCTTCCTGCCGGCGTCCAGGGTGGCGACATACCGCTGCCGGGAGCCGTTCATGAGCACGGCGGAAAGCAGGTCGGAATAATCGAACACCACGTAGCGCCACCGGGAGTCGTCCGTCACCGCCGGCGGCCGGAGCTGGCCGTCGACGGCCAGCTCGTCGACGAGCCAGATGCCGTGCAGCGGCTTGCCCGCCACGTCTTGAAACGACTGGTACTGCTGATAGCTCACGTTCAGCATGTACGCGCCGTACCCGAGGAGGAAAACCGTTTCCAGCGCCAGCGCGGCGCGCCGCGGCCACCGTCGCTGGAAGAGCGGCGGGTCCACGATGGCGGGCACCGCGCGACGGAAGACCAACAGGTCCGCCAGGCGGCGCAGGTCGGGAGCCGCCAGGAAGACCGCCATGGCCAGCAGGTGCGACGAATATTGCTTGACGGGCACGTCGTAGCAGAAATTGAGCACCACCACGTTGGTCATGGCGGCGATGGTCACGAACGCTCCCAGCCGCATGGTGCGGCGGAAGAGGAGGAGCGCTCCGCCGGCGAATTCGGCCAGCCCGGCGAAGATTTGGTAGGGGGCCGACGCTCCCATGAAGGTCCAGAGGATGCCCATCGGCGAGGAGTCGCCGAACGATTGCAACAGGCGGTCGAGCGACGGCGGGGGCATTTGGGACGGGATGACCTTGAACGCGCCGTACGAGATCATCGTCATGCCGAGCCCGATGCGGACGTAGACCCGGAGCCACTCATAGAGGCGCGGGTAGCTCTCGCGTTTCCTGTCCACGATCGTCCAGACCAGCGCCACCAGGCCCGAGAGCGCCAGGTAGCAGAAGATCTGCACCCAGGCGTGCATCGTGTCCCCGCTGCCGGTGGGGTGAGAGGTAGCGGTGACCGCGAGCAGGTGCTGGCCGACCCAGGGCACGAGCGCGTCCCAGAGATCGAAATACCACTGCACCAGGACTTCGCCGTGGGGGAGGAATGCCGGCAGCCTCACAAAGGTGGGCAGCAGGTACAGGAAAAGATACGAAAGCGTGAAGCGGAAGAGGATCCGCTTCACCGGCCCCCACGCGGGAGCGGCGGCCTCGCGCTCCCTCTCCACTACAGGCGCGGAAACCGGCAGCTCCGGCTCATCCACAATCGATCGGTCGAATACGGCCATGGCACCCTCCGGGTCGGTTTCGCTCCCTTCATTCTACTCGTAACGCAACCGGCTCACGAATTCCCTCATGGCCTGGAGGGCGGCGTCGGGTTGCTCGCGGTGCGGCGAATGACCACAGCGGGGAATCGCGATCGATTCGACGGGGCCTCCCGACTGCCGCTCGATCGCCTCGACCTGGGCCCAGGTGCCGTATTCGTCGTCCTCCCCTTGCAGAATGAGGATCGGCACCCGGATCGCCGGCAGGTATTCCTCGATGTTCCAGGCCGCGAATTCCGGATCGAGCCAGACGTCGTTCCAGCCGCGGAAGGCGACGTCCACGTTGGCGCCGTGGTGCCGCGCCAGGCGCTCCCGCAGGTCGGTATCGCGGTAGATCTCCCGCATCCGGGCGATGCTGGCGAGGCCGTGCGGCTCGGTGAAGACGTGCGGCGCCTCCAGGATCAACCCCCGCAGCCCGGGGCCGGGGTGGCTCCCGGCGTGGATCAGGCCGGCGTGGATCAGGCCAGCATGGATTAGAGAGATCGAGGCGCCGTCGCTGTGCCCGATCAGGACGTGGTCACGGATTCCCGCCGCCGCCAGCACCTTGGGGAGGGCCTCCGCCTCGTCGTGCATGAAACGGACGGGGCGCGGCAGCGGGACGGGATCGGACTTGCCATACCCCGCCCGGGAGTAGACCAGGGCACCCCACCCCGTCTCGCGGATAAGCCGGTCCGGGAAGTCCCGCCACAGTGAGGTGGAGCCGAGCCCCTCGTGCAGAAACACGAGGGTGGGCGCCTCCTCCGGCGGCGGACCGGTCCACCGGGCCTCCAGGCGGACGCCTTCGATCTGGAGGAATCCCGGCTCCAACATCGACGGTCGGTTACTTGTAGACCTCGACGTGCACGTTCGAGTACTCCCACTTGTACGACGGCACCTCGCCATCCACCGCGCCGGGGTAGAAGCCCATGTCGACGAGGAAATCGAGGCCGGGCTTGATCGTGTACGACTTCACGTTCGGCCGGCTCTTGAGGACGACCGCGACCTGCCCCGTCTCCACGTCGGTGACCGTCACCGTGTACTTGCCGTGCGCCATGTCGTAGTCGTTGTCGACGTGGTAGGTGTGGCCGACCTGGGCCGTGAACGGCTTGATGACCTTGATCTTCTGGGGGTGCTTGAGATTGATGCCGTGGCGGGCGAAGGCCTCGTCCTTGTTGGGTCCGAGGAAGTAGAGCAGCCCGGGCATGTCGATGTTCTTGTCGACCACGAACCAGTAGATCAGGTGCTTGCCGCTCGGGTCGTCGGGAAACCAGTCGGCGACCTTGACGTCGATCGTCAGGCGGAACCGCTTGGCGGTGAGGGTGGGCGCCGGGAAGCTCACGCGCCCCACCGGCAGTCCCGGCGGGGGCTCCGGGATGTGGTCGATGCCGGGAGCGTCGAAGCAGGCCGTGGCGGGGCAGGGCACGTCGTCCTTCGCCCGCGTCAGCGCCTCGGCGCTCGGCTCGGGGGCCACCACGTCGAGCCGGCCGGTATCGCCGTCGGCCACCTGGGCGTAGGCGTAGAAGGCCTGCTCGCAGGAGACCATCGCCCGCGTCTCGGTGAGGACGCTCGCCCGGCCGTGGAACGCGTCGACGAACGGCCGCGTCTCGCCGGGCCCCAGCGTCAGCGAGATCACCGAGCCGAGGCCGGCGCCGTCCGCGGTGGCCAGGGCCAGCGTGCAGCGGTTGGTGGCCTGCGACCGGTTGACGAGCGCCAGGTTGGCCGCCACCGCATCCGAGGCGAACAGCCCGCGGAGGGCCACGGTCTGACCGCCCTGGAAGGTGGTCGTCTCATCAATCACCGGCGCCGCGGCGGCCAGCGCCTTGACGGCGGATTCGGGGGTCAGCGAAAACGGCCGGTCGACGGCCGCGGCCTGCGCGACGGCGGCCGTGCAGAGGGCGAGGATAAAGCTATGGAAGACAGTACGGGGCATGCGGGCTCCTGGGTAGATGAAGATTCCAGATGCTACCACACGCTGCGCTATAGACTCAGCCATGCTCTCCCCCGACATCCAGCGCGCCCGCGACCTCGTCCTCCGCTGGGGGTGGAACGCCATGGCCTACCAGATCCTCAATCCGGGGATGCGGCTCTGGTTCGCCGCCAATGGCGAAGGGGTGGTCGGCTATGTCTGCGCCAACCGCTACCGGGTCGTGGCGGGAGCTCCGGTCTGCCCGCCGGAGCGGTTGCCGGAGACCGCGGCCGAATTCGCGGCGGATACCCGCAAGGCGCGGCAGCGGCTCTGCTACTTCGGGGCCCAGGACCGGATGCTCGAGTTGCTGACGGAGCATGGTCCAGGCTCGGCGCTGCTCCTGGGCGCCCAGCCGGTCTGGAATCCGGCGCGCTGGCACGGCATCCTCGCCGGCAAGGCCTCGCTGCGGGCCCAGCTCGCGCGGGCGCGCAACAAGGGGGTGACCGTCCGCCCGTCGCTCGATTCCGGGGAGCCGGGCCTGCAACGCTGCCTCGAGGAGTGGATCGAGCGGCGGGGGCTGCCGCCGATGCACTTCCTGGTCGAATGGAACATCCTCCCCCGCCTGCTCGACCGGCGGCTGTACGTGGCCGAGCGCGGCGGCGAGACGGTCGGATTCCTGATCGCGTCGCCGGTCCCCGCGCGGAGGGGGTGGCTGATCGAGCAGATCATCCGCGGCCGGTCGGCGCCGAACGGCACCACCGAGCTGCTGCTCGACACGGCGATCTGCGCGCTGGCGGAGGACGGGGCCGAGTACGTGACCCTGGGGCTCTCTCCCCTCTCGCGGGCCGTGCCGCAGCGTCCGGCGCCGCCGTGGGCCATCCGCCCGCTGCTCGCCTGGATGCGCGTCCACACGCGGCGCTTCTACAACTTCGAGGGCCTGGAGGCGTTCAAGCGCAAGTTCCTGCCGGAGGCCTGGGAGCCGATCTACGCCGTCACCGACCGGCCGCGGGTCTCCCTGCGCACCCTCTACGCCATCGCCGGCGCCTTCGGCGGCACCTCGCCCGTAATCTTCATCGGGCAGGCCCTGCTCCGCTCGCTGCGGCAGGAGGCGCGGTGGGCGGCGGGGCGGGGGCGGTGAGCACGGACCGACACGGACCAACAGGGACAGACAAGGACGATAAATTGCCGATCTCTGAGTGACCGTCCTTGTCGGTCCGTGTTAGTCCGTGTTAGTCCGTGATTGTCCTTTCTCACGGTACGCCCCGGATTCCTCTTCGAGAAGCACCTCCGCCACGCGCTCCGAAGTCATCTCTTCGCCAGGCAGCGCCTCGTGCGCGCACTCCACGAGCGGCAGCTTGAGGCGCTCGCGGGCCGTCACCGGCGCGCCACGCTTCTGAGTGAGGCCACGCCTCAGGAGATCAGCGATCACGTCTTTCAGCTTCCGATTCTCCTCGACGGCGCGCATCTTCACCGCACGGATCAGGTCATCGGGCAGATCGAGCGTCGTCTTCATTGGACCATCGTACTAGAAAGCTGGTTTTCTGGGTTGGCGCGCCGCAGCCTGGCGACCATAGCCCACCAGACCGCTCAATAGATCGAAATCCCTGGGTTGACAGAGGACCGCAAAGGAGTAAGATTCGTCTTACCCTCATCTTACCGAGGGAAGAGGACTATATGGCAAAACCCGCAGCTCGGCCCGAAGTGACCCGCCTCTCCACCAAGGGGCAGCTCATCATCCCGAAAGAGATCCGTGAGCGTCATGGCTGGACCGCGGGCATGGAGCTGGTCGTCGAGGACCACGGGAATTCGGTCGTCCTGCGCCGGGCCGAGGATCTCCCAGTGACCACGTTGGAGGATCTCGTCGGCTGCGCCGGCTATAGGGGCCCCTCCCGCAGCCTGGAGGAGATGGAAGACGCGATTGCACGAGGCGCGCGGGAACGCCGGTGATCGCGCTCGACACCAACGTCATCGTCCGGCTGGTGACCGCGGACGATCCCGGTCAGCTCGAAACCGCTCGGGCGGTCTTCGAAGCCGGCGATCTGTGGATCTGCAAGACCGTTTTTCTGGAGACGGAGTGGGTGCTGCGGTACACCTATGAGATCAAGCGGCCTGCCATCCGAGAGGTCTTTCGCAAGCTCCTCGGCTACCCGCAGCTCCAGGTGGAGGACCGGAGCGCGGTGATCCGCGCATTGACCCTCTACGATCAAGGATTTGATTTCGGGGATGCCCTCCACCTCGCCTCCTGCGGAGACGCCGATCGGTTTGCCACGTTCGATCAGCCGTTCGCGAAGAAAGCCCGTGGCCTGGAGGAGGGTCCCGTGGTGGTGCTGCTGCAGAGCACAGATGTCTGAGAGGCCGCTGCAGACTGGACGACGAGACCTAAGGGTTAGCCAACCTTTCGCTCCTCAACGATGCTGCCCCGCTTCACGACAGAGTGGCCCGAGATAGCTTGCCTGTCGGAAAGCCGCCGGCAGAATTCGTGAATGTCGTAGTTTGCCTCGGCAAAAAGCGCTTCACGGACCTGCCGCACCTCGGCCACGATCTGATCGCTCCAGACTTCAACTGGAGAATCGTCGTCCTTAGTCATTGTCTGTAGGGGGAATCCTGCAGTGGACGATTGGCATTCCTCCCGGTGATCGCTTCGTGCTCACTCGCCAGCGGCCTCCAGGAAGGCCCTGACGAGCTCACTGTTGTACCAGATCCCGGCGTCTATCGCCTTCGCGATGAGAGGCTTCAACTCCGGGATCAGGCCCTGAGCTTTGGCTCTGCCCAGGAGGCCCAGCGACCCGGTGACTCTGAGGCCCGAAGCGAGGGCGGCGCGGCGCCCCTTCCATTCGTCGATCGCTACGGTGCGGACGCCGATGTCCAGGGCGAGTTGGATGACCGCGGCTTCTCCCAGGTCGAGGCCGGCCAGCAAGGCGGGCGAGGGCGGTGTGACCAGGGCCGTCTTCTTGAGCCAGGCCGGCGCGACCCAAGGATGGGCGGAGGCACGCCCTTCGTCAAGCTCCTGCCAGACCTCCGCGGGGCAAAGAAACTCGTAGGGCAAGCGGCCGATCACATCCAGGCAGCCGATTCTGGCGAAGGAGACCAGCGGCCCTGTGTTCACGACGATCGGCTCAGCCACGCCGCATGAACTCCACCTCGGAGTCGAGGTCCTCGGGCTGGAGGTTGCTCATGGCAACGCCGATCCGCGGAAGGGCGAGGAGGAAGTCCACCCTGCCTTTCCCGCAGAGCTTTGCGGCCAAGCCCGAGCTCAGACGGCCTACTTCGTAGAGCTTCGCGGCAAGGAGAAAGCGAGCCTCTTCGTCGAAAGCTCCGCGCGTCAGGCCGCTGCTGAAGAGGACGTCGTCGCCGTAATCAATAGTCAAGCGGTGTTGCATGGCGGCCTCCTGGTCTTCAGGCTAACACCAACGACAGGACGGATGCCGACCTGTGCGGAACCTTTCTTGATAAGCGGGATCGTTTGCCATCTGGGCAAATTCCGCGTCAATCCCAGACCGGGGAGAGGCCGAGAGTTGCCCACGGATCGCCCTCCCGAGAAGACGTTGCGGCTTTCGGCAACTCCCACACGCACAATGGAATCCATCGCCTCAAGGAGGTCTGCTGAAAGGGCTATCGTCATCCGGACTTTTCTTGCTGACATGCGCGTCTCACCTCGTCCTTAGTATGGAGCCTCCGCTCGCCTTACGCAAGATGGACCTGCCAGCGAGGAGCCGTCGATGCGGGCCCTGCTCAGGACAGGCCTGGCTGCCAGCATGGGCTAGCATAAAATCGGTACGATTTTGTGGAGGCGTTCCCATGGCCAGCCTGAGCATCCGCAAAACTGGACGACGAGACCATACGACGGGCTCCGAGACCGCGCGATCCGGAACGGAGTCTCCATGAAAGAGGAGGTCCGGCAGATCCTGAAGCGGGGGATCTGAAGCAAGGTCTCTGCGAGAGGGCCGCCATCCCTCCGTCGAACCGGCCATGGAACAACCTCAAGTCCCCGGTCATCTCCACCGGCAACATTGTCTGTATTCAACAGCCAAGAGTTGGCGGAGGCTCAACGGAGTCGAATTGTCGGCAGGCCGAGCGTATAGCCTCAGCGCGCAATGGCGAAGGCGAATATAACAGTGATCGCAATGCCAACCATAATAATCCAGAGACCCCATATTAAGGGATCTCTGCGAGAGGAGCGTAGAGCCTGCTGGGAGGCCCAGCCGGAGGGCATCGGTGCGGCCGCAGTTGTCTTTTCATCGCTCTTGGGAACCGGAGCCGGTTGGGGTTGTAGAGCCGATCCTTGAAGAGGTATCGTCTCTCTCCCGGCCGGAAAGGCTGCTCCGAGAATCTCGGCCTTAGCTTTCGCCACTCTGCGGCTGTCATCGTCGCGGGCCGCCTCCGTTGCTTTACGAGCGGCCTCGACCGCTCCAGAGTCGCTTTCCCGGAGAGAGCTAACAACATCATGAGGCTTTGATGATCTGGGAGAGAAGATTGGCGTAGCCGGAGAGTGGCGATCTTCATTATTCGTAGGAGCCGGAGCCGGTTGGGGTTTCGAGGCAGGCTTCAACGAGGGAACCGGCTCCACTCTGACCGGAAAGGCGGCCGCGAGGACTTCGGCTGCTGCCGTCGACACCCGACGGCTGTCGTCGTCGCGGGCCTGCTCCGCGGCTGCGCGAGCAGCCTTGGCCATACCGGCGTCGCTTCCCCGGAGGAACCGTGCGAGCTCGCGGACAGCGGTTTCCCGCACCGGGGCCAAGGGGTGCTCTAGCCCAGGGCTGAGGCCGAAGGCCGATGCCCTGGGTAAGCAGGCCCAATCTCCAGGCGGCCTGACAGGCCGCGAGAACCTCTCTGCCGGGGCGCATGGACGACGAAATAAAGCTGCCGGTCGATCAATCCCGCAGCTCGGGCAGCCGGCTCCGGCGGCAGCATGTAGTGGTCGTGCGGATCGCAGGGCCCGGCGGTGTTGAAGAACCTCGCCATAGGATCTCAGTTTGTCACCGATCCCCCGGAAAGCGAATTAGAATTTACCACCTGCCGCTCGCGGTGGGTTTAGGGAGACTCATTTCCTGGGGTTAAAACCCCAGAGGGTGTTTGGAAGGGGTAATTCTGCCGCCCCACTGTAGAGACGCCCCTGGGGCGTCTCCCGAGGCGGCAGCCTCGTTTCCATTCGCCGCGGCGTGCCCGCGGGGCGTTTGGGATTGCGTAGCGGAGGTACCGCCTCGGAGACGCCTTCCAGTCACCCTCCCAGGCTCTATGCCTACGCCCTTGCAGGGCTGATTTTCTTCGCTTTTTCAGCTCCGCACCCCCGTCGAGATCGAGATCACGAAGCCGTCCGGATCGACCACCGCGAGGTCGCGCGCTCCCCAGGGCTGGTCCTGGGGCTCCTGGGCGAGCTCGCCGCCTTTCTCCTTGATGGCCGCGGCGAGCTGGTCGATATCCTGCCCGGTGATGCAGTAGAGCCGCAGGCCGGCGCCCTTCTTCCGGTCCCGGCCTTTCGCGAAGTCGTCCTGGCCGAGCAGGAAATCGACCGCTCCCGCCGTCAGGCGAACGCCGACGACGCGGTCCTCGCGCCGGAATTCCTCCGCCACGATGAAGCCGAGGACGTCCCGGTACCAGGCCACGCTGGCCGCCAGGTCGTTGACCGTCAAGGCCGGCATCAGCGAACGCAGACGCAAGGTTTCAGGCTGCCGCCGCTCCTTCATGAGAGCCCCCCTTTCCGGATCTTCTAGAAATCAAGACCTTAGCACGGCCGACTGTGGCAGAATAGCGGCGCGTTTCACGAGAGAGCCAACCACCGTGCACCTGCCAAGGCGTCCCAGTCTCTGGTCGCGTCCCGATCCGGCGTCGGCCCGGGTAGGGCGCGAGGGGGAGCTTTTCGCCGCGCGGGTCCGGATCTGGGCGGCCGGCGCGGCGTCCCTGACTCCTCTCCAGAGCCTCTTCGCCAAGCCCTCCGATCCGGAGCCCTGGATCGGACTGGCCGCCGCGCTGGTGGCCCTGCTGCTGGGGGTCGCCGTGCTGGCGTTCGCCCGCCGGTCCGCCCCGCCGCGGTGGCTGGGATTCTTCACCTGCGTGCTCGACGTCAGCATCGTGAGCGCGGCCAATGTGGCCTTCATCGTTTCGGGGCAGCAGCTCGCCGTCACCAACGGGAAGGTGTTCTTCTGCGCCTACTTCCTGGCCCTGACGTTCTCCTGCTTGCGGCAGGACGTCCGGATGTGCGTCGTCGCCGGGATCTCCGCCATGCTCCAGTACGGCGCCCTCGTCTTCTGGGTGGTGACGCGGAGCGAAGCGCTGGGCCTCCCTCTCTACAGCCGCTCGTACGGCACGTTCCGCTGGGACAACCAGATCGTCCGCCTGGCGTTCCTCGGCATCGCCACGGCGATCAACTTCGCCATCGTCCACCAGAGCCGCGACCTGCGCCGGCAGCGGGATCTGGCCGAGGAGGCCAGCCTTTCCAAGAGCGCGTTCCTGGCCAACATGAGCCATGAGATCCGCACCCCCCTGAACGCGGTGCTGGGCATGATGAGCCTCCTCCTCGAAACCCCTCTCTCGCCGGCCCAGCGGGAGTACGTGACGACGGCCCGCAGCAGCGGCGCGGCGCTGCTGGCGGTGATCAACGACATCCTGGACATCTCGAAGATCGAGGCCGGCAAGCTGGAGATCGAGCCTTCCCCGTTCGTCCTGCGCGAATGCCTGGACGAGGCGGCGGGGATCCTCACCCCCAAGGCGCAGGGCAAGGGGCTGGCCCTGTCCTACCGGGTGGCGGACAATGTCCCGGCGGCCATCGAGAGCGACGCGGCCCGCCTGCGCCAGATCCTGGTCAACCTGCTGGACAACGCCATCAAGTTCACGCCGCGCGGCGAGGTGAGCCTGGAGGTCGAGCCCGGGCCGGAGCGGGACGGCCTCGTCGAGCTCCGTTTCGCCGTGCGCGATACGGGGATCGGCATTCCGGCGGACCGCCTGGAGCGCCTGTTCCAGCCGTTCAGCCAGGCGGACTCCTCGATGTCGCGCCTCTACGGCGGCACCGGCCTGGGGCTGGTGATCAGCCAGCGCCTCACCCAGCTCCTGGGCGGCCGGATGTGGGTGGAGAGCGAGCCGGGGCGCGGCTCCTCGTTCCTGTTCACCCTCCGCGGCCGTCCCGTTCTGTCGCTCCCCTCCCGGCTCACCCCGGAAGCGGCGGACCTCGCGGACCCCCACCTGGCCGACCGCTTCCCCCTGCGCATCCTGCTGGCCGAGGACAACTCCATCAATCAGCGGGTGGGGCTGCTCCTCCTGGAACGGATGGGGTACGTCGCCGACGTCGCCGGGAACGGGATGGAGGTCCTGGAGGCGTTGCGCCGCCAGCCCTACGATCTGATCCTGATGGACCTCCAGATGCCCGGCATGGACGGCCTGGAAGCGACGCGCCGCATCCGCGCCGAATTCCCGGCCGAGCGCCAGCCGCGCGTCGTGGCGCTCACGGCGAACGTCCTGCGCGAGCAACGGGAGGCCTGTCTGGCCGCCGGGATGAACGACTTCGTGCAGAAGCCGATCGTCTTCATGGATCTGCTGGCGGCGCTCTACCGGTCCGGCGGCCTGGAGCCGGCCGCCGCCGAGCCGGAGGCGGCCCCGCCGCCGGACATGGGCCTGTCGCCGCTCGATCCGGCGCGCCTGACCAGCCTGCGGCGGCTGGGTGAGTCGACCGGCAAGCCCCTCCTGCAAAACCTCATCGAGACCTATCTGATCGAAACGCCGCACCGCCTCGCGCGGATGCGCGAGGCGGTGGCGCGGGCCGACGCGGCGGACCTCGTCTTCGTGGCCCACAGCCTCAAGGGGATCAGCGCGCAGATCGGCGTGGTGCGCGTCGCCGAGCGCAGCGCCGAGATCGAGCGGAGGGGGAGGGATAACGAGCTCGACAGCGCCGCCGGCCTTCTCGCCGAGCTCGAGCGCGAGATCGGACGCGCCCTGCCGCTCCTGGAGCGGGAACGGTCGGCGCCGCTCCATCCGGCGCGGTGAGGCCCTCACTCCCCTCCCCTCTCTCCCAGAGGGGGAGAGGGGCTTTTTCTTCATCATCGGACCGATCGGACGGATCCGACAGATCGGTCGGATCATCCGACGGATCAGACCGATAAGGCCCTATTTTGACAAAGCAGAGCTGAGCTTCACAACCGCGCCCGGTACAGCCACACCCGCCCGCTCGGCGACCTCTGGACGAGGCTGTACCCCGCCGCGAGCTGATCAAGGACCGCGCGGACTTTCGGATCGCCGCGCTGGTCGTCGCGCAACGCCCAGAGCAGGACGTAATCGATCCTGCCGCCCGTCCGCCGCGGATAGCCCAGGAGATCGAGCTCCGGAGGCTCTTTTTCGATCCCCAGCAGCCCATTGGACATGTACAGATAGGGGTTCAGGGAGGGCCGGAACAGAAGCGGGAAGTAGCTCTCGTTGGCCTCGTAGAGCGAGAGATCCACCAGCCGCTGGCGCGCCGCGACGTAGCCGCCGACGTGGAGGAAGGGATCAGTGCGATACACGAGATCACCCCGGCCTTCCCCCCGGTGGTCATAGGAGAGAAAGACCAGCGTATGGTCCGGCGCCACCGCGTCGGCGGTGGCCACGATCTCGGAGAGGATGCGGTCGAGCTGCGCGTATTTCCAGAGCATCAGGCCGAGGAAGGCCAGGGCGATCCCCGCCGCCGCGATCTGGACGCGGAGCCGCCGGCGCGCCGGGTGCTCGCAGGTGCCGAGCCAGAGCAGGAGGGTCAGGAAGGGGAACAGCAAGAGACGCTGGTTGATGAAGCCGCCGCCGGCGAGCTCGCTCGGCGCGGCGAAATACACCACGGTGAGCACCGCCGTGGCGATCAGGAAACCGTCCGCCGTCTGGGGCGGGAGGCCCCGGCGCTCCCGCCCGCAGAGCGCCGCCAAGCCGTAGAAGAGGAAGGCCAGGAGGATCGCCAGCGGGATGGTCCACCGGCTCAGCGAGGCCAGCGAATAGAGCCCGGCCAACTGCTTGAGCTTCACCCACATCGGCATCATGGTGATCCGCGCCCCCGTCCGCCGGCCCACGAAGGCGGCGATGAGGGCCAGCGGCGGCACGCAGGCGAGGGCCGGGGCGACCAGCCAATGCCGGAAAGACCGCCAGAGCTCACCCGAAGCGGGACGGCCGGGCGCGGCGCGAAGGTCCAGGAGCATCCGCCAGCCGGCGAGGGTCAGCACCACGGCGACGGTCACCGCCAGCGTCACCGGATGGCAGAAGTAGACCCAGAGCATCGACAGAGCGAGCACGGCGGTCCGCCCGGGGCCCATCCTCTCCACGTACCGCAGCCAGTAGCCGACGGTGAAGAAGAAGGCCGCGAGGCTCCAGCAGAAGTTGTAGAACCCCATGTTGAACAGGTAGTTGTAGATGAAGGGGAACGCCATCACGGCGAGGAAGCCGGCGCGCGGATTTGCCGCCCGCAGGGCGTAGCGGGCCGCGAGCGGCAGCAGGACCACGTAGGCGGTGAGCACGACCTTCTCCGCCAGCGGCACCGTCAGGAATCCCAGGACCCGCCCCATCAGGAAGAAGATGAGCCAGTTGGGCAGCGCCTCCCGGTTGAGCAGGTAGTACTGGCGCAGCAGCCCGGCCTCGGGGAGACCGTACTGCCGCAGGATGGCGGTTACCGCCTGATGGCCCGGTCCGTCCTGCGTGGGAGTGAAAGGAAAGATCCAGATCGGCAGGAGATGGAGGACGAGGAGGGCCCAGAAGAGGAGGGTTTCGGGGTGGGGGCGGCGGGGCACGGCGGGATCGTATCGCAGAGTATGATCCGCACCCGATGAAGCTCAGCGTCGTCATCCCCTGCCTGAACGCCGCCTCCACGCTCGGCGTGCAACTCGCGGCGCTCACCCGCCAGAGCTGGCCGGGCGGATGGGAGGTGATCGTGGCCGACAACGGCTCGACGGACGGCTCGCGGGAGATCGTCGAGAGCTATCGCGGCCGCCTGCCGGGCCTGAAGCTGGTGGACGCCTCGGACCGCCGCGGGCAGGCGCACGCCCGCAACCTCGGCGCCGCGGCGGCCACCGGCGACGCCCTCCTCTTCTGCGACGCTGACGACGAGGTCGCCCCCGGCTGGATGGAGTCCTTGGGACGGGCGCTCACGGTCCACGAATTCGTCGCCTGCCGCTACGACAACGAGAAGCTCAACCCCGCCTGGGTGCGGCGCACGCACCTCAATCCGCAGAAAGACGGCCTCACCGCCTACGATTATCCCCCCTTCCTCCCCCACGCGGGCGGCGGCGGCCTGGCCGCGCGGCGCGCGGTCCACGAGGAGGTGGGAGGATTCGACGAGACCCTCCCCGCCCTGGAGGATACCGACTACTGCTGGCGCATCCAGCTCGCCGGCCACGGACTCCACTTCGTGCCGGACGCCGTGGTCTACATCCGCCACCGGCACGACGCGGGTACCATCTTCCGGCAGGGGGTGAGCTACGGCAAGCACAACGTGCTGATCTACAGCCGCTACAAGGACCGCGGCATGCCCCGCCTCGGCTGGCTGCCGGGGCTCCTGCGCTGGGCGAAGCTCCTGCTCAAAACCCCCCTGATGCTCCTCACCCGCGAGGGGCGCTCCCGCTGGCTCTGGCAGCTCGGCTGGCGGATCGGCCGCATCGAGGGGTGCTTCGAATATAAAGTGGTGGCGCCGTGACGGGAGCCGATCGCGAATCAGGCCAAGGACCGCCATCGAGCCGATGGCGGTCAGTGGAGCCTGACAGGCGGCGACCTTCAGTTATTACGGTCCCGCTTCGCGTCCGCTAATGGTCGTGGCCGTGGCCGCCGCGATCCTGGACCTCGCCGAAGAAGACGTCGATCACGCCGTTCCGGTCGTCCGGCCAGACGGCGAAGGTGCGATTGCCGGCGGAG
>DASXJP010000309.1:0-6406 GCA_036497345.1 Thermoanaerobaculia bacterium
ATTTTCCCCACCCAGGGCGGCCACATAGGGCCGCCCCTACAAAAACATCCGTCGTTGCCGAGCGCAAGCCCCACCCGCGATATCCTTCCCCCGTGCCCGGCCACTTCAAAGACGACATCCTCGACCGCCTTGCCCGTCGCGCGAACGTTGCCCAGTTCGTGAGCTTCGGGCCGGACCTCGTCCAGCGGCATGCCTGGGTCCGCGGCTTCCAGCCGGGGCACCGGTTCGGCTCGGTCGAGGAGGCGGTGGCGGCCGTGCTCGCGGCCTCTCCGGAGGGCTCGGTCAACATCCGGAGCTGGGAGCCGGAGAACCCGAAGAGCCGCTCGTTCGTCTACGGCCGGACGGAGGCCGGGGAGATCCTGGCCGAGCTGCGGCGGCTGGCGGCCGAGGGGCTCTACACCATCCTCAACGAGACGGTGGACGTCCTGGACGGCGGCGTCTCCGGCGTGGCTTTCGGGGACGCCCTGGAATTCGCCCCGGGGGACACCCCCCGCTGCGTCGAGAAGCCGGAGGCGGCCGGGCTCCCCCGGGACTTGGGGGTGCGCCTGCTGGAGACGGTCTATGGGTTCCGCCCCAACCTGCCGGCGAAGACGGTACAGCGGATCGAATTCAGTCTGCACCCGATCCGGCGGGGGTACCGGGGGGAGCACACCATCCTCTGGGAGGTGGAGGAGCCGGGACCGCCGCCCTCCGCGCCGCGGATCTCCTGGCCCAATCGCTTCAGCCGCCATCTCGGGGACAAGGCCTTCGGCCTGCTGATCGCGGACGCCCTGGGCCTGCCGGTCCCTCGCGTCCAGGTGATTCCGCGCGGCCTCGCGCCCTTCACCTTCGGCACGGGCACCGGCACCGCCGAGGTCTGGATACGCACCTGCCCCCGCGAGCAGGTGCCGGGCCGTTTCACCACCCACCACGGCTGGACCGACCCTTTCCGGCTGCTCCAGGAGGAGGACCCTGGCGGCGATCTCATCGCCTCGATCCTCGCCCAGGAAGGGGTGGAGGCCCGGTACTCCGGCGCCCTGGTGACCGGCGCGGACGGCGAGCCGGTGATCGAGGGGGTGGCCGGAGCCGGCGACCGCTTCATGCTCGGCCGCCAAGCGCCGGAGGAGATCCCGCCGGAGATCGCCGGCTCCCTGCGCGACCTCTGCCGCCGCGCCGCCGGCCGGCTCGGTCCGGTCCGCTTCGAGTGGGCCCACGACGGCGCGAGACCGTGGATCGTCCAGCTCCACCGGGGGGCCTCGGCGGGATGGGGCCGCGTGATCTTCCCGGGAGAGCCCGAGCGCTTCCACCCCTTGGAAACGGCGCAGGGGATCGACGCCCTCCGCGCCCTGATCGCCCGCATCGAGGGGACGGGGGAGGGGGTGGTCCTGATCGGGCACGTTGGAGTGACCAGCCATTTCGGCGACCTGCTGCGGCGGGCGCGGATTCCGTCCAGGATTGAGTAGCCCCCTCGGAGCGTCCTGCCCTCCGAATCCTCACCCCCTGGCCCCCTCTCCATTTCGTGGAGAGGGGGAACGTAGCTGAACGGCCTTGCCGAATCTCGAAAATGGTGCTCTCTGGGTCCTCCCTCTCCACGAAGTGGAGAGGGACCGAGGGTGAGGCTTCGGAGGGCAGGACGCCCCAAGGGCATGGATCTCTGAAGCCCGTACCTCCGCCCGTCTTGGTATCCTGTCTCCGTGCCGTTGCAGCTCAGCCTCTTCGACGTCCCCCAGGAACCCCCCCGCCCCACCGGCCGGATCCTGGTCGCCCAGGGTCCCCGCGCCGCCGAGGCGCTCCTCCTGGAGCGCCTGGACGCGCTGATGGCGGAGGTCCGGCGGGACCCTTCGCTGCTGGCGCGGCCGGTGCGGATCGTGGTCCCCTCGCGCAGCCTGCGGCTCCATTTGGCGGCGGCGCTGGTGCGGCGGCGGGGGCGGTCCGTGGCCGGGGTCTCCGTGCAGACGCTGTTCGGGTTGGCGTCCGAGATCCTGGAGCGGGCGGGGGAGACGGTCCCCCGGGGGTCGATGCTGCTCGATATCTTCGCCCAGCGGGCGGCCCGGGACGAGCCGTCGCTGCGGCGGGGTTTGGAGGATCTGGCTGACGGCTTCCGGACCGTGACCGGCACCGTGCGCGACTTCCTCGACGCCGGGTTCGAGCCGGTCCACGCCGAGGCCGCCGAGGAGGCGCTGGCGAGCGATGGCCCGTTCGTGGCCAGCCGAGCCGACGTGGAGCGTGCCCGCGCCCTGGTGCGCACCGCCGCCCGCGCCGAGGCCGCCATGACAGCCTCCGGGCTCGGACGGGCCTCGACTCTCCTCCGGCGCGCCGCCGAGATCGTGGAGGCTGGGGATGAGGAGACGCTGCCGACGCGGGCGCTGCTCATCCACGGGTTCGCCGACGCCACCGGGATCGCCACCGACCTGATCCAGGCCCTGCTGCGCCGCCTGGGCGCCTGGCTGATCCTCGACCATCCGCCGAAGCCCGAAGGGGGCGGAGTCGAGCGGGAGCTGACGGTCCGCTTCTCCGAGCGGATCGGCAAGGGGGAGGCGGCGTCTCCGGCCCTGGAGATCCCCGTCCCGGATCTCGTGGCTTGCGAGGCCATCGGCGCCGAGGCCGAGGCGCGGGAGATCGCCTTCCGGGTGCGTGCCCTGCTCGATGGCGGGGAGCGGCCGGAGGGGATCGGCGTGGTGGCGCGCGATCTCGATCCCTATCGGTTCCCCTTGCGGCGGCACTTCGACCGGCTGGGCATCCCCTTCTCGGGCTTGGGTGAGCGCGGCGGGCTGGAGCCGGCCGGCCGTCGCGCCCGGGCGCTCCTGGAGCTGCTCCGCGACGGCGAGGCCGTGCCTTCCGACCGCTGGCTGGACACGGTGGAGGATTTCCCCGAGGAGCGGCACTCGCCGGCCCTCCCCCAAGGCAGGGGCGGCGGCTGGGTGGACCTCCGGCTCGCCTTCGCCTCGCTCGGCGCGGGGCGCCTCCGGGACGCCACCGAGCTGCGCCTGGAGGACATCCTGCGCAAGGGGTCCTACGCCCTGCCGATCCGCCAGGGGCTCTCGACGGCCGGCGAGGAGGAGGACGGCGTGGTGGAGGAGGGGGACGGCGTGCGGAGCAATGAGGCGCACGCCCGCCGCCGCCGCATCAAGGGGTCGCTGATTCGCGCCGCCGTGCGGGCCGCCCGGCGCGCCCGGGAGCGGCTGGCCGGCTGGCCTAACGAAGCTCCGGCTTCCGAGCACCTCGCCCGCCTGCGCGCTCTGCTCACGGCGGATCTCGGCTGGGACCTCGACGCCGAGGAGACCGCTCCCGTGCGCGCCGCCCTGGAGGAGCTCGAGCGGGAGATCCCCGGCCGTTTCCGGCTGGAGCGGGACGAGATACGGCTCCTGGTCGAGGATCTCCTGATGGAGGCCGGTGCCTCGCCGCTGGGCGGCCAGGGGGGCGGCGTCCAGGTGCTCTCGGTGACCGAGGCCCGCGCGCGCACCTTCGATCACCTCTTCCTGATGGGGCTGAACCGCGACGTCTTCCCGCGCGGTATCCGCGAGGACCCCCTGCTGCCGGACGCCCTGCGCCGCATCCTCCAGCGGGTGCTCCCCGACGTGCCGATCAAGCGCCTGGGATTCGACGAGGAGCGCTACCTCTTCGCCCAGCTCCTCGCGGCCGCTCCGTCCGTGACCCTCTCGTGGCAGACGACGGACGACGACAGCAAGCCGCTCCCCGCCTCGCCGCTGGTCGAGCGCATGCGCGAGCGGCTCAGGGTGGACCGGGTGCCGCCTCTCTGGAGCCTGCCCAAGGCCGGGCCGCTCCCCGGGCCCCGCACGGCCGGCGAGCACGCCATCATGGCCGGGCTCTACGCGCCCCGGCGCTGGTGGGGGCGGGTGATGCGGCTGGCCCTCAAGGAGGCGCGGGCCGAGATCGCCGCGCCCGCGTTCGACCTCTCGCCGGAGCGCCTGGCCGCCGCGCGCCTCGCCGTGCTGGATGAGATAGACCCCGACCTGCGCACCCCCGAAGGCCGGGCGACGCGCCACCGGCTGGGCCCCTATTTCGGCTTCGTGGGCCGGCTGGCGGGAGGGGAGGAAGGGGAGCCCCGCCAACGCTCGCTCTACGTCACCCAACTGGAGAATCTGGCGGCCTGTCCCTGGCAGCTCTTCCTGGTGCGCCTGCTGCGCATCGAGCCCACCCCCGACCCACTCGGCGCGCTCCCCAGCGTCGATCCCATGCTCCTCGGCAACACGGTGCACGGCGTGCTCGAACGGATCGCCCGTCCGCCGGGCCGGGAGCGGCCGCGTGGCGTCCGCCATCTCGATCCGGTCGCCATCGCCTGGCCGGACGGCCGCGAGGTGGAGCAGTGGCTGTACGAGGAGTCCGTGCGGCTGCTGGAGGAGGATGGGGTCTTCCTCCCCGGCCTGGCACGGGCGCTCGCCGAGCGGGCCCGCCCCATGCTGGAGACGGCCCGCGACATGGACTGGACGGCCGGCGCCGTGCCCGTGCTGGCGACCGAGGTGGAAGGGGAGCTCGACGTGGGGGACACCCCCGGCCCCTTGCGCCACGTGCTCTTCCAGGCGGACCGCGTCGACAAGGCGGGCGGCCTGGTGATCTGGACCGACTACAAGACGGGCCGGCCCATCGCCACGGCCCGCAGGCCGGAGTACCGCCGCCGCCAGTTCCTGGAGCGGGTGAAGAGGGGGGCCAACCTCCAGGCCGTGGCCTACCTGCTCGGCTCGGAGGGGGAGTCGAAGGGGCGGTATCTCTACCTCCGGCCCGGCCTCGACGACGGCGAGCGCGAGCTCGCGGTGACCAACGCCGACGAGGAGTTCATCCAGGCGTTCGCGGCGGCCTCGGAGGCGGTGCTCGCCGCCTGGGAGTCGGGCAGCTTCTTCCCCCGCGTGGTCGAGCTCGACGGCCGCAAGGAGCCGCCCCGCTGCGGCTTCTGCTCCGTGGCCGAGGCCTGCCTGCGCAACGACTCCGGCGCCCGCCAGCGGCTCCATGAGTGGACGGGGCAGGGAATCGACGCGCTCGGGCCGGAGGAGGAGGCGCTGCTGCGGGTGTGGCGGTTGGGGGCGAAGCCGATGGACCCGAACCCTCACCCCCTGGCCCCCTCTCCCGTCCCCTCCCGCCCTCCCGCCCCGGGCGAGGGGGAAGAAGAGGAGCCAAGACAAATACCGGATCGAGCAACGAACGTCCTCCGTTTTCCTCCCCTCTCCCGGGGAGGGAGGGCGGGAGGGGACGGGCATGGTGAGGGCTCGGGTGGGGGCGATCCATCATGAGCGCCGACCTCCGCGCCGATCTTCTCGTCGAGGACCGCGCCGCCCGCCGGGCCGCGCAGACCCGGTTCGACGTCCCGCTGGTGCTCCAGGCCGGAGCGGGGACGGGCAAGACCACCACCCTCATCGGCCGGCTGCTCGCCTGGACGCTGGGGGAAGGCTGGGAGCGCGCCACCCGGCGGCTCGCCGAGCGGGCCGCGGGCAAGCCGCGCGAGGAGGGGCCGGACCGCGTCGCCGCCGAGGTGCTGGGTCGGGTGGTGGCGATCACCTTCACCGAGGCGGCGGCGGCCGAGATGGCGGGCCGGGCCGCGCGCGAGCTGGCGTCCCTCGCCTCAGGGGCGGAGGCGCCGGAGTGGCTGGAAGCCTCCATCCTCCCTCCCAATCCCGAGCGTGCCCGGCGGGCGCGCGCCCTCCTCGGCACGCTCGACCATCTGGCCGTGCGCACCATCCACGCCTTCTGCCGCGGGCTCCTCGCCGACTATCCGCTGGAGGCGCGGGTCCACCCCGATCTCAACGTCGACGCCGACGGCCATGTCCTGGAGGAGGTGGTGCGCGAGACCGTCGAGGACGCCCTGCGCGACGGCTACGGCGATCCGGGCGATCCCCACCTGCTGGCGCTGGCCATACGCGGCTTCGGGCCGCCGGAGATCGTCGAGGCCCTGGGCTCTCTCCTCCAGGGGGGGATCCCCGCCGCCGAGCTCGCCGAGGACCCGTTCCGCCCCGAGGCCCTGGCCGACTTCCGCCGCCGCCTGCACCAGGCCTGTGGAACGATCCACGGCCTGATCGCTCCCCGCCTGGCGAGGGCCAGGCGGCCTTCCAACGCCAGGAAGATCGCGGCCGCGGCCGCCACCCTGCTCCTCAAGCTGGAGGGGGAGGCCACGGTCCAGGACCTCAAGGAGGCCTGTGTCAACCTCTTCCCGGGGAACCTCGTCGATCATCTCAAGACCTGGCGCCGCAAGCTCGGAGACACCGAGACCTCTCTCTTCGGCGACGTCCAGGAGGAGCTGAGCGCCGCGGCGGGCGCCTTCGTGCAGCTCGTCGAGCATCTCTCGCGCTTCGATCCCGAGCTGCTGGAGCACGGCCGCCGGGCGCTCACCCCCCTGCTCGGCCGCATCGAGCGCGAGCTCCGCTCCCAGGGGATCGCCACTTTCGACTTCCTTCTCGCCGGCGCCGAGTCGCTCCTC
>DASXJP010000310.1:0-8608 GCA_036497345.1 Thermoanaerobaculia bacterium
AGGACGCCCCGCCCCTCGCCCCCTCATCACCCCGGCCCTCTTCTCCCGTCCCCTCCCACCCTCCCTCATCGGGAGAAGAGGGAGAACGCTCGCGGAATGTTCTTGTAGGGGCGGCCCTGGGTGGCCGCCCTGTTCCGAAGACCGCCCCCTCCCAGGACGGCCACACAGGGCCGCCCCTACGAAAACCTGCCCTTCGTGCTGCTTTTCTCCCCTCTCCCGGTGAGGGAGGGCGGGAGGGGACGGGAGAGGGGCCGGGGGTGAGGGTTCGGGGGGCTTGCAATATTCTTCTATCTGAATAACATAGACACCCTGTGGTAACCCAGCTCGATCGCTAGCACCAGGATCGCGGCGACTTTTTAAAGGGTCTGTCGTGATGAGAACGGGCATCCGTGCCCTCGCCTGGATGGTCCTCGCGTCGTACCCCGCGCTCGCGCTCGCCGCGACGGGAGACGTGAAGATCGTCGTCGGGGCGAGCGGCCGCAAGGTCATCCTGAACGAGAACCTCGCCCAGCGCGCGCGCCGGCTGTCGACGAAGCTCGCCGATCTGCCGGACCAGAGCCTCGAGCCGATGATCGCGCGCCACAGCGATGCCCAGAACCTCGATCCCGGGCTGGTGCGGGCGTTGATCCAGGCCGAGTCCGGCTACAACGTCAAGGCGGTGTCGAACAAGGGGGCGATCGGCCTGATGCAGCTCATGCCGGACACGGCGAGCGAGCTCAACATCCGCGACCCCTACGATCCGGACCAGAACATCAAGGGCGGCACGATGTACCTCCGCCAGATGCTCGACCACTTCGCCGGCAAGGTGGAGCTGGCCATCGCCGCCTACAACGCCGGCCCCGGCGCGGTGGAGAAGCACGGCGGCATCCCCCCCTTCGCGGAGACCCGCGACTACGTGAAGCGGGTCCTGGCCCTCTGGCGCGGCGCCAATTTCAGCCTCCCCTCCGCCGTCTCGGTGCTGATGCCCGGCAACCGCCGCAAGCCCTATCTGATCCGCGGCCCCAACAACCGTCTCGTCCTGACGACCTCCCTGAGCGGCTCGAAGTAAGCTCCATCTGCCGCGTCCGCGCTGGTGGCGTGTAGAATGCCCCCGCCGGCGGACGCCGGTCTTTCGTCCAAGTCGATGCTCAATATCCCGAACCTGCTCTCGATCTTCCGCATCCTGCTGGTGCCGCCGCTCGTGGTGGTGCTGCTCACCAAGTTCGAGGGCAAGGAGTGGTGGGGCCTCGGCCTCTTCCTGCTCGCCGCGGTGATGGACTTCTTCGACGGCTACCTGGCCCGCCGCCGCCAGGAGGTCACCCGTCTGGGCACGCTGCTCGACCCGGCGGCGGACAAGATCCTGATCTCGGCCGCCTTCATCTCCCTGGTGGAGATGGACCACACCAGCGGCCATACCGTGGTGCCGGCCTGGATCGTGGTGGTGATCATCGCCCGCGAGTTCGCGGTGACCTCGCTGCGCAGCTTCGCGGCGGCCGAGCACCTGGTGATCCCGGCGGGCTTCTCGGGCAAGGTCAAGACCACCGTCCAGATCATCTCGATCGCCCTGCTGATCATCTACAACAAGCTCGGCGAATTCCGCCACCTCGCTCCCATCTCCCTCTGGGTGACCCTGGCGGTGACCGTCTACTCCGGCGTCGAGTACTTCGTGCGCTTCGGGAAGCTCATCCTGCGGGGTGAGGTGAAGTAGGCGCCGTCGGAAGCTTCCGACGGCGTATCCGAGCTTCCAACGGCCCGTCGGAACCTTCCGACGGCGTATCAGAGCTTCCAACGGTCTATCAGAGCTTCCAACGGTCTATCAGAGCTTCCGACAGCCCATTGGAAGGTTCCGACAGCGTATCCAAGCTTCTGACAGACCATCGGAAGCTCTGACAGACCATTCGAAGCTCTGATAAGCCGTCGGAACCTTCCGACAAGCCATCGGAAGCTCTGACAGGCCATCGGAAGGTTCCGACAGGCCATCGGAAGCTCTGATACGCCGTCGGAAGCTCTGATACGCCGTCGGAAGCTTCGAATGGGCCGTCGGAAGCTCTGATAGGCCGTCGGAGGTCGTGTCCTAACTCAATGTAGGTGGTACAGGGGCGGTTCTCAGGCGTAAGGAGTGCGGTAGGGTGCCGTCTGTACGGGGGGAGCGTTCCCCCCGATCCCAAACAGACGGCCCGGCGGGTGCTACCAACACGCCGCCGGACCTGAGCCCAGCACAGGAGACTACCCCATGTCGGACCTAACTCAGCAGTCTACCGCGCCCGCCCCTCCCCCGATGCCCCCCGGCCTCCCGCCGATTCCGCCCGAGACGGAGCCGCAGGGGGAACCGCCCCTCGCGGCCACCCCGCCCGTGATCGATCCGGCCGCCTGGGAGGATTACCCCGCCTTCCGCGAGACCTTCCTGATGTACTTCACGCCCCCCGGCTACGCCGGCGCCCTGCGCACCGTGGGCGAGATGCTCCACACCATGATCCTTGAAAACTACACCCCGTGGCCTGGCTGGCCCGAGTCCTCGACGCGCACGGAGCTCCGGGCCGCCGTGGCGGACCTGCGCCACCTCCAAGGCTTCCTCGCCAGCGTCGGCCGGGAGCGCGAGCTGTCCTCCCTCGACCCGGAGGACGCGTACCTGTCCAACACCGCCGCCCGGCTGGCCCGCCAAATCAAGCACGCGGCGGACGGAATCGAGCGCGAGCTCGCGGGGGTGGCGCCATGAGCCGCTCGTATCCTCCGGACGCCACGCTGACCGTCCCGGTCAAGGCTACGCACGCCCAGAAGATCGCATGGGAGAGCGCGGCGGGCCGCCACGGCAAGGCCACAGCGGGCGCCTTCCTCGCGTGGGCCGGGGACCTGTACCTCGCCCTGCTTTACGCCTACCGCGATGCCGTAGAGGCGCATGACGATTCCCTGGAGGGACCAGGGGGAGCGGAGAGACGGCGACGGGAGCGCGAGGCGGCCCGGCAGGACGGGGAGGGCGAGCGGTGAGGCTCAAGACGGCCAGCTACACCGTCCGGGCCACGACGGCGCAGGCCGTCGCCTGGAATAGGGCGGCGCAGGCTCACGGCCACGCCTCTACAGGATCATGGATCGCGGAAGCCGTAGACCGCTACCTCGACGCCCTGAAAAAGGCGGGGAAGCCCCTCCCTCTCGCCTGGAATCGGTTCGGCCGCTTCCGGGTGAAGCTCATGGATGGCCGGGAAGTCGAGGTCCCCGGCCGCACCTCTCCACCCTTCGGCATCTTCCGGGGGAACGCCATGGGGCCGCTCGGATCGGGCGCCGGGCGGCACTCCCTGGCCTTCCTCCCAGAAGCCCGGATCATCGCCACCCTGGCATCTGAGAAGCACTGCAAGGAGCTCGCGAGTGACCTCTCGCGGGTGTGGGTGCGATGGGGTGGGCAGGTCCCCGCCGAAGATCCCGCGCCGCTTCTCCAGCGGTTTCAGCGGGAAAACGTTTAGGTCTCAGGCCGGCCTTTCTTAGGGCCGGCCTTCTGTATCTTCCTAGTTTCCTTCGTCGCTGCCGCTGATGGGAAATAATGCCTGAACACGTAAAACAGGGTTCCACCAAAGAAAGAGTCTGCAACGGCCAGCTCCCATCTGGGATTCCTGACAAGCGCTATCGAGATCATGATAAACACGCCAGCGGCGGCTATAGCTAGAATGAACTTAGCTACGACATCGCCCATGACCCTGTAAACTTCCACCTTTTTCTCATTGAGCGGCATATCGCAAACCTTCTAGGCGGAAGGAAGGCTGTACACTTCGATGGTCTGGAGTTTAACCGGATCAAATTCACAAACTTCTTCGCCCTCTGCCTCGCAAGTATGACAGACAATTGCTTCGGGAACCGCTTCTCCGGCCTCAATATATTGAGCGATGTTCTTGTCCTTCGGGCATAGATAGCCTATACGCTTGGAGAAGACTCCCTCCCTAACCGCTAACTCGCAGAAAAACCTTGCTACGCGATACGGCATATTAAAAAAGCTGCGGATATTTTCCACGTAAATGTTCTCCGGGTCCGTTTTCTCGATCAGCTCCATGCGGAGCTCCGCCGCCTTGCCGATCCAGCTTGCATCAATTACGTTCAAGAATTTCTCGTACCACATACTCGGCTCCTGTATCGAGATCGGAGAACGTGCTAAACCTGAGAGTTCCTCCAGTTGCGTCCACCGTGAAATGTTCCAGGCTGAGGTTGCCACCACCAGTCCAAGAAAACAGCGCCTCGAAAAGCGGTTTGTCGGTCAACTCCTGATAGAGGTCGGGATCGTCCCGCTTCACCAGATATGTGCCGTCCATCGTCTGGCGCGTGGTAGCGCGTGCTTTCTTCCACTGGATTTTTGGTGCGTCAATCATGCCTTCAACCCACAGACTCTTCACCCCTCTGTTTAGGTCGAGGGGGGCCACATTCGCAAGATCGAGGCTCCTCAGCGCCGTGGCTTGCAACGCTGCTTCGTCAAGCCGCTTAGTTGCTTTCACGATGCGGCCGGAATCGAAGCGAGACGCCATACTCGGCTCCAAAATGGTAAAACGCAGCATGAGGAGGTTAGGGGTGCAGCGAATAAATACTGGCCAAGGGAAGGTGACGGTGGTCACCTCAAGCGGCTCCCGGAGGACAACTTCATACTCGACCTCAAGAAGGTAGAACCAGCTTACTTGGCTTGCGGTACGCTCGGAACGGGCGAGCGCCGGCAAGTCAAGCGGATCGGTTGACAGCTCCGCCAGCCGGGAGGTTTCATGTGAAAGAAGGTGTAGGTGATGCTTTGTTGTCGCGTGCTGAGTATAGGCAAAATTGTAGATGTCTTCTGGCGTATACGTCTCAATAATTTCTTGGATCATGGAATCTTTGGTCTTCCGCTGACTCTGAAAATGATGTGATAGCTTCTGAGTCGAATACAAAGACAATAGGCGGCGAAGCTGTTCATTGTCCGGCACAGCGGGTCCTCCAGGCTGGTGTAAGGCGGTCGCGAGGGTAAGTATACAAGAAATGCAACGCCCGGCCCGCCCTCCGGCCTGTTACGCCTAGTATACACCTAGACCGTCAGCAGATCCCTCACGGTCCAGGGTTTCCGGGCAATCCCGGCCGCCATGGCAGGCGTGCAGCGGATCGTCCGGTGCATCCAAGTGAAGTTGTAGGCCGCAAAGTGGAGCGCCAGCGCGGCCCGTAGGTTCTCCCGCTTCCGGCTGAAGGCGTTCGTCAGACGGGTAAAGCGGCGCATCTGCATCCGGATGTGTAGATTCGTCCGCTCGACGTGCGACGTGCAAATCCGCTCCTCTTCCGGCGCGCCAGAGATGACAACCTTTTCCGCGCTTATTATCGCGGGAGGCGAGTAGCGGCGCTCGGAATCGGTCGTCTCGGGACCGAAAACCTTTACAATCTGGCCGTAATCGACTCGCGCCCCGAGATGCTCCTCGACGGCGGCGGGGTACGCGTTGAATCCGTCCGTGCTCAACTGGAAATTGCCGGAGGTGGCGGCGGCCAGCTTCGCGGCGAAGATGGAGGCGTCTTCCGAGGTGCGGCGACCCATGTGGAAGGCGAGCGCCAGCTTCGAGCCCCTCTCCAGGCCCACGAAGGTATAGGCGTCGCCCATCTCGGGGTCCGTGTTCTTCTTGAGCTTCTTCGTGCGCTCTTTCATCCCCACGAAGCACCACAGCTCGTCCGCCTGGACGTCCTGGACGGGGACCCGGCGGACGAGCCGATTCATGAGGGCTTCGCACTTCTCCCCGGCCTTCCGGAGGAGCCGCATGATGGTGTCGCGGTGGACGCCTGAGACGCGCTCCGTGGACCGGATGGAGGAGCCCTCCGTGAGCAGCTTGAGGCAGAGCTCGGCCTTGTCCATGTCCAGGCGCATGCTCCCGAGGGGCCGCTCCGGGATGATGCCGAACGTCAGCTTGCAGGCGTTGCACTTCCGGCGGGGGTTGCCGTCCTTGTCCCTGCCCCATCCAATGGTAGGACCGCCGCAGGTGCGGCAGACCGGGATGGTGGGGTTGGGAGTGAAGGCGTCCATGGCTTAACCTGATACGTGCATTGTACGGACACGGCACGGCGAAGTCAAGGGGTTTAAGCCTTGAAATCACCGGAATCTTTCCGTACACTGTCCGTATGGCAGACAAAGTGCTCACCTCGCGTCTAGAGCTACGCCTTGCCGACGGGGACAAGGAGCTGTTTCAGAGGGCGGCAGACCAGGACGGGCGGCCCCTATCCAATTGGATCAGGGACCGCCTCTTGAAGGCCGCTAAGGCAGAGTTGGGGGAGGGCGACACCAGCGGGAAGCGAAAGCCCCGCTAGGCCGCCCGGGTGGTATACGGGACCGGGGCCAGCACTGGCGTAGAAGCTTCCGCCACCACCGGAGCCCGATCCCCGCACACCTCCCGTCAATGAGGTACCCCATGGGGGTATCCCTCCTTGACGCAGCTACACGGGTCCTCTACACTTCAAACTGCAAAGCGTGGCGCATCCGTGCGATGCGTTGGGTAGTGAGGCCCCTTCCCGGGTGTGCCCTCGACAAGCTTCCCGGGTTGGGGCTTTCGTTTATTGGTTAACGACGGGGCACGCCCCCGCCTCAACTCATCTTCTCTCCTCTTGAAACCGCGTCTGTAGTTTGGCGCTCTTCCACGGTTGACAGCCGGTATTGGAACCGAAAGCCGGGAACGGTGGAGGGCTCCTCTGTAACTACTCCCGTCTGCTTCAGCTCTACCAGAGCATTGGCAATCGCCTGTTGCGACCGATCCAAGCTTTCGGCCATCGCTTTGACCGTCAAAGGCCCTCTCTCCCGGAGAAGACCAGGAATCTGCTCCCTTGCCGTCTTCTTTTTTAGAATCTCTGACAAATAATGGCCCACCGCCTCTTTTGGCGGTAGCGGGGCGGCAGGGAGGGGGGGCGCTTCAGCCGGTTGGCCGGCCGGCCCAACCATCCGGCCGGCCGGTTCAATCACTTGGCCGGCCGGCACAACTGTTTGGCCCGCCGGGTGGGCGGCTCCGCCGGTCCCCTCCTCAGCCCCTTCCTCAGCCTCCAGCTTCCTTAGCTCTCGAATGTGGGCAAGCGCCCTTTCGGCACGTTGACGTCGCCGCTCCCATTTCTCCTCTTCCGCTTGCCAAATTCCGTTGGGCATGT
This sequence comes from Thermoanaerobaculia bacterium, assembly GCA_036497345.1. GTDB lineage: Bacteria > Acidobacteriota > Thermoanaerobaculia > Multivoradales > UBA5704 > DATARR01. The sequence continues at coordinate 7,087 of DASXJP010000310.1, forward strand.
CTAAGTCCTTTCATAGCAAGGAAATGCAAGGGAATCCTCGCTTGTGATACAATGCACAAGGCGGTGGGGAAGGGATTCGAACCCCTGAACCGTGTGTCGCCACGGTTGACCGAGTGTAAGTCGGTTGCAATAGGCCGCTCTGCCACCCCACCTGTCAAACTCTTCCGGGCTCCGGCGGGAGCCTCCAAGCCAACCCGCCGGGGCCCACCTTCAACATACTACTACCAACTTGGCTCCCGTTTCAAGGGAAGAACCACGACTTATTGTGGGCGGCAGCCCATCTGAGCACAAGGCGGCTTGGCTGAGATTACAATTCCATCCAAGCTCCACTTGATTTCCACAGCCGAAGCGACAACTTGGTCTAGACCGTCTGCGGAAAAGAGGCGGTAGAACTTACAAAACCGGTTTAGATGAGCCTGTAGGGTTTTCTCCAGCGAGACAGGGCGAGGCTCCCGGATTAGCTGGAGCCTGCGGGAGAGCTGGAGGAGTAAAATGGGAGCATGAGCAAGGTCGAAGACATCCTCCGTGCAACGGTCGAAGAGCCGGAATACGGCTTCACGCTACACTTGGAGAAGCTTGACGGTCCGTCTTGGGATCGGGTCTCAGTGACCTACAACCCGGAGGCCGAAGTCATCACGGTCGTCATCAATAATACCTACACCTGGGAGCATCCCACTAAGGGGCCGTTGCGTCTCGTGCCTCACTCCGGGATCGACTAGTCCTCATCCCTCCCGCCACCACCCACATTGAGTTAGGACACGACCCCGTCGGAAGGTTCCGATGGGCCATTGGAAGCTTGGATACGCCGAGCCGGCCTGCTCCTCCAGGACCTGATCCGGTCCCGGGAGATCTCCTCCTCGGCACCCCCTCCTCCAATCCAGGCCGTGGTGCTTTATAATGGAAAAGCACGCTGGCCCGGAACCTCGGGCTTGTTCCGTCGTCTCGATGCGATCCACGATCCGCTTCCCGACGATCCGGGCAACCTGGTGGTGCTGCTGTTCGAGCTGGAGCGGAGCCGGAGCGCGGACGAGCTCACCGGCCTCCTGGAGAGGCTGGCCGGTCTGGTCGCCGATCCGGAGCTGGCCGATCTGAGGCGGGCGTTCAAAGCGTTCCTTCGCGAGTCGCTCCTCCCGGCCCGTTTTCCGGGAGTCTGGTTCCCCGCGATGGCCGACCTCGAGGAGGTGAGACCGATGCTGCGAGAGACGGTGATGGAGTGGACCCGGGAGTGGCTACGAGAGGGAGAGCACGCGGGTGAGGTCAAGGTGCTGGTCCGACAGTTGGAGAAGAAGTTCGGCTCGCTCCGGGAAGATATCCGGCAGCGGGTCAACACGGCCGACGCCGAGCAGCTTCTCGATTGGAGCGAGCGCCTTCTGGACGCCCGGTCCCTGAATGAGGTCTTCGGGAGTTAATTTCTCGCTTCCCTGGAGGAGGCCGATGCTGCGAGAGACGGCAATGGAATGGACCCGGGAGTGGATGCGTGAGGGGGGAGGTCAAGGTGCTGGTCCGGATGCTGGAAGGCAAG
>DASXJP010000311.1:0-8403 GCA_036497345.1 Thermoanaerobaculia bacterium
GTAGACCATCATGCGGAGCGCCATGAAGGGATCGACCTTGGATTGGAATTCGACCAGCAGGTAGATGTACAGCCAGGGATCGTCTCCCCGCCGGACCCGCCAGACGACGTCGCTCTCCCGTCTGCGCAGCCTGCGGGTGACGTAGCTCCCCGGCACCATCTCCAGCGTCGAGAAGTCGAGATCCCCCACCCAATCCTCGTGGACGAAGTCGCGGAGCAGATCCCCGATCATCTCGGGATGCGAGAAAAGTCTTTTGTAGCCGCGATCGTAATCAGCCACCACCGCCCCTTTCGGCATGCCTGCAAAGAACACGGCATTGTTGCAGGGACGGCGGCGGCTGGCAAGTGGAGGGGCCCGCGGCTGGCCGGCGAGAACGGCTAGATCACCCGCTCGTTGCCGCCGTCCACCGGGATCCAGGCCCCCGTCGTCTTGGCGAAACGGGGGCCGCACAGCTCCGCCGCCAGCTCGGCCACGTCGCGGCTGGTCACCTCCACCCCGAGCACGTTGTTCCGCCGGTACTCCTCGACCGAGAGGTTGTAGGCGGCGGCGCGCGAGGCGAGCACCTCGTCCGTCCACACGCCGGTGTCGAACACGGCGTTGGGATGGAGCACGTTGACGCGGATGCCGTCTTTCCCCCACTCGAGCGCGGCCACCCGGGCGAGCTGGTGGAGCGCCGCCTTCGAGGCCGAGTAGGCGGCGGCGCCGGGGCCCGGCGCGGGTACGTTCTTCGAGCCGATCACCACCACCCGCCCGCCCGCCGGCGCGAGCTTCAGGAAGGGGTGGGAGAGGTGCATCAGCAGCAGGTTGGAATCCAGGTTCACCCGCATCACCCGGTCCCATTCCGCCAGCGAGAGCTCGGCGATCCTGCGGGCCGCCGGGAAGATCCCCGCGTTCAGCACCAGCAGGTCGAGACCGCCGAAGGCCGCGATCCCCCGCGCCAGCGCGCCGGTGACCTCCGTCTCCACGGTGACGTCGCAGCGGAGGCCCAGGAAATCGCGGCGGGAGAGCATCGCCTCCACCTTCGGATCGACGTCGAGCCCCACCACCGCCGCCCCGCGGGCGAGCAGGGCCTCGACCGCGGCGCGGCCGATCCCCGAGGCGGCGCCGGTCACCAGGGCCACCTCGCCGGCGAAGAGGGGCGGCTTGCCCGCCTTCGCCAGCTTCGCCTGCTCCAGGTCCCAATACTCCATGTCGAACAGATCGCGCGCCGGCAGGGCCCGATAGCCGCCCAGCCGCTCGGCCCGCTCGATGATGTCCATGGTGTGCTCGTAGATCTCGGCCGCGATGGCCGCGTCCTTCACCGTCCGCCCCGCGGTGGCGAGACCCAGCTCGGGATCGAGGACCACCCGCGGCGCCGGATCGAGCATCGTCTTGGGAACGGCCGCATGAGGAGCATGCTCGTCGAAGTACCGCCGGTATTCCTGGACGTAGGCCTCGACGTCCCGGCCGATCAGCGGCAGGCGCTTGGTGCGGATGACGTGGTCCGGCGTGGCCGGCCCCTGGGCGATCCGCGAGACGTCCTCACGCCGGGCGAAGGCGAGAGCACGGGGACTGCGGTCCGCGACGAGGACCATGGGGGCCCCCGCCGCCCGCGAGATCTCGCGGCGCAGCCGGGCGATTGTCTGGAGATTGGGCAGGAGATCGGGCGCGTCCGCGAGGGTCTCCGGCGTCTGCGGATAGCGGCCGAGGCTCCAGGCGCCCCGCCGCTCCAGCACAGCCTCGGCGCGGCGGACCAGCTCGATCATCCGCTCGTAGGACTCCCGGGCGGTGGCGCCAAAGGAGAAGATGCCGTGGTTGAGCAGCACCATGCCCACCGTCCGCGGTCCGGCCACGGCGGGGAACCGCTCGGCGCAGAGCCGGGCGAGGTCGAACCCCGGCATGACGTAGGGGATGACCACCACCGAATCCCCGTAGGCCTCGCGGACGAGCGCCTCGCCGTCGGGATTGTTGGTCAGGGTGACCACGGCGTCGGCGTGGGTGTGGTCCACGTACTTGAACGGCAGCGCCGCGTGCAGGATGGCTTCCACGGACGGCGTGGGCGCGGAGGCGAGGGTCATCGCCGTCCGCAGCTCGTTGACCATCTCGGGATCGGAGAGGCGGGAGAGCGTGGCCAGGCGCGCGGCCGGCCCCAGGCGCACTGGCGAGAAGCCCGCGGCCTCGATCGTCTCCAGGTCCCACCCGCTCCCCTTGACGTAGAGGATCTCCTCCTCGTCGCCGAAACGATTCCTCTCGCGGATCTTGACCGAGGTGTTGCCGCCGCCGTGCAGCACCAGGCTCTTGTCGCGCCCGAGCAGGCGCGAGGTGTAGACGCGAGCCCCAAGGTCACCCGCGCTTTTCGCTGAATACTTCGCCGCTTCTTCGTCGTTCCAGAGGCTCTCGACCATACCGTGTCCCTCGATTCAGGGTGGTAAGCATAGCCGTTCTTGAAACCATCTCCTCTTGTGGAATGATCTTCCCCGAGGGCTCCACGCCCTCTTCCAAGGAGACCGCCATGGCCCAACCCGTCACGACCGCGACCCCGCCCCGCCGCCGCCGGGGGCTGAAGGCCGGTATCTTTCTCGTCCTGATCCTGATCGCCGCGGTCCTGCTGTTCGCGGCGTACGTCTGGGTCGCCCTCCACTACAACTACTCCGACGGCGAGCGGGCCGGCTACGTGCAGAAGTTCTCCCGCAAGGGGTGGATCTGCAAGACCTGGGAGGGGGAGCTCGCGATGGCGAACCTGCCGGGAACCATGCCGCAGGTCTTCCCCTTCTCGGTGCGCGACCCCGCCGTGGCCGAGCGCATCAACAAGAGCATGGGGGGGCGGGTGCGGCTCCACTACGACCAGCACAAGGGGGTCCCCACCTCCTGCTTCGGCGAGACCGAGTACTTCGTCACCGACGTCCAGCCCGTCAGTCCGTGAGCCCCGTCGTGGCGAGCAGGGCCTCGAGATCCTCCGGCACCGGCGCGGTGATCTCCAGCGGCACGCCGGTCGCCGGATGGACGAAGGAGAGCCGGAACGCATGCAGGGCCTGGCGGGGAAAATCCCGGCAGAGCGCCGCTACGCCCGGCTCCGCGATCCCCTTCCAGCGCGGCTCGCCGTAGACCGGATCGCCCACGATCGGCCACCCCTGCGACCGGAGATGGACCCGGATCTGGTGCGTGCGCCCGGTGAGCAGACGGCAGCGCAGCAGCGTCAGGCCGGAGCCCTCGGCCAGCCGCTCGTAAAGCGTGACGCTGTCCCGCCCCTCCGTCTTCGAGGTGATCATCCGCTTGCGGTCCTGCGGGTCGCGGAGGATCTTGCGCTCGATCCGTCCCTGGTCGAACGGCGTCGCGCCGTAGATCACGGCGAGGTACTCCTTCCCGGCGTCGCGGCGCCGGAGATGCCGCGCCAGGGAGGCGTGGATGGCGGGCGTCTTCGCCACCAGCAGCACGCCGGAGGTCCCGCGGTCGAGCCGGTTGACCAGCCCGGGGCGCCTCCCCTCTCCCCAGTCGCGGGCGTGCCAGAGCAGGGCGTTGATCAGGGTCCCCTCGCGGTGGCCTGGCGCGGGGTGGACGACGAGGCCCGGGGGCTTGTCGAGCGCCAGCAGGTGCTCGTCCTCGAACAGCACGGAGAGGGGCATCTCCTGGGCCGTCACCGCCCGCCGCTCGGGCGGCGGCGGGAGCTCGACCTCGACCACGTCCCCCGTCATCAGCCGGCTCGCAGGCTTCGCCGCCGGAGCGCCATTGACCCGCACCATCCCCTCGCCGATCCACCCCTGGATGCGCGAGCGGGTGACGTCCGGCCGGTCGGCGAGGTGCCGCTGGAGGACGCGGTCGATCCGCTCCCGGTCGTCGCCGCGGTCGGCGCGGAAGGTGCGAGTCATCTTTCCACTCTACCGGATCGACACTAAGATCCCCCCATGCTCATCCGCCACCTCGCGCTCGCCCTGGCCCTCGCCACCGCCCTCCCCTCGTCCGGCGCCGACTCCGGTTTCGACGCCCATTTCACCGGCCGCACCCTGCGCTTCTCCTACTTCCACGGCGGCACCGCCAAGGAGGAGCACGTCAGCCTGGGCGGGCTCCGGCTGGAGGGGGAGTGGCCCGGCAGCCACGTCCACCTGCTGGACGACACCAATCTCGGCAAGTACTTCTTCGAGGTGATCGACCCCGCCACCAACCAGGTGGTCTGGTCGCGCGGGTTCTCCAGCATCTATGGCGAATGGGAGACCACGGGTGAGGCCGTTGCCGGCACCTGGCGGAGCTTCCAGGAGTCGATGCGCTTCCCCGAGCCCCGGGGGAAGGTCCAGATCGTGATCAAGAAGCGCGGCGCCGACGGCGCCTTCCGCGAGATCTTCTCGACCGTGATTGATCCGGCCAGCCGGTTCGTGGACCGCTCCCCCGTCTCGAACGCGGGCAAGGTGTGGACGGTCTTCGAGAGCGGCCCGCCGACGGTCAAGGCCGACCTCCTGATCCTCGGCGACGGCTATACCACCCAGGAGATGGAGAAATTCCATGCCGACGTCCGCCGGCTGACCGACGCCCTGTTCGCCACCGAGCCGTTCAAGAGCCACCGGAGCGACTTCAACGTGCGGGCGATCGACATGCCCTCAGCGGCCTCGGGCGTCACCGATCCGCGCACCAACACCTGGCACAAGAGCCCGCTGGGCCTCGCCTACAACGTCTTCGACTCCGAGCGCTACATGCTGACGTTCGCGGACGAGGCGGTGCGCGAGGCCGCGGCCGAGGCCCCCTACGACGCCCTGATCCTGCTCTCCAACAGCCGCAAATACGGGGGCGGCGGCATCTTCAACCTCTGGAACACGGCCGCCGTGGACAGCGCCGAGTCGGCCTATCTGGTGGTCCACGAATTCGGCCACTCCTTCGCGGGCCTGGGGGACGAGTACTACACCTCGCAGGTCTCCTACGAGACTTTCAACCCGCCCGGCAGCGAGCCCTGGGAGCCGAACGTGACGGCGCTCCTCGACCCCAAGCATCCGAAGTGGGGGGATCTGGTGGCCGCGGGCACGCCGATCCCCACCCCCTGGAACCAGCAGGTCTATGACAAGGTCGTGCTCGACTACGAGAAGATCCGGCGCGAGCTGCGGGAGAAGAACGCCCCCGAGGAGACGATGGAGGCGCTCTTCCAGGAGGTCCGCGAGAAGAGCACGCCCCTGCTCCGCGCCGAGAAATACTTCGGCAAGGTCGGCGCCTTCCAGGGCGCGGATTATGAGGCCAAGGGGCTCTACCGTCCCGAGCTCGACTGCGTCATGTTCAGCCGCAACCCGAAATCCTTCTGCGCCGTCTGCGCCCGGGCGATCGAAAGGATGATCCGGATGTACGCGGAGTAGCCGATCAGATCATCTCCTTCCGGTCCGCCGCCGGCCGCGAGGCCACCAGGAGGTCGTAGAGCACCATCAGGACCGTGGCCGCGAAGCCGATCCCGGATACGATCCACCACATGTTTTCGGGATGGCTCGACTCTTTCACATAGTGCTGCACCAGGCGGCCGCCAAGAATCCCGCCCACGATCGAGCCGATGGCGACCGGCAGGAAGGCGAAGCCCATGAAGGTGCCCACCTGCTCGCGCGGCGCGAGGTCGGCCACGTATTCATAGAAACGCGGCGCCTGCATCCCCTCGCCGACCGCGAACACGAACATGGCCACCACCACCGTCTCCCACCTGGGTACGAGGGCGATCAGCAGCCAGGAGCAGGAGGCCACGGCGAACCCGGCCGACATCGCGCGGATCGGCCGCCAGCGCCGCACCAGCGCGCTGATCGCCACCGTGAGAAGGATGAGCGTCCAGGCGTCGACCGTCTCGATCAGCTCGAAATTCTCGAATTTCAGGGACTCCGTGAGATAGAACGGCAGCGAATAGAAAATCTGCCAGAACATGATCCAGAAGCCCGAGAAGACGGCGAGGAACAAGATGAAACGCAGGTTTCCGAACACCATCACCATGTCGCGCAGCACCTTGGCGAACGAGCCGGGGGGCGCCTCGTCCGGAGCGCGCTCGGGCTCACGGAAGAACAGCAGCGTCCCCAGCAGGAGGAAGAACGAGGTGATGGAGGACATCACCAGGACGTACTCGATGCCCAGATTCTTCCGCACCCCGAGCGCCAGGATCGGTCCCAGCGCGCCGCCGATGTTGACCAGGGTGTAATAGATCGAATATCCCATCGACTTGAGGTCCGGCGGCGAGGTGCGCGCCACCGTCCCCACGATGCTCGGCTTGATCAGCGAGCCCCCCACGGCGGTCAGCATCAGCACGGCGAAGACGTAGGGCCCCTTGCCGATCGCGGCGACGATGGACTGCCCGAAATTCAATCCCGCGAGGCCGATCAGGAAATAGCCCACGCAGAAGATCGAGAAGCAGGCCGCCAGGCTGCGCTTGAAGCCGTAGCGGTCCACCACCGTGCCGGCGAGCACCGGCAGGAAGTAGAGGACGCCCGAGAAGAGGCCCGCGAGCGACCCCGCGGCCTGGGGACCGAGCCCCACGCGCTCGGCGAGGTAGATGGTGAGCACCGCCTTCGAGCCGTAGAAGGCGAAGCGCTCGAACAGCTCCAGCGTGTTCGCTACCCAGAAGTTGCGCGAAAAGCCACGGAAAGAGATCATGCCGTCCTCGTTTTCACCTCACGAAGGTTATCGTCCCCGGCCGGCCGGGCCGCTCCCAGCCGGCTGTGCCTGCGTCCGTAGGTGAAGTAGATCACAAGACCTACCCCTAACCATACGAAGAGGCGCAGCCAGTTCTCGGAGGGAAGCGAGAACATGAGCACCAGGCAGCTCAGGATCCCCACCACCGGCACGAAGGGGACGAACCGCACGCGGAACGGCCGCTCGGCCTCCGGATGGGTGCGCCGCATGATCAGCACGGCCGCGCAGACGATCACGAAGGCGAGCAGCGTTCCCATGTTGACCAGCATCAGGAGCACGCTGATGGGCAGGAACGCGGCGAGGGAGGCGACGAAGAGGCCGGTGACGATCGACGATTTCCAGGGCGTGCGGAACCGCGGGTGGACGGCGCCGAAGAAGCCCGGCGGCAGCAGCCCGTCACGGGCGATGGCGAGGAACACCCGGGCCTGGCTCAGCATGGTCACCAGCAGCACGGAGGTGATGCCGGCGAGCCCCGCCGCGGCGATCAGGAATTGCGCCCAGCGCAGCCCCACGCGGCGGAAGGCGTCCGCGACCGGCGCGGCGACGTCGAGCTGATCGTAGGGGACCATGCCGGTCAGCACGGCGACCACCCCGATGTAGAGCAGCGTGCAGAGCACCAGCGAGACCAGGATGCCGATGGGCACGTCCCGCCGCGGCTTCCGCGCCTCCTCCGAGTGGGTGGAGACCGAATCGAAGCCGATGTAGGAAAAAAAGGCCAGAGCGGCGCCGGCGAGCACCCCGAGCGGCTTGCCGCCGGCGTCGCTCTGGCCGAGGAGAGTGTGGCCGAAGGCCTGCAGGCCCGTCAGGCCGTAGGGCGCGAAGGGGTGCCAGTGGGCGGGATTGACGTAATAGGCCCCCACCACGATCACGAAGATCACCGCCCCCACCTTGATCGCCACCAGGGCCGTGTTGACGTTGGCGCTCTCGCGGATCCCGATCACCAGGACCACCGTGACCAGGGCGACGATCAGGACCGCGGGCAGGTTGATCACCGATCCGGTGACGAAGACCTTGCCGAGCCTGGGATCGTAGTTGACCACCGGTCCGGCGAGGGCGTGGGGGAGCTTCCAGCCGAAGACGTCGAGGATGCTCTGGAAGTAGCCGGACCATCCGTCCGCCACCGTGGCCGAGCTGACGGCGTATTCGAGCACCAGGTCCCAGCCGATGATCCAGGCGAAGAGCTCGCCCAGCGTGGCGTAGGCATAGGTATAGGCGGACCCGGCCACCGGGACCATGGACGCGAATTCGGCATAGCAAAGGCCCGCGAACGCGCAGACGAGCCCGGCCACCACATAGGAGAGCATCAGCGCGGGTCCCGCCGTCTCCCGGGCGACGGCCCCCGTGGTGACGAAGATGCCGGTGCCGATCACCGCGCCGACGCCGAGGCTGGTGAGCTGCACGGGCCCCAGCACCCGCCGGAGCCGGTTCTCCCCCTTGATCTCCTCCAGGAGGACGCTCAGGGGCTTGCGAGCGAAGAGCTGATTTGCCACGGTCTCCACCTCCTTTTGGGAGGAGGTTAGGAGCCGGGCTGGGGGTGAAACTATTCCGGAACCTTCCGTGTGGGCGGGAGCGCAAGGGGAGGTGGGGGGAGGTGAGGAAGAACACGGACGAGCACGGACCTACACGGACTGCCACGGACAACGAGGAAAGAAGGTGCTCGTCCTTGCAGGTCCGTGTTTAGTCCGTGTGGGTCCGTGGAGCCACTTTCCCCGCCCGCGCCCCCTCCGCCAGCCGATAGGCGTGGTGCGCCGTCACGATGGCCCCGGCGTCTTTCAGGCGGCCGCGCAG
>DASXJP010000312.1:0-3404 GCA_036497345.1 Thermoanaerobaculia bacterium
TCTCGCCGTTGCCGTGCTGGGAGCACCTCTCGCCCGAGGACCAGAAGAAGAAGATCGCCGACCTCGTCCGCGAGATCGAAGAGGAGGCCGCGGCGCAGAGGGAGGCAACGGGAAAAACCGTCCTCGGCCGCGCGGCGATCCTCAAGCAGCACCCGCACCAGCGGCCCAACCGTCCGAAGAAGTCCTACGCTCCGCTCGTCCACGCCGCATCGCGGAAGGTGCGCCGCGATCTCTACGATGGATACCGCGCCTTCGTCGCCGCCTACCGGGAGGCTGCGGACAGGCGGCGGGCGGGGGCCCGCGCCGTGATCTTTCCGCCGGGGTGCTTTCCGCCGGCTCTTCCGTTCGTTGGCGGCTGACGCCGGACACCGGTTGCCCGCACCCGCCCGAATTCCGCTTTGAGATCGCCGTCCGGCCTGGTCGGAGAAGGGGAGGGTCTGCCTGATGTGCGGATTGAGTGCGGATTCCGAGCGAATCCGGCCAGGGATTCCGAGATGAAGGCGGCCACCCATTCCGACGGGAAGGCGGCCACCGATTCCGAGCTGAAGGCGGCCACTTTTTGAGGGCCGTCGGAAGGGTGGCCAGCTTGCTGTCGGAACGAGCGGCGAGCAGGGCTCCGATGCCGTGACATTCTGGCCTCCGAAAGGAGACCGATGCCGGCGAGGAGACTCAGTATGCGGAAGGTCCAAGAGGTGTTGCGTTTGGTGCTGGTGTGCGGCTTGAGCCAGCGTCAAGCTAGTCGGGCGAGCGGAATGGGGAGGGCGAGCGTAGCGGAGTACCTGGAGCGGGTGCAGAAGTCTGGCCTGCTGGAGAGTTGGGCGGGATTGAGCGGGGAGGAATTGGAGAGCCGGCTGTATCCGCCGGTCCAGAAACCGCCGGTACAGAGCGAGCGTCCGGAGGCGGACTGGGCGGCGGTGCACGAGGAGCTGAAGCGACGAGACATGACGCTGAGCCTGGTGTGGCAGGAGTACCGGGAGCAGCATCCGGACGGATACCAATACAGCCGTTTCTGCGATCTGTACCGGGCGTGGCGTGGCAAGCTGGACCTGTGCATGCGGCAGGTGCACCGGCCTGGGGAGAAGCTGTTCGTCGACTACTGTGGCGCGACGGTGCCCGTGGTTGATGCGGGCACGGGCGAGGTGCGGGAGGCGCAAGTCTTCGTGGCGGTGTGGGGAGCCAGCAGCTACACCTTCGCGGAGGCGACGTGGAGCCAGGGCAAGGAGGACTGGATCGGCTCGCACGTGCGGGCCTTCGAGTTCGGCGGCGGTTTGCCGGAATTGGTGATCCCGGACAACCTTCGCTCCGGCGTGAGCCGGGCGTGTCGCTACGAGCCCGAGCTGAACCCGACCTACCAGGATCTGGCCATGCACTACGGCGTGGCTGTGATGCCGGCCCGGGTGCGCAAGCCGCGCGACAAGGCCAAAGTCGAGTCCGGTGTGCAACTGGTCCAGCGATGGATTTTGGCTCGCCTACGACACCGAATGTTTTTCTCGCTCGGCGAGCTCAACCAGGCGATCCGCGAGCTTCTTGGCCCCCTGAACCAACGGCCGTTTCGCAAGCGTCCGGGCTCCCGGCGGTCGCTGTTCGAGAGCCTCGAGCAGCCTGCCCTACGACCTCTTCCCGAGGATCGCTTCACCTATGCTGAATGGAAAAAGGCGCGGGTCCACATCGATTATCACGTGGAGGTCGAGGGCCACTACTACAGCGTGCCGTATCAGCTCGTGAGCCAGCAACTGGACGTGCGGGTGAGCGCTCAGACGGTGGAATGCTTCGCCAAAGGCAAGCGGGTGGCCAGCCATCTGCGTAGCTTTCTGCGGGGAGCTCACACGACGCAGGGCGGTCACATGCCGCTTGCCCATCGGGAGTATGCGGAATGGACGCCCGAGCGTCTGGTGCGGTGGGCGCGGGAGTCGGGGCCATCGGTGGGTGGGGTGATCGAGCGGGTGATGGCGACGCGAGCGCATCCGCAGCAGGGCTTCCGCTCGTGCCTGGGAATCATGCGTCTGGGCAAGAGCTTCGGAGGAGAGAGATTGGAGGCGGCCTGTCGGCGGGCTCTGCAGGTCGACGCCGTCTCGTACCGCAGCGTGCGCTCGATCCTGCAGGTGGGTCTGGACCGGCAGGAGGTACCGGGCTGGCGAGCCGCCGGCGGCCCTGCCGCAGGCGCATGAAAACCTCCGGGGCTCCTCGTACTACGGTGGGCAGGAGAGACCATGCTGACCCATCCGACGCTGGAGAAGCTTCAAGCGCTGCGGCTCAGCGGCATGGTCAAGGGCCTGGAGGAACAGATGCAGATGACCGGCCTGGAGGAGCTCGGTTTCGTCGAGCGTCTGGGTCTGCTGGTGGATCGCGAGATGACGGAGCGTGAGAACCGCCGGCTGAAAGATCGGCTCGCCAAGGCGCGGCTGCGCCAGAGCGCAGCGGTGGAAGATGTCGACCTGCGGACACCCCGTGGCCTGGATCGATCGCTCTTCGTGTCGCTGTGCTCGTGCCAGTGGATCTCCCAACATCTCAACGTCCTGATCACCGGTAAGACGGGCACCGGCAAGAGCTTCCTGGCCTGCGCTCTGGCGCAGAAAGCCTGTCGGGAGAGCTTCACCGTGGCGTACCACCGGGTGCCGCGACTGCTGTCCGATCTGGGCACCGCCAAGGTGGACGGCCGGTACTCGAAACTGCTGGCCAGCCTGTCGCGGATCGATCTTTTGGTCCTCGACGACTGGGGCCTCCACCCTCTGACGGAGGGACAGCGCAGGGATCTGCTGGAGATTTTGGAGGACCGCTACGGCCGCCGCTCGACCTTGGTGACCAGCCAACTGCCGGTCAAGATGTGGCACGACGCCATCGGCGACGCTACCCTGGCCGATGCTCTGCTCGATCGCCTGGTCCATAACGCATACCAGATCAAGCTCTTGGGCGAGTCGAGGCGCAAGACCGAGCAGATCACGCCGGAGGACAGCCCGTCGTGAGAGCTCGCGCCGCGCGGCCGGCCCCCCCGCCGCCGCCCTTCCCAAGGCCCCCGGGCCCCGAGGCCCCCCCAACACCGGCTATGGAACCTGACGGGGTATGGAAAGCTCCGGGCCACCACCCACCCGCCCTCCGGACCTTCCCACACCCCTCGGAAATCCTGGGCGCCCGCCCGCCACCCGCCCAGGATTACACGCAGCTCCCACAGCCGCGGCGACGAGGTCAGAAAGAAGCAAAAGGAAGAAAAAGATGACAGACTCAGCGGCCGTTAACGGGCCTCAAGGCGGCCACTTCGATCCACCATGAGCCCTGCTCGCCGCCACCCTCCGGCAGGGTGGCCGCCTTCGCCTCGGAATGGGTGGCCGGCTTCGTCGGAATCCGCAACCAGGCAGTCGGACGATGCACCACAGAGCCGAGGATGAGAGCGAGAGGCGGGCGACGGG
>DASXJP010000313.1:0-4098 GCA_036497345.1 Thermoanaerobaculia bacterium
TGGACCCCGCCGCCATGGCGCGAATTCGCGAGCGGCCCCTGCGGAACTTTTTCCTTGCTGAAGCGCCCGATCCAAACGTGAAACGAAGCCTACTCCCTGAACGAACAGGGCTCAAACCAGCGGCTTAAGCGATCACGGATGTAAGCTTCACCTATGTTCTACCCATGCCCATTCCAAGAGTAGATCTCGCACGAAACTTGCCGACTCTGCCAACCCGCGCTGCTTGGGTCGACCACGTCACACACATCACGGAATATCCCGACCGCTGGCCCCACCTCTGGGACCTCAACCGCGCCGTCGCGGAGGCCTACGGGCTGAGTGCCGACGATTTCGAGCACCTCCTTGGCGCCTTCCCGGGGATGGCCCGGAAGCGGAAGGCGTTCTTCGCCTACCTGAAGGAGCGGCTGGAGGAGTGGAAGCGGGAAGGCTGACGCTCATCGAGCCATTCCAATGAATGGAGAGCCCCAGCCTGATTGTGTTATTATTCACCGGTGACGCTCTCAACCTCCGACCTCCGCAAGCTCCTCGAACAGCTCGACGCCGGCCCGGCGGACGCCATCGAGTCCGAAACTCTGGAATGCAAGACGTGGGACCAAGCCTCGGCTGCCCAGGAGCCGCAGATCCGAATGCTGCGGGAGAATGTCGTCTGTCTTGCTAACGCCCGGGGCGGAGTGATTCTGCTCGGGGTCGCGGATCGGAAACGGACACGCCGGGAAGCGATTCAGGGTGTAGGGGACCTCGATCAGCGCGTCCTGCGGCGGAAGGTCTACGACGGGACCGAGCCGCACATCCTGGTCGAGATCGACGAAATCCTGGAGCCGGAAGGGCGTATCCTCGCCGTCCGGGTGCCGCGCGGCCTGCCGCCTCACACCACGAGCGAGGGTGTGGCTAAGATCCGCATCGGCAAGGAGTGCAAGCCCCTCACGGGCCCCGACCTCGCCCGTCTCGTCGCCTCGGGCGGACAGATCGACCCCACCGCACAGACCTTGCCCGGCTCGGGGCTCTCGGATCTCGACCCCGAGGTCCTAAAGCTCGTCCGGCGCTACGTTGCGACCGACGGCCAGAAGCCCGAGTTGGCGGAGTTGCGCGACGAAGAGCTCCTGGCGAATCTCGGGCTCCGAGTGAGCGGTGAGCTCACCCTGGCGGCCGTTCTGCTCGCCGGCACCTCAACGGCCATCGCCCGATGGGCACCCAGCCACGAAGTGGTCTTTCTGAACCTCCGTCGGGGTCCCGAGTATGACGCGCGGCACGACCTTCGAGGACCGGTTCTCGCGGCTCTCGAGTCTCTCCAGCGCTTCTTTGAGGCTCATCTGCGCCTGACCCAGGTGCAGACCGATCTGTTTGCCGAGGTCCAGGTCCCCGACCTGACCGGCTGGGCCGCGCGCGAGGCCGTTCTCAACGCCTTGGTTCACCGGGACTACTTTTTGCGCCAGTCGGTCTATATTGAGGTCCATCCCGGGAAGATCCACATCTCCAGTCCGGGTGGATTCATTGGTGGCGTGACCCCTGAGAATGTGCTCCGGCACCCGCCGGTGCGCCGAAATCCGCTCCTCGCGAATGCTTGCCAAGCGCTCGGGCTCGTGAACCGGGCCGGCCTTGGCGTCGACCGTCTCTACCTGGACCTCCTCCGGCTCGGCAAAGGCATGCCCCGTTATCAAGCCGACGAGGCCTCCGTGCGCCTCATCTTGCTGACTCGCACGCACGAGGGGTTTGTGCGATTCGTCACGAGGGAGAGGCGAGAGGGGCGGGAGCTCGGGCTTGACGACCTGATCCTGCTCCGGTGCCTCGCCGAGCGGGGAGAGATCGACCGGTGGAGCGCGGCGCGCGCTCTGCAGCTCGATGAGGACGAGGCGGCCGACAAGCTCGTGTCCCTGCGGGAGCGGGGTTATCTTCAGCCGCGAGGGAGGGGGCGGGGGACCTGTTACCGGCTCTCCCGGGCCCTCTCCGACGAGTTGCGCGGCGTCACCGCCACCGACGACGACGTCCAATTCGACGCCGAAGCTGTCCGGCTGCGCGTGCTCGCCGTGCTGCGGGAGCGGGGAGAGCTCTCGAACGCCGACGTGCGGCGTATCTCCGGCTTCTCCCGGCCCGAGGTGGTCCGGTTGATGCGGAGGTTGCGGGAGGACGGGGTGATTGTCCTCGAAGGGGCGGGACGGGCCGCCCGGTATCGGCCGGCCAATCCGGCTGTGGGTGGACGGGGTCGACGTCGCCGGAATGAAACCGGAGAATGAACAGAATGAGACAAAGTCACATTGTTCTTTCCGGGCGCCCCGGAAATGAGACAAAGCGCATTCCGCTGGCCGGAGGTCCGAGCGGCAAGGCCAACATCCCGCTCGCCGCCCGGCATCTGATCGACCAGTACCGGCGATTCCTGCGGACTTCGTATCGCTTCTTGGACGAACACTTGCGGCGGCAGTTCGAAGCCCACTTGGCTGAGATCGACATCGTCGTCAAAGGTCCATACGTCACGCTGGCCCGCGAGTTCCACAGCGGGAAGACTCTCAGGGCGCTGATCGACTCCGGTGCCGCTGGCGCCGAGCTTGCCCGCCTCCGGTGGCCCTTCGGGCCGAACCCTCTCTATGCCCACCAGGAGCAAGCCCTCGCTCTGGGGCGAGCCGGAAAGTCCTTCATCGTCACGACAGGCACCGGCTCGGGTAAGACCGAAAGCTTCCTGCTTCCCATCCTGGAAGGTGTCCTACGGCGCAAGCGCGAAGGAATCCGAGGAGTGCAGGCGCTCCTCTTGTATCCGATGAACGCGCTCGCCAACGACCAGCTCGAGCGATTGCGGCGGCTTCTGCGCGGAACCGGTGTCGACCTTTCGTTCGCGCTCTATACCGGCGACAGCGATGTGACGACGACGCGGCTCCAAGAGGAGCCGGCCGAGACGGAACGGTTGAAACGTTCCGAGATTCGCTCCAATCCACCCGATCTCCTGCTGACCAACTACAAACAACTCGAGTTCCTGCTCGTCCGGCGGGAAGACCGCAGTCTCTTCGGCCCGGCGCTCCGGTATCTGGTCCTCGACGAGGTCCACAGCTACCGAGGGGCGCTTGCCACCGAGATCGCGTGCCTGATCCGCCGGCTCAAGGCGCGTGCCGGAGTCCTGCCCGGAGAGTTGCTCGCCATCGGGACCTCCGCCACGGTTGCGTCGGGCGAGGAAGGCCTCCGGGCACTGGCGGCGTTCGCGTCCACCTTGTTCGGAGAGGTGATCGACGAAGACGCGCTCGTCGTCGAGGCTCGGAAACAGGCGCCCGCCGTGGTGGACGCAGCGCCTCCTTCTCCTGATTTGACTCCTAGGGAGCTCGAAGCCTTCGATCCGAGCGATGAGGAAGCGACTCTCGCCCTGGCGGAACGGCTGACTGGCAGAAAGGCTCCACCATCCGGTTCCTTGCCCCGCCGAGTGGCAGCGCTCTTTGCGCGCAATGGAGTCGTCCAACTCCTTGAAAACGTCTTTGCCGAAGCCGCCTCGACGGGCGACGCAGTTGCCGCCCTCCGGGAGAGGTTCTCCGATCGCAGGGAGCTCAGCGACGACAGGCTCCGCTCCGAGGTGGAGGCCTATCTCCTCGCCGGCAGCATCGGCGACGAGGGCGATCCGCCCAGCCTGCGGCCGAAGCTCCATACCTTTTTCCATGGAATCTATGACGTCGCGCTCTGCCTCGACCCGGCGTGCCGGACACTGGTTCCCCAAGGCGGGAGCGAGTGCCCTCGGTGCGGCGCGGCGGCGCGGCCTGCCGCCCTGTGCCGTACCTGTGGCCAGGATTTTCTGAAGGTGGTCCTCCCCGCCGAGCAGGGCGCCCCGACGGAAGGGACGGGCGATTTTTTCAGCACGGAGTCGACCGCCTTTCTCACGCCTCGGCTCCACGAGCTTCTCGAATCTGAAGAGGACGAAGAGGAAGGGGAGAGCGAAAAGCCGGAAGAGTTGAAGGAGAAGAGCAGGCGGCAGGCACCTGCCGGCAAAGGACATGAAAAAGTCCGTCTTTGCGCGGGCTGCGGCCGTCTGTTCGAAGGGAATCCGGCGCGCGCGCAATGCCCCGCATGCAATCGGGCGACCGAGGGGTTTTTGCTGTTTCGCGGCAAGCTGAGCAAGTGCCCGACCTG
>DASXJP010000314.1:0-6725 GCA_036497345.1 Thermoanaerobaculia bacterium
GCCCTCAAGGGGTCTCCTCCCGCCACTTTCGATGCTTTCTGCCGCATCGCGAGCGCCACTCAGTTCTTCGGCCGCGGCGACGACCGGCGCGCGGCCCATCTGCTCAAGATCCATGGCTGCGCGGAGAGCTATCGCTGGGCGCGGAAGCGAGGGAAGGATTCGCTGCATGCGTACCTGCCGGCCCTGGTCTTCACCTTCCGGGAGATCCAGAACTGGCGGGAGGACTCCTGGTCGCGCGACCTGGTGAGCACTCTGCTGCGGACCCGCACCATCGTCTTTTGCGGCTACAGCACAGCCGATCCGGTGCTCCACGACACCATCCGGACCGTCTATGAAGAGATGGCGCGCCGCCGGGGTAAAAATGGGAAGGGAACACCGAAGGAAAAAGATGGCAGTGAGGCGCCCGCGTTCTTCCTGGGCGGCGAAGGCAAGACGGAGTTCCATGGCATGGAGATTCTGCGCGCCGCCAGCCGCGCGGTCGGGCTCGACCCCGGCCTGACGGATCACTCCAATTACTTGCGGTTCCATTTTGTCAAGAAAGCAGGAGAGGTATCCCAACCCTTCCCGACGCTCGACGAAATGATGCGCTGGCTGTTTCACCTCACCTTCCGGCGGCGCCAGCGTCAGGCTGTAGACAGCGACCTGGGGCGGGTCGTGACGCTGCTCCTGGGTCATCCCTGTCCGGAAGCCGAGCAGAGGGCCGTGAAGGACGATCTCGAAAAGTTGTTCCGCGCGGAAAAGACCGCCGCCCTGCGCTGGAACGAAGAACCGTCCCATCGCTTTCAATTCGAGCGTATCGTCGGCTGGACCGAACGGTTTCAGGTGGGGTTGATGCGTGAGCTCGCTCTTGCGGACGCGTCCTTGCGTTCCGCTGGTCCCGGCATCGAGCTGATGGGATTGCGCCGCTCTCGCTGGTATTACCCGGCTCTCGACCACACCGACTGGGCCGCCTGGGGAGCGGTGGTCGAGCTCGCGCTGCGGCGCCGCATCTCCGCCTTGCGGCAACAAACGCGCGGCTGGATGTACGATCAGCCCTGGCTTACCCCGGGCGCTGGAGAGCATCCCTCCGTGCTCTATGCGCTTGACAAGCTGCAACCGACTCCGTTCTGCCTGACGATCCGCCTGCGCCCGCCGGGGAGACGCGGCAGGAGCCCGGCGGTCCGCGGAGCCCGCCGTCACCAGCTCACCTGGGACCTCGGCTACGCGGACGTCCCCTGGCCGCGAAGGAAGGCGCCGTCCGGCCCAGGCGAGAGCCCCGATGCGGGGCCACGAGGGAAGAAGGCTCCCGGCCCGGCCGAAATCCCCGACGCGGTAACGATCTGGGAATGGGCCCACGCGCCGTTCAACAGGATTGGAGAAGGCAGCCTTGAGACACTCATCTGATTCGCCTGCCCGTTGGAAAAAACAGCTGGCCGCGGCTCTCGAAGGCCTGGGCTTGACCCAAGTGACCTCTTTGCAGAATGTGGGCGGCTCGGGACCGGTCTTCCTGACCTCTCCCAGCCTGCGCCTCGCCCGCCACTTCGACCCGGAGGTCGACCTGCTGGTCTACGATCCGGTATTGGGCACCTTGGGCCTGATCCATCTGCTGCCAGAAAAAGGAAAAAAGCTCGAGGCGAAGGTGAAACGCTGGATCGACCAGGCGACCTATGTGCGCCATCTTCTCTTGACCGCTCCCGACCCCTCGAGCCTCCCGCTCACCGTGGAGCTGGTCCTGGTCGTCTCCGACGAGCCCAAGTCCATCCGGCAGATCGAAGAGGCCTTGGGGGAGGTGGCTCGGAAGACCGACTTTCTGGAGGCCATTGGAGTCAACCTCCTCTCCGCACCCACGAACGGTGAGACGCTGTCCCCTGAGGCCCTGCGGCGCGCGTTCCCCTGGCTCCTCCGAGCCACGCGCGCCTGGTACGAATCCCAGGAAAAGAAAGCGAGCGCAACGGGGACCCTGACTAAGATCGAGATTCAAAACTACCGCCTGCCGGGTTGTCGCGCGCTCAGCCTGCGGTCGCAGAAAATCCACCTGGTCTTCGGCCGGAATGGCAGCGGCAAATCCTCTTTCGTCGAAGCGCTCGAGCTGGTGGTCACCGGCACCGCCGAGCGTCTGCTCGGTGAGAAGGACTACACGAAGGTCATCCGCAACCGCGGTGCCATGACGGAGCCGGCGCGTGTGAATCTCCGTTTCAAGGGCGCAACGGACGGAGACCAAAAATTCGAGGTCGAGGCCGCCGGGCTCTCCAACCCTCTGCGCCGCAATCTGCGGGCTGCCGCGTTCCGGCTGGATCAGAAGCTGATGGACCGCCTGACCCTCAGTGGAGACGCGCAACGAGCGGAGATCCTCCTGCAGTCGTTCTTCCCCACCGAGAGCGCGAGCGATCTCGCTTACAAACGCGCCAAAGCCGCGGCCGAGAAGGCTTTGAGCGAGCTGCCGCCGGTGCTCCGGGAGCCGCTGGAGGCGCTGAAGAGCACGGGCAAAAATCCGGAAAGCCTGATCTCCGATCAGCTCGCCTGGCTCGATGCTCTCCAGAATTCAGTGCCGGCCGACATCGCCGCCGCCTGCCTGCCGCTGCCGGCCGCTACCATCGAGACCCTGGGATCCTTGAAATCAGAGCTCGCTGAGATCCATTCCGCCTGGACCCAGCAACCGCCAACCGTGGGGGAAGCACCAGCCATCCTGGGGCGAATCGACGAGATCCTGAAAGAGCTCCGCGACTCCGCGGACGCGAATTTGAGATCCCTGCGCTCCGCCAAAGAGGGGCTCCTGCGCGTCTCCGGGTGGCAGGCCAAAGGTGGAGCCGGCGCCGGCCGGGATTTTCTCGCGGACCTCAATGGGTGGCTCCGGCGGTATACGCTCGTCAGGCTGGCGGACCAGCACTGCCAGTTGCTCGAAACGTTGGGCAAAGCGCAACAGGACGGGTGGGTCCCCGATCCCGGCACGGTCGGCCCTTTCGGCCAGTTTCCTGCCAAGGCAGCGGAGCTCGAAGAGCAACGCCGCCAGTCCGTCAACTGGGCGCGCGAACGCGACGAGCTCTTCCAGCGGATCACGGCGGTGGCCTCCGGAACAGGAGGAGCCGGAAAGCCACCGGCGGAAATCTCCCGCGATCAGAAAAGGGATCTCGATACCGTAGGGCGCTGGCTTCTGCCGCCCCCCACGGATCCCAACAAACCCCTGCTCCTGGGGCAGGCGATCGAGGAAGCGCTCAACACGGATACACGAGTCCAGGTGGGCGACGTCGGGATCGGAACGCAGGACTGGGCTCAACCTCTGCTCGGCCGCTTGGCCCGGCTGGAGGAGGCCTGCCAGGCGCTCCAGGAGGGCCGTCTCTCCGGTGGGCACAGCTTTCAGGCGCTCCGGGATACACGCGAGCGTTACGGGGCCCTCATCGTAGAGGGCGAAAACAGTGGGCAGAAGCTTCTGCACCAGCTCCAGGTAATGATCGGCGCCATGAACGAGCTCATGGCCCTGGCCACGCCGGCCCGCTGGACCTATGAAGACCTCAACCTCGTGTACGAGACCGACTCCGAGGGCCGCACGACGATGAAGCTCAAGATCGGCGAGCACGTGGAGGCGGCGCTGCGCCTGAACACCGCGCAGCTCAACCTCTTCACGGTGGCCCTGTTCCTCCTCTGCGCCGTACGGGCCGATAACCCGCTAGGCCTTCTGATTCTGGACGATCCGCTTCAGAACATGGATGAGCTGACCGTGACGATGCTCGCTCGCGGCCTGGCCAAGATCAGCCGGCTCTGGGGGAAAAGATGGCAGTTGCTCCTTTTCTTCCATGGCGACGAAGATTGCGTGCGTTTCCGCCAGGAGGTCCCCTTGACTGTCTATCAGCTTCCCTGGCCGGAAGGGGATATGAATGTCCTCCCCAGCCTGTACTCCGATCAGCTCCAGACCCTGGACGATATCGCCGGGCTTCAGGGGTGATCCGCAAGGCCGCGGCTCAAACGGCTCCGCCCCGGTACGGCCCCAACGCCGCCGCCACTGCCGCCGGCACCGGAACCGGCTTCAGCTCGCCCCGCCGCACCGCCACCAGCACGGCATACCCCTCGGCGGTCAGCTCGCGCTCCGGAGCGCTCCTGTAGACCTCGAACTGGAGGCGCAGCGAGGAGGTGCCGATCCTGGAGACCCACATCTCGAGGTCGAGCAGGTCGTCGAGCCGCGCCGGCCGGCGGAATTCGAAGTGGAGCGCCGCCCGCGGCAGCCAGAGATCGAAGTCCTCGAAGAGCCGCGAGAGGGGGAGGCCCGCCGCCCGGAAGAGCTCGGTCTCGGCGATCTCGAACAGGCGGACGTACGAGCCGTAGAAGATGATCCCCGCGAGGTCGACGTCGCTCCAGCGGACGGTCTCGCGGATGCGGAAGCGGCCGGGAGGGGCATCCATGGACGCCATCATATCCAAGCCCCTACCCCTCTCCCGTCCCCTCCCACCCTCCCTCGCCGGGAGAGGGGAAAAGAAGCGAGAAATTTCCGGATGAGGAACCCCGAAGGGGTATCTCCCTCTTCTCCCGGCGAGGGAGGGTGGGAGGGGACGGGAGAAGAGGGCCGGGGTGATGAGGGCTCAGGCCGCAGCCGCCTGCAGGCTGCGGGCGCACAGCACGCCCACCAGGGTGACCCCGAGGACCATCCCCAGCGCGCCGATCACCCTTTTCTTTTCGTGGTGAGGGGGCTTGAGCGCCGCCGCCAGCAGGGAGATGTCCACCGCGTCGCCCGCCACGCGGCCCCATATCCCGACCGTCGGCCGCTCCTCCATCAGCACGCCGACGCCGGTCACCGCCTCGCGGGCCCCCATCGCGCGCAGGAGCGGGGTGTGGTCCTCGTCCAAGCCGATCTGGCGGGCCAGCCACTCCGGCGCCAACATCTCGGTGAGCCCGAGGCCGATGCTGAACCATCCAAGCCCTTGCGCCAACTTCAACTGATCCATACGTCTACTCCTTCTCAAAAAAGACCCTCCGTCAGGGCCGTCGTGTTCGCTGGAATGGATGAGCAAGGCGTATGCCCGCGGGGTGCCCCGCCCCACGGGGTAGGGCAGGCCCCCTGCGGCCCTACCATTTCGCGGGGTTGCATTCGACCGCCGTTTCTGCCTAGCATTAGGGTTACCTTTTTTGAATGCCATCCAGTCGGCCGCATCGGGGAGGGAAGGGGAGGGATTGACCGTGAGCCCGCAGACGATCGTCGTCGGCACCTCGCTTTCCGCCGTCAGCGACGGCATCGTACGCACCGGGGTGGCTGTGGCCCGCGCCACCGGCGCCGCCGTCTGGCTCGTCCACGTCTGCGCGCCAGCGGCCCTGCCGCCCGAGATCCGCAAGGGGGACAGCCGGCGGCTGGGCCAGCAGTTGGAGTCCCTGCGCGCGGCCCTCGCCGAGCAGGCGCGACGGACGGGGCTCGCCGATCTCCCCGACTTCCAGACCGACCGGCTGCGCCTGATGCTGGGCACGCCGGCCCGGGAGATCCTGGCGCTCGCCGGCTCGGTGAAGGCCGACCTCCTCGTGACCGGCCCCGTGGAAGGGGGTGCCCTGCGCCACGTCCTGCTCGGCTCGACCGCCGACGAGGTGGTCCGCAAGGCGCCCTGCCCGGTGCTGCTGGCCCGCTCCGCGGCCGACTTCCCGCCGTCGCGGGTGGAGATCCCGGTGGACCTCTCGATGCTCTCGGCCCACGCCTTGCGCCAGGGCCTGGCCTTCCTCGCCGGGATCGGCGGGCCGCCGCCGCGCACGGAGGTCCTCTTCGCCCTGAGCCCGCTGGAGCTCGAGGGCTCGACCCAATTCAGCCCCGACCAGCTGAAGCGCATGGCCGCGGAGGAGCTCGACCGCTTCCTGGCGGCGGAGGGCCCGAGCCCGGTCCCCTTCCGGCGGCTGATCACCACCGACTACCCGCGCGGCGCGATCCTGGGGGCCCTGGAAGACCGGCAGGTGGAGCTGGTGATCCTCGGCACCCACGGCCGCGGCGGCTTCAAGCGTCTGGTCCTGGGCAGCATCGCCAGCGAGGTGGTCCGCCACGCCCGCTGCAACGTGCTGGTGGTGCCGCCCCCGCCCGTGTACTCCGCCCTGGCGGCGAGAAACCGGGCGCGGGAGGCCCAGGCCTGAGGACCAAAGGACACAAAAAGCTGAGCTCCGAGCTTCCTAGTCTTTGAAGTCCTTTAGGTCCCTTGGGTCCTTTTGGGTCCTTTGAGAACTTTCCCCGCCTGCTTCACCAGATCCGGCATGAGCGGCTCGCCTCGAAAGGCGAACCACTCGCCCCGAAAGGCGAGTGACTCAGGATTCGGGGCGAATCATCCGCCTCGAAAGGCGAACCGTTCGCCCTGAAAGGCGGATGCTCCGGATTCGGGACGGACGGTTCGCCCCGAAAGGCGGACGACCCAGGATTCGGGGCGAATCATCCGCCTCGCGAGGCGAGCCGTTCGCCCCGAAAGGCGAGCACGCCGGATTCGGGGCGAGTGACCCGCCCTGAAAGGCGAATGACCCACGCCGAAAGGCGAGCGACCCAGGATCCGGGGCGGATGGCACCGATCCCGTCTGCGCCGAGCGGTCCGGGCTCAACGCTCCTCCCGATCCCTCCGTATACCAGTACGCCTCGAGACGCTCACTCCAAGATCCAACCCGAAGAGGCCGACGCCGTTCTTTGACAATTGAAGCTCAGCCAGGGGGACGGATACGGGCCCGTCCTCCTGGCTCCCTCCTCGGCTGCCATCCGTGTGCGGGGGCGGGTGGCAGCCGTATTCGATCAGTCGGACAAAGTA
>DASXJP010000315.1:0-23338 GCA_036497345.1 Thermoanaerobaculia bacterium
TCTGTGAGTTATCTGCTTCGCAGGTACCGTGGAGGCATTGTTGACAGGTCGAGCAATTGTGCGTTGTTCCCGCGCTCGTCGGGTTTCCCCCGCAGTGCCACCCGGCCTTGTTGACGCCCACTCCCGGGTTCGAGGTGATGGTGAGGCCGTCCTCGGAGACGGTCGCCGGGCCGATGCTCACGAAATGCCCGAGGTCGTGGTCGAACGAGTACATCTCGGTCACTTCCCCTGGCGCGAGGCCTTCCAGGTTCGGCAGGGTCAGCCGGGCGGGAGGGTCGAATCGAGCGCCTGCGGGTTGAATCGTCACGATGAAGCGCGGCTGCTGCCCGAAGTTGGGGACCATGGGGACTTTGTCCGCATGAACCGCGGTCACGCTGACCAGACCGCTGCGGGAGCCGCCTGGGAAGGTCACGGATCCAGGCTTGATCTCGAGCGCGAAGCCAGGGATCTCCGGAAGGGTGAGGGTGCCGCCGTGGGTTTCGTCGATCAACAGGCCGGCTGCCTCGTTGAGGGGCAGGAGATAGATCGGCATTCCGAGGTCGATCTCCCGGCCCGCCACCGTCGTCATCACGAATTCCAGGTCCGGCCAGGAGCCCGGCCGAGAGGTCGTGGAGCCATCCACGATGAGATAGAAGGTTCCGACCGGAGCCGGCTGAATGTGGAAGACCCCTTGCGCGTCCGTCTGGGCCGTGATCGGCGTGTCTTTGATGCGGATCGTCACGCCCGGGATCGGCTGGTTGGAGTTGTCGAGCACGACGCCTTTGACCGCGGTCTGGCTCGGTTCGCCCGCGGTCCAGCCGGTGGCGGTGAACGCGGCGGAGGGTCCTTCGGCGAGCGCCTCGATCTTCGCTTCCACGACGTTCGCGGCGATCCCTTCTCCAGAGTCGAGGCGGAACGGCACGATGGCCCTGCCGTCGCTGTCCGTTGAGATCACGATCTCCTGGAGCCCGTTGCGGAACGTCCCCGCACCCTTGACGACGGTGAGCTTCACGGGCACCGCTTCCAGGCGGTTGTGACCGGCATCTGTCACCACCGCAACAAAAGGCCGCGGGAGCTCTTGTCCGGTGACGCCGACCTGCTCATTCCCCGAGTCGGCAACGATCACCGTGGCTGTGCCGGACTGGGCATCCTCCAGGAACGTAGCGCTCCCGTAACCCGCCGCGATGGCTTCCACGCGCTGGCTCGCCACGCCCGCCCGCGTGCCGAGGGTGAATCGGACGCTGGCTTTGCCGGCGGCGTCGGTCGTGACCGCCACCTGCCGTTTGCCGTTCTCGAGAGTCCCGTTATTGCCGCTGACCTTGAAAAGCATGGTGACGTTGGCGCCGGGTTGCCCCGTGGAGCTCAAAAGCTGCACGGACAGTGGCGTGGGGAGCTCCGTTCCAATGATTCCCGATTGACGATCGCCTGAGGCGATCTCCAAACGGGAGCCTCTGGGGGCCTCGCGATGAACGCTGACTCGCGACTCGCTCCGATTGCCGCTTTCGTCTTGAGCCTCCACGACGATCTCGTTGTCGCCCTCAGCGAGAGCGAGAGAGCTCAACAGGAAGCTTCGGTTTTTGACCTCGGCCGGATTGCCGTTCACCGACACCGAGACTTGGGAGGCGTTGACGGTCCCGGGCACGAGGTCGTTGACCAGGCCGAAGACCGCGATCGACGGCTCCGTGACGAAGGCTCCGTTCGTGGGTCCATAGATCTCCAGGCGAGGGGCGGTGAGGTCGCGCACCACACTGACGGTGCCCGTGGCTACGTGCCCCTGAGCGTCTACGGCGCTGGCCGTCAGGAGACTGCCGCCCTCCAGGAGAGGTACGCCGCTGATGGAAAAATTCGTGCCCGAGAGATTGGCCGGTATGCCGTTGAGCGTGACCGTGGAAACGCCGGGGCTGACGGTGCCGGTGACGGTGATGGTGGTCGCGGCGATCCAGCTCAAGTCCGTTGGAGATGTGATCGTTACCTCCGGCAGGTTGAAACGGGTGACCGTCAGCTCCGAAACAGCCGAGTTTCCCGCGCGGTCGAAGGCCTGGACCGTGATGGAATTGGCACCGTCCTGAACTGGAACGGCTTGCGAGAACCTGCCACCTTCCAGCGCGAGTTCGGCGCCTCCCATTGCCACGCGAGCGATACCATTTTCGTCGCTGGCCTGCCCTTCGACGCGGATTGTGTCGCTGTTGGTGAGGGAGCCCGGTCGAGGGCTGTCGACGGTGAGCGCCGGCGGATGGGTATCGAGGACGATGACTGCCTGTGCCAGGGATTGTTTTCCGGTGGAGTCCGTGGCCAGGACCTGGATGGCGTTCACGCCTTCTTTCAGGTTGACCTGCGCGGTGAAGCTGCCTGCATTCGGCGTGACCTGCGAGCCGTTCACGGTCAGGAGGCTCACCTCTCCGTCATCGGAGACCGATCCCGTCGCGGTCAGTGGCGTCGACCTCACGAGCGCGCCATCCTGCGGCGAGAGCAGGTTGAGCACGGGAGGCGCGAGATCCACGATCAGATCGAGACTGGCGGTGTCTTCGGTGAGGTTCCCGGCCAGGTCGCGGATGCTTGCATGGGCGTTATGTTGGCCGGTTGTCAAAGGCGGCGTCGCACAGGTTGCCGAAGAGGTGCCGCGAACGCAGGACGAGCTGATGTCGGTCCCATCGATCGTTACCTGCAGGCTGGGAAGGTCGACGCTGGAGAATGGATCGCTATAGAGAATGGTCAGCTCGTAGTTGGGGGAGCTCAGCGTCACTCGCGCCGTGGGCTCCACGATCTGCAGCAGCGGCGCCACAGGGTCTACGGTGAACGCCCCACTGATCTGGCTCGGGTTGCCGGCGAGGTCGCTCACGGCGATGGAAAGGGAATGATTTCCGGGCAGGAGAGGCTCCGGCGTCAGGATTGCTTCGTTCGCGGAGATCTGGGCGCTCGCGGTCCGGTCCACGTCATCCAGAATCAGCCGCACGCTGGCGGTATTGATTCCCGAGCCGGAGTCCGAGTACGTGGCTCTGAGCGTGGGCGTGGTATTGGCCCCGACGCTTCCGTTCACGGGCGAGATGATGGAAACCGTAGGCGGCGTGGTGTCCGTCACCGTGGCCGTCGTAAACACCACCACCAGCCGCGGGCCCTCGCCCGGTGTTCCTTGCCGGGAGTCGTAATCCATGCGACCGCTTTGGCCTTCATTCGTCTTTTTGAGCAGCCAGCCGTAGCTGGGTGTGCCGGAGAGCAAAGCAGACACGTCGGCGGTGACGTCGAAGCTCACCCAGCCGGTGAGGTCCTTGGTGTGAAGCACGCTGGCGGTCGCGGTCGGTGCAAAGCTCCCACCGTTCCATTGCGTTGCGCAGTCCGCCTGCTGGTTGGTGGTATTGGAGTCGGCTGGGCAATTCCAGGTGGCTCCCATCTCCGTCCAGGGCGCCGTCAGGCGATGGACCTCTACCGTTCGGCCCTGGGTACCCCAATTACGCCCGTTGCTCTCGACGTGGAGCTCGAGGGCGGCGGAGACCAGAGTGGCTCCGGCGAGCGTGCTGGCGAGGCTCTGAGAATCGAATTGGACCAGGGAGCGGTTGGTACCGCTTTGCTGGACGCGCAGGATCGGCTCCCCACCCTGGTTTTGATTGGATGACCCCTTCCGCAGGTAGGTGTCCCCCACCGCCTGGAACGTCACCAGATGCGGGCCGGGGCCGAGCAGGAGCTGGAAGCTGAAGCTCGACTGTGCCGAGTTACCGGCGTGGTCGCGCACCTGCGCTTGGAGCGTATGGTTGCCCGCTGCCAAGCTCGGCGGATGGCAGCTCGCCGATTGTGTCCCGGCGGTGCAGCTCGTGGTTGCGTCCTGCCCATCGATCAGCAACTGGAAGCTGGCAGGATCGATCCCGGAGCCGCCGTCGGAATACGCTACCGTCACCGTCGGTGAGGGCTCGTTGACCAGGACGGTCCGGGTGGGAGCCGTAATGGCGAGGGAAGGCGGCACCTCGTCGAAGGAGGCGCTCTCGACCACCAGGACGAGCCGCGGTGCGTGATCGGCCGCGCCTTGGCGGGAGGTATATTCGACCTGCCCATTCTGGCCCTCGTCGGTCTTCTTGACGATCCAGCCGTAGTTTGGGGTGCCAGAGAGGAAGGCGAGGACGTCGGACGTGACGTCGAAGCGAACCCAGCCGGTAAGGCCGTTGGTGTGGAGGACCGTATCCGAAGGCTCTTCCGCGAATTGCCCGCCTGCCCACTGGGTGGCGCAGTCGGCGCTGCTGTTGCCAGGATTCGAATCGACTCCGCAATTCCAGGTGGCCCCGGGCTCGCTCCAACTCGCCGTGAGACGGTGGGCATCGACGGTGCGGCCGTCGGCGCTCCAGTTGTTGGAGTTGCTCTCGATGTAAAGCTCCAGCCGCGCGCTGGCGAGGCTGCCATTCCCCACGGCGGCGGTGATGGCGGCGGAGTCGAAGCGCACGAGCGAGCGGTTGTTGCCGCTCGATTGGATTCTCAGAAACGTGTCGCTACCCTGGTTCTGGTTCGGGCTGCCGCTTCTCAGGTAAGTGTCAGCAACGGGTTGCAGAGTGAACGTCTGGGCCTCGCCATGGGCCGCAAGACCGAACCACAGTAGCAGACAAGCCGGAGATCTCTTGTTCACGCATCCCTCCACGAAAGCGGGAAGACCTGATGAGTCCAGGGCTTCGCAAGCTCGGAGCCAGGTGCGGGACAGGTTGTAAAGCATTGAAAAACAAGAGAAAGAGTGCCAAAGCTCACGGCTGGCGTTCCAGTTTCGGACCCGTGGGGGAGAGTGTCCGTTCCGAAAATGGGCCGGGGAGCTCACCAAGACGACGTTTCACCGGTGCAGCAAGCGGTTGGGGATCGAGACCGGCGGAGGTTGGCAGGAGGAGTGAGGCCCGGGCGGAATGGAGCATCGCGCCAGGGCCTCTCAGGCTCGCTTAGAACGTGCAGCGCGGCAGCCCGCACTGATCCTGGTGCCAGGCGCCTCCACAGTCAGGAGCAAACCAATTGTCTTTGCAGCACTGTAAGAGATCGGAGCCGGTTGAGCAGGTGATCGACTTCGCGAGGTATTTCTGATAACAGGTCTGGCCTGTGCAGGAGCTTCGATAGACGTTCTGGTAATAAAGCTCGACCGTGGTGTTCCAGAACGAGGTGCCGTAAATATCCGTGTCGATCAGGCAGTGCTGGGTCCCGACTGAAATCCGTTTCCAACTGTCGTCATGATAGTCGCAGGCATCCCCGATGCCGTCCCCGTCGCAGTCGGCCTGGCTCGGGTTGGCCAAGCACTGGCAGTTGTCCCGCGTATCGGGGACCCCGTCGCCGTCCAGGTCGGTGGCGGGATGTCCCGCGTACTGGCCGCAGGTCGTCCAGACGAGCCCGCTCTTGCACCCGTCACAAGGCGAGCCGCTGGGGCAGACGTAAGAACAAAACGACGGGTCCTTTATCGGCGGATCCTGGTCAGGGTTGATCGCCTTGGTGGGAAGCTGGGCCGGTCCCGGCTTCTTGGCGGTTGCCGCCTGGGCGTGAGCCGTGGCGAGCAGGAAGAGGATGAGGCAACAGACCGTAAGAACGAGACGACGACGATTCATAGGATCTCCTTGGAAGATGCGCGACTCAAGGGTCACGCGGTGGTTGGCTGTGGGTGGTGGTGGAGGTCAGCAGATCGATGCGGACCTCACGGTCCGAGGAGAGATCGATCTCCTCGACGTGCCGCAGACGGCTGGCCGGCACCTCGACTTGCAGCGAGTAGAGGCCCTCCACCAGGCCGGAGATGCGGAACGAGCCGCCGCTCGGGGTGGAGACGGCGGCGCCTCCGAGGCTGGGGGAGCTCAATTGCACGATGGCTCCCGCGAAGGGTTGGCCGTCGACCGTCACGACCCCGGAGAGCACGGCTCCGCGCGTGAAATCGAGGTCGAGCCTCGCCGGCTGCTCCGCGAGCGTCACCTGGCCGGTGGCGCGTTTTCCGGTCCCCTTCACTTGCGCGATGAGCCACCAGGCGCCGGGCTCGAGATCGGTGAGGCGGTAGCCGCCGTCCGGTCCCACCTCTCCCCGGGCCAGCTTGCCGGACGGTTGCGAGGCGAAGACCTCGATCCCCGCCAGATCTCCCGGGGTCAGGCCCAGCAGACGGCCGCTGATCGAGCTGCCCCGTGTGAGACGGAGGACGATCCCGTTGATCGGAGCGTCCGTTACGGCGATGGGCTCGGCCGGCTCGGCCGGAGCGAAGCCGGCCTTCGTGGCCCGGAGGCGATAGGAGCCGTCCTCCACCCCGCTGAAGCGGAAGGAGCCGTCCGCCTGGGAGATGACCTCCCGCTCCTGGACCGGCGACGCGAGAGGGAGACCCGAGGTCCCTCGGCCGTCCTGACTCAGCAGGACGCGGGCGCCCGGTAACGGCGCGGTCGCCGCGTCGGTGACCATTCCGGCGATCTCGGCGCCGGGATTGAGGGTGAAATCCAGAGAGGGCTGCTCGCCGCCGCCGATCCGCTGACGGACGGCCTTGCGCGCGAAGCCCGAATGGCTGGCGACGAAGAGCCAGGAGCCGGGCCGGAGACCGCCGAGGCGGAAGTGGCCGGTCCGGTCGCTGGTGGCCGTCCGGGGGGCCGGAGGGGGACCATCCGTCCCGCCAGCCTCGGCAAAGGCTGCGATGACGGCTTCCGCGAGGGCCACGCCCTCCCGCGTGGAGACCGTCCCCGTGACGGTGCCACCCGTTTCGAGATGGATCTCGACGTCGTCCCGCCGCTCTCCGGGAGGGAGGGCCAGCGGGATGCGGGGCGACTCCGCGTAGCCTTCGGCGGAGGCGCTGAGGATCAGGTCGCCGGGCTCGACGTTCCGGAGCAGGAAGCTCCCGTCGGACTCGCTGGCGGCGTAGAAGCGGCGGCCGGCCAGCGGCGAGCCGGCGCCCACCTCGGCCACGACGACCGCGCCCGCCACCGGATCGCCGCCAGCGAGGACCGTCCCGGCGATCTG
Organism: Thermoanaerobaculia bacterium; assembly: GCA_036497345.1. Classification (GTDB taxonomy): domain Bacteria; phylum Acidobacteriota; class Thermoanaerobaculia; order Multivoradales; family UBA5704; genus DATARR01. The sequence goes on from DASXJP010000315.1 coordinate 6,910, forward strand.
GCTGGACGGCGTCACGACCACCGTCACCGGCTCCAGGGTCGGAGGCACGAGCTCCGGAGAGAGCACGGGCAGGAAGCCGGCGGCGCTGATCTCCAGACGGCAGGGCAGGCCGGCGACCTGGTCGGCCAGGGTGAATCGCCCGTCCTCGTCGGTGCTCGCCTGGGCGCCCTCTCCCGCTGGGGGCCTCCCCTTCCCGGTGTCCCGGGGGAGGACCCGCACCTGAGCGTCCGCCACCGGGGAGCCGTCGCGCTGGAGGACGCGCCCCTCGATCGTCGAGCCCGCCGGGAGGAAGGCCGTGCCCAGGTCCCAGGGTTTCGTGCCCGCGGGCACCACGAGGCCCGGGAGAGTGAGAGGGGAGAAGCCCGCGGCCCGCACCGAGAGCGTGAAAGAGCCCGGTGGGACGGAGTCGAAGTGGAAGATCCCCGTGGAATCCGAAAGCACGGCGGGGAGCGGCTCTTCGGCCGCGTCCCTGGGGATGAGGAGCACCCGGGCCGACCGTACGGGCTTCGCCGCCGCCTGATCGCGGACCGTGCCGAAGGCGGCCCGGCCCGAGCGCAGGACGAGGACCAAAGGCTCCGTGGCGCCGGATGCGGCTCGCACCTCCCGCCGCGCGGGGCCGTACCCCGCCCGGCGCGCCTCGACGCGGTAGTCGCGATTCACCGCCAGGCCGGAGAGCCGGAAGGCCCCGTCGACGTCCGAGAAGCTCTCGGCCGTCGCGCGCAGTGGGGAGGCCTTGGAAGAGGCCCGGACCTCGGCCCCGGCGACCGGACGTCCCGAAGGATCCTCGATTCTGCCGGTGAGGCTCCGGACCGGCTCCAGGACGATCGCCGGAGGCAGGCCGCCCTGGGCAGGGATCGGGATTCGCTTCCCGGCGAAGCCGCTCGCCGCGACCTCGATCTGCCGCGAGCCGGTCAGCGGGACCGAAAGCTTCCCGCCGGCGTCGCTGCGGGTGAGCAGGGCGGGATGATCGATCGGCCAGATGAGCCCGTGCCGGATGGGAGCTCCGTCGCGTGCGGATACCAAACGGCCGGTCAGGAGCGGGAGCGGGGCCAGCGCTACGGCGATGGGAGCCTGCTCGTCTCCCGTGAGCCGGAGCGCGCCCCGGCGGTTGTCCGCGGCGAAGAGCTCGACGTCGATCCCCCGGCCCGGAGCGGCGGCGATGGTGAGGCTGCCGTCGTCGCCCGTCTGCCCGAGCCGCCAGCGGCCTTCGCCGCCATAGGCGACGACCCCCGGTTGGGGTTTTCCCTCACGATCGAGGACTCGGACGCGCTGGCGGCGAGGGGGGGTCAGGGTGAGCGTGAGCTCCCGCGCCGGCTCTGACGCGGGAGGGGAGACCTGCTGAACGGACTCGCCCAGGTCCGGGCGGAAGGCCTGCACCACCAGGCTCTCTCCCCGCGACCAGGCGAGGCGGGCCAGGCCGTCCTTGCCGGTGATCGCCGTCCGCGGCGACCGCCTCCAGGCCATGGCATCGGGGCCCGCGTGAGGGAGGGACGCTCCGCGGACGAGCGCGTCCGCCAGGGGCTGCCCCGTGGGATCTTTGACCTGGACCGGCAATCCCAGGTCCTGCTCGAGCTCGACCTCCGGCAGCCGCAGGTCTTCGAGCAGAGGCTCCAGACTGTGCTCCATGGGCACGAGCCCGGGAGCCTGCACGCGCACGACGTAGATGCCGGGTTGATCGACCGACAGCCGGAAGTTGCCGTCCTGTTGCGCCGTCCACCGGGCGCCGGTGATCGGTACCGGATCCCCCTCCTCGGTCGGCCGCAGCAACGAGACGGCGGTCCCCGCCGGCAGAGCCCCGGTGTGCTCCGCCGTGACCCTGCCGGTCACGGTCAGGGCCGCGGCCGCAGGATGCAGGCCCCCGTTCGTGAGCGCGATGAGGACCAGGAAAGAAGGAATTGTTTTCTTTCGCATGATGATCGATAAGGCTGACGCCGCCTTCCATCAGGTCGGTGGGCTCTCCTGACAGCAATTCCGGCGCCGGGGATCAGGAAGATCCTAAGCTATGGCAAACAAAGAATTTTATGGAGGAAGGTCGGCTCGGGCCGCCCGTTTTCGGATCGCCGGTGAGCCGCCGCCGTTCCGAAAATGGAACGGGCCGGGCCGCCGGCGGGCGGCTCGGCCCTGGTGTTTCCTCACCGGGTGAAAGAGGGGTCCATGGATCGAGCCATGGCGTAGAGCGAGTCTTGCAGGCTGGGCGTCACCGGATCGGTCTCCGCGGCGACCCAGTACCGGTTGCCGGCGCTGTCACTCCAATGGAGCGAGCCCGGGCTTCGCAAGGAAGCCCCGGAAGCGCTGCCGTACCGGTAGATGCCCGCGCGGACGACCTCACCCGCCGGATCGACGAAAGTCCAGGTGAAGTCGAGGACCGGCGAATAGCCGGAGGCTTGAGCGCCACAGCCCTGGGTTGGGCTGGTGAGCTCGAGAAGAGCAGATTTTTGAGTGAATCCGGGAGGCGCCGCCGGGAGGGAGAGCCCCAGGGCTCTGACGGTATTTTCATCCGCCTGAATCGACTCGATCATGCAGGCCCGGTTGAACGAGGGGTCGAGGTGGGCTGCAACGGACCGGAGAGCGCCCTTCCCGTAGGGGAGGCCCGCAAGCATTCCCGATACCGAAATGTGCAGGGCTCCGCTCGTCCATTCCGCTCCGGCGTCGGTCAACAGGCGGCGGCTCTGGTTTTCCGGCGTGGCCGGCGAAACAGAGATGTTGACGACGCCGCCCTTGGGATCTTGAAACGCTACATCCAGGCTCCTGCCATCCGGCGAGCGTTCGGCATTGAGCATGGAGGCTCCGGCGGGCAGCGCGGATCGTGGATCGAGAAGGCCGAGAGACGAGAAGGAAGCACCCACGTCCCCGGGAGATCCAACTGCGCGCTTGCCGGCCGCGAAAGACGTCGTGCTTCCGCCGCAGGAGGGGTAATCTCCAGAGAGCGCCGGGTTCTGGACAGCCGGATAGGAGAGCAGCTGCAGGTACTGGGTTACGGCAGGGGTCGGCGAATTATCCGAGCGGAAGATGGAACGGCTGCTGGCGGGGTCTTTCTCGAGGAAGATGAAAGACCTCCGTACGTTCCAGTCACTCAGGTGGGTGTACGGTGCCTCCAGGGCCGCCGTGTAGATCCTCGTCACGTTGCAGATTTTCTCGCGTTGCCCTGATTCGGTGACCGCGTTGGATCTCCACCCATATTCCGTGACCCAGATGGGAGAGGTCTTCAGCGATGGACAGTGGTTCCATACATAGGCGAGGTTCTCGTAGTTGAGCCTCCAGCCCATGGTCTTTGAAGGCTCCGTATCCCCGGCGTTGTTGTGGACGGAGACCACGTCGATGAAGCAATACCCGGGACCATCCGGATATACCGCCGCCTGGATCTGCTGGAGAATCCGCCGCTTCCGGTTGTCGACCCCCGATGCGGTGTTTCTGCTCGCGAAGACCGGAGCGACCACCAGAGTGCCTGGGGCCTGAGCGCGGATCTGCACCGCCGCGGTATGCACGAAATCTACGTACAGCGGAGGCTCTTCGATGTTCCGTCCCCACCCGATTCCCATCTTGCCTGAGCTTGAGGTGTCCGGATCGTCCGGCTCGTTCCAGATCTCGTAGGCGGCGATTTTGCCGCGGTAGCGCTGGGCCACCCGCCGCACATACTCCGACCATTCGGTGGTCGTGAGCGGAGGGATGTTGGCGTTCGCCCCGCCGCCAACCCATTGCGGCGGATAGTGCAGGATGCCCAGGATCTGCTGGCCTTGAGAGACGGCGTAATCGACCTCCGAGTCGGTCACCGCGAAATCCCATACGCCGTTGGATGGATTGACTCTGTTCCAAGGGATGTCCATCCGGGTCCAGCCGAGGTGGGCGCTGAGGGCGAGGTTTTGCTCCCAGTTGGCGTTCACGCCGATGCTGACCGGCCGTGTGGCCTGTCCTTTGGCTCCGCTGCTCGACATGACAAATACGGTGAGCACGACCAGGAGCGACCGTTTTTTCCTCTGAGCCATAGAAGTCCTTCCTTTCTGGGGCGCCTCGTCCAGAGCGCCCTCGTCGAGCGATGATGAGCCCATCGACTCTGCAGGATTCCTGGAAGGCAATTCCGGGGCCTGGCCAGAGGATGCGCGCAAGCTACTGAAAAATCGATGCTAACGCATGAGCGACGATTCAGTTGTCCCTGATTTGGAACGCTTGGGGGAGAGAGGAGCTCCAGATCTGGAACGGCCTGCCGTATATGAAGCGGTTGGGGATCGAGACCGGCGGGAAGGGGGGGCGAATGACCAGATCCTTGGAAGCCCTCGGCCGCGGGAAATCCCGCGGCCGGGGGAGGGCTGAGGACTAGTAATCAGCGGAGTCGCAATCGACGTGATTCGTGCAGGTGCCGGGGTGAGGCTCCTCGCTTTAAATTGGGCAAGAGGTACAAGTTAGCCCAGGGCAGCTCTGACAGGTGGCGCTACAATCGCCGCAAGTTCCCTTGAAGATAGTTCTCCACCCTCCTGCCGCTTGGCTCACGTCCTGGGCAGAAAGGTGGCGGAGAGTTTCACGACTCAGGTTCAGCTTCATCATCTTCTTTTTCATTTTTCGGTCTCCTAGTAATAGAGGGATGTCCACTCAACCATTGAATCGGCTGTGGTGCCGGTCGTGCATGCACAACCGGCTTGGGGCCTATGCTGAGCACCTCCTTCCATCAGGCCGGCGCACCTCTCGACAGCAATCCCAACGCCAAGGATTTGAGACCTGGTATGTAGTTGTAGATAAAGGAGATCTGAGCGGCGAGGCAGCCCAGCTTCCCATTTTTGGGCCGACGGGAGGGTGCTTCCGTTCCGAAAACGGAACGGACCGGCCGTTACCGCCAATCCCCGTTGAGCTCGAACGCCGCCCAGAAGAACGGGTGGGATGATCCACCCTTCTGCCGGATCTGATCGATCTGCGCCGCCCGCAGGGCCTCGTCCTTGGGCTTCCCACCGCGGAGATAGCGGTAGAAGCGCTCCATGAAGCGGGCGGTGGAGTAGTCGGCGACGCCCCACAGCGAGGCGAGGACGGAACGGGCGCCCGCGTACTGGAAGGCGCGGGTGAGGCCGACGAGCCCTTCGCCGCCCATCTCCTTGCCCAGCGCCGTGTCGCAGGCCGAGAGGGTCACCAGGTCGGCGTCGAGATGCATGCTCTCGAAGATCTCCCAGGCCTGGAGGAGACCGTTGTCCTGGCCTTCGGCCGGACGCTCGGGCAGGGTGAGAGCGAGAGCGGAATTGAGCGGGAAGCGCTCGTCGATCAGCCCATGACAGGCGAAATGGATGAGGCGCGAGTCCCGTCCCAGGGACTTGGCCTTCTCTTCCGTGGCGTCCCGGCCGAGATAGGTGTGGCTCTGGGGATACAAGGTGGCGATGGCCTCCACCTCCTTGCGGGTGGAGGGGAGAGGTGTGAGAGCCCAACCGCGCTGGAGCACCTCTCGCGTCACCGGATCCGGAGAGCCGCTTGCCGCCAGACGTGGGTAGAGGGGATTGCCGAACGCGTCGACGCGCTCGTCCCGGAGATCCCGCTGGGCCGGCCGCGACCGCTTGAGCTCCGCGTAGACCGCCGCGGAGAGCACGGAATGGATCGGTTTGTGCTCGACGAGATAACGGTCTCCGCGCATCAGCGCGGCGAACGGCAGGGTGCGCAGGGGCCCGTCCGGAGAGACGAGAATCCGTTGGGCGCCGGCGATCCGCGCTTCGGCGGGGTGGACCAGCAGACGATAGAGGTGCCGCGCGTGTGTCCGGAGGGCCGCGCGGTCGGAGCCGGGGCGCCGCAGCAGGAGGCGGAAGCCCTCCACCTCCTTGCGCAAGGTTTTTTCGCGGGTATCGATCCGGAAGATGGTAAGGCCCGGTCCGGGCGCGTCCGTGGCTTGCACGGCGAAAAGCCAGGTCCTCTCGGGTCCCACCACGTATTCGAGCAGCACGGTGCCGGGATCGAGGGCCGCCCGGGCGCCGGCCAGATCGGGCGGTTGCGGGTCCTGGAGGGCGGCGGCGCGCGGCGACTCCCGGCGGATTCTGGCGAGGATCTCCTCCTGGCGGGTCCGCAGGTCGCGCAACTGGCTCGTGAGAGCGTCGATCTCCCGGTCGTCCTTGCCGGATTTCAGGCTGGCGAGCTGCGATTGCACGCGGTCGAATTCGGCGTCGAGGTGCTTGCGTTCCCTGGCCAGCTCCGGCGGCAGGTCCGGGAGCTGGAGGTCCCGTTCGGCGAGGAGGCTGAGGAAGGAGCGGGCGCGGCCTCTCTCCAGGATATGGAACGCTTCGCCGGGACGGCCCTGTTGGGCCAGGTGGTCCAGGCAGGAGTAGTAGTACTCGCCGAGGGACGCCTCGAAGGAGGTCCTCGCCTCCTGCGTGTCTCCGACCCTGGGGCGCTGGCGGTCGAGGACGTCGACCGCCGCACAAAAATGTCGCGTCGCGTCCCCGGGCTGGCCGCCCCGCTGCTCGGCGGTGGCCAGGAAATAGAGCGCTTCCGCCTCTTCGGTGCTCTCCGGTGCGAGCTTGTGCTGGAGGTCCAGGGACCGGCGCTGGAGCGCGATAGCTTCGGACGGGTGCCCGCGCCGGGAGAGAACCTCGCCCAGACCGCGCAGGATCTCGCCGGTCTGTATGCTTTCGGGGGCCTGGCTCTCGAAGATCTTGAGCCCATGGCGCAGGAGCTCCTCCGCCCTGGCGAGGTCGCCGCCGCTGTCGGTCTCCAGCCGCGCGACTCTCTCCATACCTTGGGCAGCGTCCAGGCTTTCCGGGGCATACTTTTCCGTGATCGCCAGCGAACGCTCCAGGTAGATCCGAGCGGTGTTGAAGTCGCCCCGCAAGGCCGCGATGTTTCCCAGGCTTGCAAGGCTGCCGGCGCTCCCCGAGCCGTCTGGAGAAACCTTTTCCTGGAGATCCAGGGCGCGACGGTAGTACGCCTCGGACGCATCCAGGTCGCCGCGCCGGGAAGCGAGATTGCCCAGGCCGATCAAGGTTTTCGCGATCTCCAAGGGCTCGGGAGCTTTCCGCTCCTGAAGGGCCAAGGCATGCTGGAAGAGCTCGCCGGCCTCGGCGAGGTTGCCCCTCAACATTATGACGTTCGCAAGGTTGGTCGCTGCGAGGATGACCCCATCGCCGTTGGGGTCGATCTTTTGGAAGATGGCGAGCGCCTGCCGGTGGAGCGTTTCCGCCTTTGTGAGGTCGCCACGAGTCATAGCCAGGATGCCGAGGTTCTGGAGGAGCAGGGCCTCGTCGTCGCTCTCGGGAGCCAGCCGCCGCTGGATCTCCTCGCCGCGCGTGAGGTAGGCCTCTTTCGCATCGGGATCTCCGAGATAGCCCGCCAGGATGCCGAGGTTGTTGAGGCTCCCCGTGACCTCGGCCGTGCCGGGCGCCAGCTCCTCCCGGATCGCCAGCGCCTGCAACAGCAGCTTCTTGGCTGCCGGCAAGTCGCCTCGTTTCGCGGCCGTGATCCCCAAGGAATCGAGGGTGTGTGCCTCGGCCAGGCTCTTCGCGGCGAGGGACCGGTCGAGGGCCAGGGCCTGTTGAAAACGCTCGACCGCGGTGTCCCAGGAGGCCCGTTTTGCATACATCCCCCCCCAGAAACGGAGGAGCTCGGCCGCGGCCAGAGTCTCGGCTTCCTGCTGCAAGGCGGCCAGAGCTCGCGCGGAGGCGTCGTCGGCCTCCGGCCACTTCCCGGCTTCGGGGAGCGCCCTCGCCAGCCGGTCCAGGAGCCAGGCGGCGAGCCGTCCCTGGCCGGCGGCCCGCGCCGAGTCCGCCGCGGCCCGCCAGCGTTGCCCGGTCGCGGCGAGATCGCCGGCCTCGCGGCGGGCCTTCCCTTCGAGATAGAGCGTCGTGAGACCCTCCGTCATGGCTGGCCGCGTCCTGACTCCCCACTCTCCGGCTGAAAAGCGCCAGGACATCTCCTGGTCGCCTCTTTTTCCGTGCAGGACGACGGCGCGGCGGGGGGCCTGCTCGATCTCGATCGCGAGCAGGCCATAGGGAGAGCGGACGTCGCCGCTGGAGGTCTGGGGAAGCCCGGGAGGAGCGGCGGCGCAGGACCAGGAAAGGATCACGTCCCCCGGCCGCAGGCCCGCCGCCTCACCCGGCGATTTCGGCTTGACGCTCTCCACCACGACCCCCGGCGGCTCAGGGTCGTCGCGCGCCTTGTCCGTCAATCCCAGGACGTGATCCACGGTCTTGAGCAGAGCCCGCGAGTCGTCGTCTCCCAGCGCTTCCACGTCCTTTCGCAAGCGTTCCCGGGCCTCGGCATCCGGTTTGGAAAGGCCGCCGGCGCCAGCCTCGCCGCCGCGGATGAGAATGGCCCCCGGCGTCCCCCCGGGCTTTTCGCTCGGCGCGATCGGCGCCAGACGGGGGAGAGTAGGCACCCAAGCGAGCGCCTTGACGCCATCGGATCTCGCCGCGAGGTCCTCGAGCCCGAGCGTCGCGCGGGCCGGTCCGGAGAGCTCGTACCGTTTTCCGTTGGCGAACGCCAGGGAGACGCGGGAGCCGGGTCTCAGCTCCAGGGTGACCCCGGCCGGCAGGCGGTCGCAGGGGCGCAGGGGCTCCGGGGAGCGGCCGGGCGCGATCCGTTGGGCTTCGCCCGCAACCCGATAGACGAGCGCCACGGGCTGGCGCGGGCCGGCGATGAGAGTCTGAGCGCAGAGAATGGCGAGGAGGAAGAGGTCGAGGATCAGACGGGATGGATCTGTAGGGGCGGCCCTGTGTGGCCGCCCTGGGTGGGGGCTGGAGGTCGTCATCATGTTTCTTCGTTCCTCGGAATCGGAGAGAGGGTCCGCCGGAGGACCGCCGCGAGAGCGAGCGCGATGAGGGACGGCAGGAGAACGGGCGTCACCGGCCACAGCAGCCCGGTCCACTGGAAGGCCGGGAAAGACAGCGCACTATACAGCAGGAGGCCTCCGAGCAGGACGGCGAGCGCCGGAGCCGGCTGGCGGACCAGCAGGACGGCCGCCGCGGCGAGGCCCGTCCAGAGCGCCGCGAGGGCCAGGAAGGGGGCCCGCGGCGCCTCGCGCACCGGCAGCCCGGAGGCGAGGGTGGCGACCTGCAACGCCTGGAGCACCAGGCCCGACACCCTCTCCTCCCGGCGCGGCACGCGGTGGAGGTCGTCTTTCGCGGCATCATCTCCCACCAGGACGAGGCGATCGCGGAAGATCCAGGGCCTCTCCGCCAGCGCGCCGGGAATTTTCCCCCAGGAGATGCGGCCGAAGCGCGCCGGATCGATCCGGTAATCGATCCAGAAATCCTTTTGATCAGGAACGCGGAGAGGGCCCAGGGCCTTTGCCGCCCGCGCGGCCCAGGAGGGTCGCATGTTTCCGTCACGGTCGCGAAATTGGATGCGTCCGTGGCGGACCACGAAGTCCGAGTCCTCGTCCAGGTTGACGAAGCCGAAGAGCGACTCGGCTCCCCCAGGGCCCAGGGCCGCCGCCGTCAGGGGGTCCACGCTCTGGGGGCCATCGACGGGTTTATCCGGATTCGAGAAGGCGGCGAGGGTGAGCTTTTCCGGATGGCGGAGCAGGAGGTCCGAGAAGGCCTGGGACCCGCTCCACTGCTCGTTCAGGACGATGACGTCGAGCGCCACGCCGCGCGCTCCCGCGGCGAAGACGCGTTCGAGCGTGCCGCTGATCTCGTCGGCGCGGTTCGCGAGCGACTTGGAGCGGCTGTCGAGCGTGACCAGCAGGATCCGCGGATCGGGATCGATCGCGGGCGCGGTGCGCACCCGCAGGTCGTAGGCCCAGCGTTCGACGGCCGGCAGGCCGGCGGGGAGGAGGAGGCCCGCGACCGCCACGGCCGCCGCGAGCAGGGCGGCGAGGAGGGCCCGGCGCGGCGCCGCGGTCCGCAGCCAGCGGGCGCGGCGCTCGCGGCCGGCGGCGGCCCGCAGCCGGCGGACGGCCTCGCGGGCCGTGGCCGGACGCAGGTCCGGATCTTTCGCCAGGCAGTCCCGGAGGACGCTCCAGACCGGTTCAGAGAGCGATCCCTGTGGTGGCTCCCCTTCGAGGTGCCCGGTGAGGACCTCCCGCGTCGATCCCTCGAACGGCGGCCGGCCGGCGAGCATCTCGTAGGCGATCACGCCGAACGAGTAGAGGTCCGAGGCGCGGCCGGCCCCCGCGCCGCGGATCACCTCCGGCGCCACGTAGAGCGGCGTGCCGAGGAGATCGCCGGTCGCCGTCAGGCGCCCGTCCTCCCCGGCTCCGGACGGTGGGCCGGGCGCCGGGAGGGGGGCCCCCACGATCTCCGCCAGGCCGAAGTCCAGCACCTTCACCGCCGGGGCCTCGCCGTCCCCGCCGCAGAGCAGGACGTTGCCGGGCTTGAGGTCGCGGTGGAGGATGCCCTGCCCGTGGGCCGCGTCGACGGCGGCGGCGATGGCGTCGAGGATGGGCAGCGCCCGCTCGAGAGGCAAGGGGCCCGCCGTCCGGCAGAGCTCCGCGAGGGGCACGCCGTCCAGCAGCTCCATCACCAGATAGGGGGCGCCCGTGCCGGGATCGATCCCGGAGTCGGTGACGTCCACGATGTGGGGATGGCGGAGCCGTCCGAGCGCCTCGGCCTCCCGCTGGAAGCGGCTCACCGAGGACGCATCGAGCGCCGGGCCGGGCTTCAGGAGCTTGAGCGCGAAGACCCGCTTGAGCCGGAGGTGGGTGGCGCGGTAGACCACACCGGCAGCCCCTTCCCCGAGGCGATCGTCCAGACGGTACTTCCCGTCGAGAACGGTCGAAAGGCTACCGATGCTGAACGTCATGAGCCCGGGTCTGTTTCCTCCCTTCTATTATGCCAAAAGGTCGAAAACGTTACAGGGCCGCCCCTACGGATTTTCATCCTTTTGGCCCTCTACGCCGGGCTGCTTTCCGCCGTCCCCTCGAAATCCAGCCCCCGCAGGGCCTTCAGCACGGCGCGGCCCACGGCCCGTTCCCGGGCGTCGGCGTCGTCGGCCCGGTGGACGGGAAAGCCGCGCATCTCGTCGACCGCTTCCTGGAGGTCCGACAGATCGCGTCCGATCGCGCCCAGATAGGCCGAGAGGCTCGGCAGGGAGGGCAGCGCCTTCCCCCCTTCATACGCTGAGACCATGGCCTTGCTGAGACCGCTGCGGGCCGACACGTCGATCTGCCGGAGGCCGGTGGCCTGCCGGACACGCCTGAGAGCTTGAGGGACCAGGAGGACATCGAGGGCTTCTGTTCTCGTCATCTTATTCTGTTTGGACATGACGAGGAGAAGCGTACTATCTCCTGGACGTTACCGCAATCCCCCTGGCGGTAGCTCCTTTAAGACATCTCGGCGGGCGGGCTCTCCCGCAGCCGGATGCCGCTGCTGCCGTGCCCCAGCTTTCCCTCCCGGGTCAGATCGTCGATCACCGCGCCGATGGCCTCTTCGAGGAGAGGACCGGTGCGGTTGAAGCCGAGGACGGAGCGGACCTCCTGGATGAGCTGCGGCCGGGAGAAGCCGAATCCCGTGCCGAGCACCGCGAGGATGGCCTCGGCGTACTCTTCCGGCGCGATCCGGTTGGCCGGGATGCGGGTGCCGTTCCGGGAGCGCAGCCGGCGCGGGCCGTCCGGGCTGCTGTAGAAGTCTCCGCGCCGCCGGAGGGTCCCTTCGCGCTCCGCCCGGTCGCAGGCCTCCTGGATGCGGGCCTGGATGCGCGGGCCCATCCGGGAGCCCCATTGGCCGGCCACGCGCGCGAAGAGGTCGGAGGCATGGATCGGCTCCTCGTGCCGCGCCACCTCGACGACGGCGTCCGTGAGCTGGCTCCAGGGCGCGTCCAGAATCTCCCTCCCCGCGAACCGGCCCTCTCCCGGTGTCAGGGTGTAGGGGGCCGCCACGGGGCGCTCGTAGGCCTTTCCCGCCGTCCTTTCCGCCGTTTTCTCCGCCGTTTTCTTCGCGATAGCGGCGGCCTCCAGGAGAGCGCGTTCCGTCTCCTCCCGGGCCCGCGCCGCCGTTTCCTCCGCCTCCCGCTCCCGGGCCTGGCGCTCGGCCGCCGCCGCTTCCAGGGACCGGGATCGCGCCTCCTGGATGAGGCGCAGCAGGCGGTCGATCTGCCCGGCCCGGTCCTTGAGCCAGTCGGTGCTCCAGACCCGGATCAGGGTCCAGCCGCGGGATTCGAGCACCTGCTGCCGGAGCCGGTCGCGGTCCCGCGCCGTCTCGGCGCCGTGGTAGGCGGCGCCGTCGCATTCGATCCCGCAGACGAAACGGCCGGGCAGGGACTCGTCCACCACCCCGAAATCGATCCGGTATCCCGCCACGCCGACCTGGGGGACCAGCCGGACCCCGCGGCGGGTGAGCTCCTGGAAGACGTCCCGTTCGAAAGTCGATTCCGTGTCCAGGGCGGCGCTCACCTCGGCGCCGTCGAGGCGTCCATGCTCGGCGAAGAGCAGGAACTCGCGCAGCAGGCGGGGGCCGTCCGTGGCGGTGGCGGCGAGGGAGATCTCGTCCCCTCGCATGGAGGAGAAGACGCGCATGCGGTGGCGGGCCCGCGTGGTCAGGACGTTCAGGCGCCGCCAGCCGTTCTGGCCGTTGAGCGGCCCGAAGTTGTAGCGGAGCTTGCCGTCCGGCCCCCGGCCGTAGGTGACGCTGAGGAAGATGACGTCGCGCTCGTCCCCCTGGACGTTCTCCAGGTTCTTGACAAAGAAGGGCTCGGCGGCGGCGCGGTCGAAGAAGGGCTCCAGGGCCGGCTCGCCGCGGCGCCGCAGCTCGAGCTCGTCCTGGATGGCGAGCTGCTGCCGCAGGTTGAAGGTGCCGACGCCGAGCGATCGCGGGCGCTCCCCCCGCGCCCGCCGCTCGCTCTGCTCGCGGGCGAAGCGGACCACCTCGTCGGCCACCCGCCGGGCCTCGGCCAGGTTGAGCCCCTTGCCCTCGTAGACGCCGTCCGGGACGTGCTCGAATTGCAGCCCCTGGGCCCCCAAGGAGGTCTCGACGCTCGGGAAGATGTAGAGATCGGTGTCGTAGAACGCCACGTTCGAGAAATGGATCAACGACGGGTGCGCGCTCCGGTAGTGCCACTTGAGACGGTCGCTCGGCAGGCCCGCCCCCTGGAGCTCTTCGAGGATGCTCTCCGAGTCCTCGTACAGCGGCGTGCCCTCGTCGTCGACCGGCGGGCTGTCGCTCAGCGAGGAGGTGAAGAAGTCGGTGGGCGGGAGTTGCTTGGGGTCTCCCACGACGATGAGCTGGCTGCCGCGCAGGATGGCCCCGGCCGAGTCCTCCGTGGGGAGCTGGGAGGCCTCGTCGAAGATGACCAGGTCGAACGGCGCGGCCGTGCCATCGAGGTATTTACCATCGAGATATTTACCGTCGAGGTACTGGGCCACGCTCAGGGGGCTCATCAGGAAGCAGGGCTTGATGGCGCGGACCGCGGCGCCGGCCTGCCGGAGCGTCCGCCGCAGCGGGCTCAAGCCCCGCTGGCGGGCCATCTCGCGCCGCAGGAACGGCAGCGCGGCCACGGCCTCGGGGCTCCGGAGCCGCTGCTGCGTCTGCTCGCGGAGCCGGCCGATCAGGGCCGCGCGGTTCTCCTGGAGCACCCGCTCGTCGAGCCGCCGGAACTCCGCGACGCGCTCCTCGTGGGTCAGGGTATGGAACTTTTCGAGCGGCGGCCGGGAGCGGATCGCGTCCGCGAGCCACTGGAGATAGAAGGCGCGCAGGAACGCCGGAGCCAGCTCGCCGAAGGCGATCTCTCCCGCCATCCCGCGGGGGAGGATCTCGCGCGCGAGCCCCTGGGCGGCCGTCTGCCGGGCCGCCTCGAACGCCGCCCATCCCGGGCCGAGCTGAAGGTTTTTCAGAATGCCGTCCACGCGCCCGGCGATCTCGGAGAACGGCGCGCCGTCCAGGAGGTCGCCGGGCCAGCCCACCGCGTCCCGGAAGGCGGCGAGAGCCTGGCGGGCGGCGGACGCGGCCTCGCCCAGGGCCGCTATCTCCGGGAAATCGGGCAGGAAGTCGGGGCTCGCCGCGGCCGCCCGTTCCAGCGCCCGCCCGCCCAGCCCGTGGCGGACGCGGAGGGCGCGGACCTCCACCACCCAGCGGACGTAGCGCTCCAGCAGGTCCCAATCCGATCCCTCCCCCTGCCAATGCGTGCCGAAGAGCGCCCGCGCCACAGCGTCGAGGCCGGCCATCTCCCGCCGCTCGCGCCGGAGCCGGTCCACCTCCTTCATGTCGTTCGCCTGTTCGATGAGCGAGCCCTGGTAGGAGGGGAGGCGATAGGCGAGCCAGCGTTTCCGGATGGCGCGGTAGCGGGAATCCAGCATCGCGAGGACGCTGAGCAGCCCCTGGGACTTGCGCTCGACGTATTGGATGTCCTCGCCGTGATCGTGCTCCAGAACGGCCGGCGTGAAGCGCTCGCCCACCGTGGCCGCCAGCTTGCGGAGAGCCCGGCCCCGCTCGATCAGGGCGAGCGCCTCGGGAGGCGGCGAATTCCAGGCCTCGCTGGTGAGCGCGGCGAGAGGCGCGCCGGGCGAGCGCGCGAGCACGGCGGCGATGCCGGCCGCGGTCTCGACGTCCGGGAAGCTGCGGACCGGAGCGAGCTGGAGCCCGGTCTCCACGGCCTCCGCGCGCCGCATCACCTCCTCCAGCCGGCGGGCGAGCTCCTCGCCGGCGTCCTGGACCCTCTCCAGGTCGTGCTGGGAGTAGAACGTCCGCGCGGCGTCGCGCCAGGGGTGCCGGGCCGGGGGCCCGATCTCCCGCGCCACCGCCGCGAGATCCTGGAGCTGCCGCACCGCCTCCTCCAGCCGCTCGCGCTCGACCGCGGCCGGAGCCGGTCCGTTCCAGGTCCAGCGGGGCGCGCCGAGCACGGCCCCGAGCTCGCCGTTGCCCTGATAGGGGGAGAGGCCGAGCGCTCCATGGGGCTCATGAACGGCCTGGACGTACTCCGAGAGCGTGGCACGGACCTGCGGGAGGCGCTGGGTCGAGACCGTGGGCGCGGCGACCCGTTGCAGGGAGGCGTCCACGGCGGCGGCGAGCCCCCGCATCACCTCGCGCTTGTTGGCCTTGGTCGAGTGGAGCTCCAGGCAGAATTCCCCCAGGCCCACGTTGGAGAGGCGGGTGTGGACGACCTGGAGCGCCGCCATCTTCTCGGCCACGAAGAGCACCGACTTGCCGGCGGCCAGGGCCTGCGCGATGAGGTTGGTGATCGTCTGCGACTTGCCGGTCCCCGGCGGTCCTTCGATCACCAGGTCGTACTCGCGGGACGCGGCCGCGATCACCCGCAGCTGGCTGGCGTCGGCGTCGACCACCTGGAAGGTGGTCTCGGGAGGGTAGTCCCGGTCGAGCTCCAGCGACCGGATCTCGTCCGGCAGCGCCCGCAGGGACCGCTCGCCGTCGCGGGTCACCAGCTGCCGCAGGAGCCGGTGCCGGCGGACGGCCTCCGCGTTGGCCTCCAGGTCCTTGTACATGGCCAGCTTCTGGAAGGAGAAGAGCGCCAGGTAGATGTCGGTCTTGACCGACCACGCCTGCCAGGGCGCCACGGCGTCGCTCACCGCCTTGAGGAAGGACTGCGGATCGTAGTCGTCCGGCATGGCGCCCGAATCGGGGAGCGTGGGGAGCGCCAGTCCGTGGGCCCGCCGGAGATACTCCGCGAGCGCCGGATTGACCAGGGGATCGTCGTCCGTGGCCCGCACCGTATAGCCGGCGCGGGCCGACTTGCGGGTGAGCTCCACCGGCAGCAGGAGGAGCGGCGCCCGGAAGACCTGCGACGAGTCGTCCGCCTCCGTGTAGTGGAGCATCCCCAGCGCCAGGAAGAGGACGTTGACCCCCTGCTCCTCCAGGGAGAGCCGGGCCTGCTCGTCCAGCCGCCGCAGCGACTTGTCGAGCGCCTCCGGGCTGGAGGTCGTCTGCAGCCAGTCGTCCGTATGGCGGTTGTCCAGGGAGGCCGCGTCGTAGGGGACGAAGTCGAGCGCCAGCCCCTCGTCCTCCTCGAGCAGCATCTCCAAGGTCTGCTCGGGAGTGTCCGCCTCGGGCGCCGCCTTGAACCGCATCGCCTTCTCCCGCAGATAGAGCTGGCGGAAGACCTCGGCCGGCTGCTCGTCCACGATGGTGACCGTCGACACGCGCGTGGGCCGGAAGTGGAGCGCCCGGTTGCGCCGGGTCAGGTCGAGGAGCTTCCGCTTCCAGGTCTCGATCGCGAGGGAGAGCCGGGCTTCGGGGTCGGTGGGGCGTGATTCTTCAGCGGGTTGGGAAACTATGGGATCCATCGCCTTCCTGGGTGCAGAGTCGGGAGAATTGTATCTCAGAAGGACTTCGGGCTCCGGATCGGGCTCCCGGCCGTCGACATCAGCGAGGATCCGAACGGTGGTGGATCTCTTCGCGAGCGGGTAAAGGCTTATCGCCAGACTGCAACGGACGGGGCTGCACGGAGAAAAACAGGCAGCGCGCCTCCTCATAGGCGTTCTCGGACCGCATATGGCCCTGGAGTATATCCTCCACAAAGCGGGAGACGCTTATCCTCTGTTTCGCCGCTTCCGTCCTCACCCAGCGCGCCACACCCTCGTCCAAGG
>DASXJP010000316.1:0-4622 GCA_036497345.1 Thermoanaerobaculia bacterium
GGGCGGAGGCGGGGAGCTGAAACAAGGACATAAGGGACGACAGGGACTGCAGGGACGACAGGGACATGAAGAAGGGTAGCGATGCCGGAATCTTCTTGTCCCTGTCGTCCCTGGCTCGGTTTCTGCTGGGACATAATAGAATGCTGTCGGGAGAAGCCACCTGCAATGAGGACCGAAGTCTACTGGGTATCAGGTCCCTGGCCAGGCCGTCTGGGTGTCGTCCCACGGCCTCGCGGCGGCGACTGGCTCGCGGATGAGGTCCGGTCATGGAAGGCATCCCAGATCGACGTCGTCGTTTCGCTCCTGACTCGCGAGGAGGCCGCCGAGCTCGATCTCCTGGCGGAAGAGGCGCTCGCTCGTGAGGAGGGGCTGGAGTACTAAGCCTTTCCGATTCCTGACTACAGTGTGCCTCGCTCCCGGGCTGACCTGCTCAGGTTTTCTCAGCCGACTGGATGCAGCGCTGGAGTCGGGGAAGAACGTGGCGGTCCACTGCCGCGCGGGTATCGGCAGATCCTCGATCGTCGTCGGGTCTCTGCTCGTTGCCGCGGGCGTGGAACCCTAAGAGGCGTTTCGCCGGATAGAAAAGGCCCGCGGCAGACCGGTACCGGACACCCTTGAGCAACGAGAATGGGTGGCCCAGAATGTGTCCGAAGCAGCGGTGTCGATTCAATCCCATCAAAATTGACCAGGGCAGTACCCCCCCAAAAAAGAAGGCCGCCTCGCGGCGGCCTTGGTGTTCCATCTCAGGGAGGCTCAGAAGATCACTGGAAGAGGTTGAAGACGGTCCAGATGCCGATTTCGCTGTACTTGCCCTTGAAATTCGGATTGACCGAGCCGATGGTGCCGTTGCTGGTGCCCACCGTGCCGCCCAGGGCGTCGCCGTACTTGTAGACGAGCGAAGCGGCGAAAGCCTTGTTGACCGTCCACTGGACGCCCGCGTTGTAGTAGCTGTACTTGAGGTTGGGCTTGATGTCCTTGCTCGGCTTGGACTCGTCATAGCGGCCGAAGACCGCCCAGGTGGGGTTGAAGTTGAGCTGCCCCCAGATCGAATAGCCGTCCGACTTGTCGGTCGGGATGGTGGTGACGTTGTTCCAGTTCTTGGCCTCGAACCACTCGCCGCCGAGCTTGAAGAAGTCGGTGTGGTAGGCGAGCAGGGCGTCATTGCGGTCGGCGGTGTGTTTGGCGGGCACCGCGTCGGTGTCCTGGCCGCGCTTGCCGCTGTAGCCGCCGATGGCCATGTCCAGCCCCTTGATCGGGGTGATGGAGAGCCGGCCCTCGAAGTCCACGCTCTTGCTGCGGGTCGGGTTGCTGTAGCCGCGGCCGTTGATGGCCGAGACCTGGTACTGCACGATCGGGCCGCTGCCGAGGATGTGGAAGCCCCAGTCGGCCGAGGTGCCGAAGCTCAGCGCGTCGACGACCACGTTCTCGATGTAGCGCAGGCCGTAGATGTTTTCCACGTAGGGGACCCAGGGGAGGTCGGCGGAGCCGAGCCGGAAGGTGGCCAGCGGGTTGGCCTTGGCCTCGATGTAGGCCTTCTTCACGAAGACGTCATAGCGCTTGGCACCCTGGTCGCCGATGTCCGAGGTGAAGTTGGCCGACCAGACCTTGTCGAACTGGCCGGTGACGGAGACGTAGGTGCGCTTGACGTCGACGCCCGTGCCGCTGTCGCTGCTCTTGATGCCCGTGAGCTCGTCCTTGTTCTCCTTGCTGGTGCCGTCGGCGTAGACGCGGATGCCGAGCTTGAAGAGCGGGAAGTCGGACCCGCCGCTCTTGGGCTTCGGAGTCGGCCGCTCGTAGGCCGGCAGGTTGTGCTTGAACAGGTAGAGATCCATGGCCGTCTCGTTCTCGGCCACGATCGTCTCGCCATTGGGGCCGCGGCCGACCAGGGTCACCGCGGTGCCCATGTCGTTGCTCTGCTCCCACGAATGGAACCGCTCGGGGGTGTTGAAGACGTAGACGCGGCCGTCCTTCTCAACCTCCTGGTAATAGAGACCCGCCACCTGTGCACGGGTGACAGGGGCCGCCGACAGCGCCAGGGCGAGCGCCAAGAGACCGGCCTTGAATAGAGCCTTTCCACGCATCCTGCTCTCCTTTGGATTCGATGGTTCGGTCCTGAGACTGTGCTGCTCGAGTGAGCCGGGCTTCAGGATAAAAACCGTCCTGAGCGACTCCGCGACGGTTCTGTGACAGGCATGCGACAGGGCTTTTTTCAGAAATGCGGAACCGGAAATATGTCTGTCACACCGCTGTCACAGCGCGGTTGGCTGGCTGCCAAACCCTTCTGCGAGAGTGGGCGTCGCGCCGGGTGAGCCGGCTTCCAATAGACATGAATGCAGCAGATCAACCCTCTTCAAGGAGAGCGAGATGAAGAGTAACTTCGTGGCAGCTCCGCTGGCCCTGGCGGTGGCCCTGTGCGGGAGCGCTGTGCTTTCGGCACAGGCGGTGAAGGTGGACGCGGGGATCCCCGGCTACAGCAAGACGAGCGGCGTCTCGGGCAACCTGAATTCCGTCGGCTCGGACACCCTGAACAACCTGATGACGCTGTGGGCCGAGGGGTACCGGAAAGAGTATCCGAACATCCGCATCCAGATCGAGGGCAAGGGCTCCTCGACGGCGCCGCCGGCGCTGATCCAGGGCACCTCGCAGCTCGGGCCGATGAGCCGCACCATGCAGGCGGGGGAGATCGACGCCTTCGAGAAGAAGTACGGCTACAAGCCGACCGCCTTCCGCGTGGCGGTGGACGGCATCGGCGTGTTCGTCAACAAGGACAATCCGGTCAAGTGCCTGACCATGCAGCAGATCGACGGCATCTTCTCGAAGGGGCACGCCTGCGGCGGCAAGGCGATCAACAACTGGGGCCAGGCCGGCCTCGGCCAGGGCGGATGGGGCAGTCAGCCGATCAGCCTCTATGGCCGTAACTCGGCCTCCGGCACCCACGGCTACTTCAAGGAGCACGCCCTCTGCAAGGGGGACTACCGCGACACCGTCAAGGAGCAGCCGGGCTCGGCCTCGGTGGTGCAGGGCGTGACCGAGGACAAGTACGCCATTGGCTACAGCGGCATCGGCTACAAGACCTCGGGCGTGCGCGCCGTCCCGGTGGCCGCCAAGGGCGGCCAGTGCATCGACGACGATCCGGAGAACGTGATCTCGGGCAAGTACCCGCTGTCCCGTTTCCTCTATGTCTACGTCAACAAGGCCCCCAACAAGCCGCTCGATCCGCTGGTCCGCGAGTACCTCAAGTACGTGCTCTCCCAGCAGGGCCAGCAGACGGTGGTGAAGGACGGCTTCATCCCGCTGCCCAACAAGATCGTGCAGGAAGAGCTGGCGAAGCTCCAGTAAGATCGCTTCCATGCCGCAACCGCGCGCTCACACCTCGAAACGGCGGTTGATCGCCGACCGGGCCGCCCGCTGGATCGTCTCCGCGGGCGGCATCGCCATCATCGCGAGCATCCTGGGCATCCTGATCTTCATCGTCGTCGAGGTCTTCCCCCTGGTGCTGCCGGCCCGGGTCGACGCGGCCCGGAAGGTGGCCGTGCCAGGGGCCGGAGTCGTCGAGGCGGTGCTCTCGGACGACTACCGCACGCACGTGGCCACGTTGGACGAGCACGGCGTGGTGCGGGTGGAGAGGCTGAGCGACGGCAAGGTGGTATACACGACAAACCTGAACCCTCACCCCCCTGCCCCCTCTCCCGTCCCCTCCCACCCTCCCTCACCGGGAGAGGGGGAGATAAGGGTGACCGCCGCCGACGTCCCGCCGCAGAGCAAGGCGTTCGCCGCCGCCACGGCGGACGGCCGGGTGCTGGTGAAGAGCATGGGCTTCACGGTCACCTTCCAGGGGTCGGAGCGGGTGGTGACGCCGGACGAGACGCCGCCGGTCTCCCTCGATCTCGACCCGGAGAAGCGCCCGCTGGCGGCTTTCGCCGCGCAGATCGACGCCGACGGCAACGTCCTGGCCGCGGGCGCGCTCGTGGACGGCAAGCTGGCCGTGGCGCGGCGGAGCGTCGAGAAGAACGAGATCACCGGCGAGGCCAAGGCGTCGCTCAGCCGCGCCGAGGTGGAGGCGCCGGGCAAGATCACCGCCCTGGTGATCGACGCGCCGCAGAAGAACCTCTACGCCGGCACGGCCGGCGGCGACCTGCTCTGGTGGACCCTGGAGAACGGCCAGCCGGGGAACCTTCACACCGCCAATGCGGGGTCACCGGTCACCGCGCTCAACCTGCTGTTGGGCGGCCGTTCGCTCGCCGTGGGGCAGGAGAACGGCGCGCTCTCGGTCTGGTTCCCGGTGAACGCGACCGGCGACACCGTGCGCCTCGCGCGCACCCATGAATTCCCGCGCCAGCCCGGGGCCATCCGCCGCATCGCCCCCTCGCAGCGCGACCGCAGCTTCCTCGCCGCGGGGGAGCGGGAGCTCGGCCTCTACTTCTCGACCGCCGACCGCACCCTGTGGAGGGGCGCCGCGCCGGTGCGCGGCGCCACGGCCCTCTTCTACACCCCCAAGGCGGACGGCGCCGTCCTCGCCGGCGGCGGCGAGGTGGCGGCGCTCGACATCCGCAACCCGCACCCGGAGGTCACGCCGCGCTCGCTCTTCGGCAGGGTCTGGTACGAGGGGTACGACCACCCCG
>DASXJP010000317.1:0-28581 GCA_036497345.1 Thermoanaerobaculia bacterium
CGGAACATTCCCCCGAGGTCTGGAACGTCCTCCCCGGTCCGGGAGCGGCTCCCCGGAAAAGGGGAGGCCTCGCCCTTTTTCGCCGGAGCTATCGTTCCCGGCGGGGAGAGCTTCCCCAGGGCGGACGGAACATTCCCCCACCGGGGGCATGCCGCACTTTGAAGGGGCCCACGAGATCCAGGCACCGCGCTTCTGGGACGGTGGCCCCACGGTGCGACTGCTCGAAGCCGACGTCGACCTCAACGCCATGCTGTTGGAGCCGTGTCAGCCTGGGGCCGCTCTCCGCGAGCTGCTGGGATGACGATTCGGTCAGCTTGGCGAGATTGCTGGGTTGAGAGGACGGTGGACGCGTTGCCCCGTCACAGCCTGCCCAGCCACGGAGACACCTCCTCGGCAAGATAAAGGGGAAGTGAGACCAGCCGGTATCTCAGGGAGCCTTCGGGCGTCCGGACCTCGTGGCGCTCGTCGGCGAACGGGCCGGCGTGGAGCCGGATCCCGAGGTCGCGGTGAGCGCGCGCCAGGAATTGGTGGAGGGACTTGAGGGCTCCCGAGGCTCCCGATTTCACCTCCACGGGCACCGGGAAGCCCGGCCCCGGGACCAGGTAGTCGGTCTCCGCGTTGGCGCGTGCCGATTCGCTGACCCAGAAGAACAGGGGATCGGCGATGGCCATCTGGTCGGCCAACAGTTGCTGGCCGACGAAGATCTCCGCCAGGCGGCCGTCCAGCAGCCGTTCGAGCGGCTCGGTGGCCAGGGTCTGGAAGCCGGTGCCCAGGGTGTGCAGGGCCAGCCCGACATCCAAAGGCAGGAGCTTGGGCGCGGACTTGGGGCGTACGGCCAGCGGGAGATCCAGGGAATGGGTGGGCCAGACGCGGGTGATCAGCATCGCCGCCTCCAGCTTCCCCAGAGCGTCCTTCATGCGCTGGGATTTGAAGCCGGGGGCGAAATTCTCATACCGGAAGCGCAGGCCGTAATGGTGCGGCAGGTTCTCGAAGGCCGCTTCGAGATCTGAAACGTCGACGCCGCTGCGATATTTCTGAATGTCCTCCGCGAACGCCTGGATCAGGTCGACCTGCACCTGGCGGACCGCCGCCGGGTTGCCGGTTTCCACCCAACGCGCCACCGCCTCGGGCATGCCGCCCGTGAGCAGGTAATCCCGCATCAGCTCGAGGGCCTGGTCGTGGAGCGGAGGAGAGATCTCGGAGCCAGGAACCGCGCCGGCGCGGAGGCTCTCGGCGAGCACGTCCTTGCCGAGCGCGTGGAGAAACTCCCGGAAGCTCAATGGCCGCAGCGTCCGGAAGGTGACCCGGCCGACCGGAAAGGAGAACCCCCTCTCCTGCAGGCGCACCTCCAGGAGGGACCCGGCCGCGATCACGCTGAGTTGCGGATGGTCCTCCCGGAAGAAGCGCAGCCACTGGATCGCCTCCGGGCTCTCCTGGGCCTCGTCGAGGAAGAGTAGAGTGCGCGCAGGAAAGGTGGCGATGTTGTGGCGCGCGGACAGCGCCTTGAGGAGGTCCTCCGGCGAGCGGCAGGCGCGGACCAGGGCGAGGTCCTGGTAGCGCTCCAGGTTGAGCTCGAGGAAGAGGTCGAAGCTGCGGCCCAGATGCCGGACCGACGACGACTTGCCGGTCTGGCGGGCTCCCCGGAGGACGAGCGGTTTGCGGTCGTCCCCTGCGGCCCAGGCGGCCAGGACGGAATCGATCTGGCGAGGGAAGTACAAGGTGAAGGCCTCCTCAAGAGTCGCACTGAGGATAAACAGGGTCGTATTTATCCTCTGGGGAAGTATAAATACGATGGTGTTTATCCGGCAACCCCCTGCTTTCCAGGGTGCCACCCTCTCCGCCATCAGGTCATCCCCTATAGACGGAGGTGAGGCTCCCTCCACAGAATGGCTAGGCGGTGGCAAGCTCGGCTTCCTGCAACCCCTGCTCGGGCGCTGGACGGCGAAGACCAAATCCGAGATGGCGGGCCGTGAGGGGCTGTTTGCGGATCAAGACCTTCGTGCATCGGGCCGAGCCGCTGGCTGTTAGGCCTTACTTATCGACCAGCGTGCGCATCTGCGGCAAGACACTTCCGCATAGGCGACGGAACTCTCCATCCTCCTCGAGAAAGACGGGCGCGAGCTCTCTGACGGCTACCCCTCGCTTTGCCAGCGCAGCGCGAATTGTTTCCACCGCATCCGATGCGGCACCTACCGCGCACTGATAGCGTGCGAGATCGAAGTAACCCCAGTCGTATGTTGGCGACAGATCGAGCGACTTCGACATCGTCCCGATCGCACCAACCAAGTCACCAGACTTGAACTGGCTGTGGCTCTTCAGGTTGTAAATATAGGCGTCACCCGGGTCCAACCGCAGTGCCTCGTCGTAGCGGGAAACGGACAACCGATACTGCTTGCGGTGAAATGCGTTGATTCCTTCTATCAACGCGGGTGTCGCCTCACGGGCCCCCTTCAACTCAGCGCGCACACCCCCGAGTTGCTGCCGCAAGTCCGCAAGCTCAGCTCGAGCCTTTGCTTGTTCCTTGCTCAGGTCGGCCAGTTTCATCTGCCTTTCCAGAACCTTTCTCTCGAGGCGTTCCTTTTCGGCAAGAATCGGCCGGACCTGGAACGTTGCCCATGCGGTGACCCCGACTGCAACCGCAGCAGCGCTCAACTGGAAGAGTAAGAGAACCCAGGCACTTCGTACAAACCGACTGTTCGTGTCCTGGGTCATCGCTGCCTCGATCCGACGAAGGTGAGGATCACCCGGACCAGCATGTGCGCGAAGCCGAGTACCGAGACCAAGAACAGTGCCCCAGTGGCCAAGCCGAATGCGTCAGCCGTCAACAGGCGCGGCCCCATTCCGGCCAACGCAGCCGCCAGGATTACGAGTGCAATGGATGCTCCTCCTACGACGGCGGCGGGCGCAAAGCCAGCGAGGCCTGATGTCAAAGTCCTCCTACCTGTCCCAGGCGGGCTCGCTGCGCCCGAAACCATCGCCTGCACAGACTCCGCCAGCTCCAACATCGGAGGGGCATCGGGCGAGCCGTCGTCCTTTTCGAAATCCAACGTGTGCAGCATAGAGAAAGGTAGCGGTGGCTTTGTGCCGTCAAGCGTCAACTGAACCAGCTTGCCGCACTCTCGAGCGGAGTTCGCCTCCGCCCTGACCCAGAGAGAGTGCTGGGCGAACTTCGACCACGCCACTACAGCGCACCTGGATGCCGCAAGCGCGCCTTGAATGATAGATCCGAAGTCGTCTCCACCACGAAGCCGCCGATCCCACCAGACCCCGTGCCCGCGGCCGACGAGTCTGTGCACAATCGACTCCACCGATGGCGCATCCTGGTGCGAGTATGAGACGAAGATCTCCTCCATCTCCTAAGACTACCCGACAACGCAACCCGACTGAAGTCCCTGGCCGCTGCTGAATGAGGCCTCCACGGTCCGTTTAGCTCGAACGTTAGGCCGCACAACACTTCCGCACCCCGGCGCCCGTCAGCCGTCCGAGCCTGTGCTTGACGCCGATGGCGAAGCCCCCTAGAGTTGCTCCCCAGTTACTTGGGACACTGGGGCGCCGTTGTGTTTGTTGCGCAGGTTGACCGCGTCGGCGGGGCCGTGGTCCGCTTCGGTCAAGGTTCGGGCCTGCCAAGATCAGATCTTGGTCAAAACCGAAAGTGGCCTGCGAGCGATCCCCGTCCCCGAAGCTGCAAAAGCAAGAGGTGCTTTCCAGGGTGCCACCCTTTCTGCCAGGCCCCTCCCCGCCCTCACTCGTTGAACGGGTGCTCGTTGATCCAGTGGAAGCCCCGGCTGGTCAGCAGGAATTTTGACGCCTCCTCGCGGTGGAGCTTGGCGCGGACCTTCCGGCCTCGGAAGGCCCCTTCGATCTCCAGGCGTCCCGGCCCGGTCTCCTGGTAGGAGAGGCGGAAAATTTTCTGCTTCGAGCGCGGGAACGTTTTCAGGACGAGCGTGTGCGTCGCCGGAGTCAGCTCGAGGCCGCAGTAGGTGGTCGAGCCCTCCGACGATTGCAGGGCCAGCATGCCTTGGTAGGCGAAGATCACCCGGCGCCAGCGGTCCGGATCGGTGAGGAGCGGCGGCCGCACCTGCCCGTCGATGGCCATCTCGTCCACGGTCCAGACGCCGTAGAACGGCGGCTTGGGGGCGAGCTCACCGAAGGTCTTGCTCATCTTGTAGGCCGAGAGCAGCGAATACCCGACGTAGGCTGCGAAGAGCACCGCCGCCAGGGCCTGGGCGATCTTGCGGACCCGCGGCCGCGCGATCAGCGGCGGCTCCTGGGCGGGCTCCGTCGCGCGGTTGAGCAGGAACAGGTTGGCGAGCCGCCGCAGGTCCGGAGCCGCCAGGAAGAGGGCCTGCGCGAGCAGGTGCGACGAGTAGAGCTTGACCGGCACGTCGAAGCTCATGTTGAGCATCACGATATTAGTGAGCACGCCGATGCAGACGAGCGCGCCCAGCAGCGTGGTGCGGCGGAGGGAGAGCAGCAGGCCGCCGAGCATCTCGGCGGCGCCGCCGAAGAAGCAGTAGAGGGCCGAGAAGCCCATGAAGGTCCACAGGAGCCCCATCGGCGAGGACTCGCCGTAGGTCTGCAGGAGGCGGTCGGGCGTGGGGCTGGAGAACTGGAGCTCGATCACCTTGTCGACGCCGTAGGTGATCATCGTGGCGGCGAGCGCGTAGCGGACGTACACCCGCAGCCAGGCGTAGAGCCGCTGGTAGCTCGGCCGCCGGCGGTCGAGGAGGGTCCAGACCAGCGCCACGCCGATCGCCAGGACCAGATAGCAGAAGACCTGGACGTAATTGAAGGTGGTGTCCCCGCTGCCGTTGGGACGGACGGTAATGTCGACGTGGAACAGGTGTTTCCCGGCCCAGTGGACGGGAGCGTCCCACAGGCCGTCGTACCATTGGGAGGTTGCCTGGCCGGGGAGCATGTTCACGGGGAACGGCAGGTTGTAGAGAACGAGGTAGGCGAACGCGAAGCGGAAGAGGAGCCGTTTCGCGGCCCCCCAGACGGGAGCGGCGCTCCGCCCCTCCGTCGCCGGTTCCACCTCCGGAGTCTCCACCCGCAAAGCCAAAGGCGTCGTCAAAGGGGGTACCCTCCTGGCGCAAAGTTGAAGCCGTGGTGGAATTTTACTACGCCAGACGGTGTGAGGTGGGGCCCCCCGGCCTCAGAAGAGGCGCCGCCGACGTAGATACGCGGATGTCCAACTTGCTATATTCGGACCCGCAGGAAACCTCCAACCCGGGTGTTCCACCCCAAACGGCACCCGGACCGGGGCGCGACATCAGGAGGGCAGCACGATGGCACGACGATGCGCAGGGATGCTGGCGGTTCTTCTCGGATTGACTCTGCCCGGGCTGGCGCGGGGGGCCACCATCGCGGCGGCGCCCTCCTTCGCTCCCGCTCCTGGGACGTTCTCGGCGCCGGTGAAGGTCACCATCAGCTCCAAGACGGCCGGGGCGACGTTCTACTACACGACGGACGGCTCCGCGCCGTCGCGCCTGAAGAGCCCGGTCTACAAGGGCCCGGTCACGCTCGGGGCCACCGCCACCCTCAAGGCGATCGCGTTCAAGAGCGGATTCCGGGCCAGCCCGACCACGTCCGGCGTCTATAAGGTCAACGCGCCGCCGCCCCCCTCGGAGGAGGGCGGCACGCTGTTCCTGGCGTCGCTCACTCCCCAGATCGGCGCCACCAGCTCGGGGTCCGGCTCCGCGAGCCTCACTTTGACCAAGGATCAGACCGCGGCGGTGCTGCGCTACTCGTACTCCGGCCTCACGGGGCCGCTCACCAGCCAGCACATCCACGGCCCGGACGGCGCCATTCTCTTCGACCTCGATACCACGGCGCCGCAGGCCGACGGCTCCCGGGTCTGGCGGATCCAGCCGGTCGGCACCTATGACACGGCGAAGGTCCTATCCTCGCTGCGGGACGGCGAGTGCTATCTCAATCTCCATACGGCGGCCTATCCGTCGGGCGAGATCAAGGGCTTCTTCCGCCAGTCGAGCGGCAGCCAGACGTTCACGCCGCCGCCTCCGCCGCCGGCCCTTCCGGGAGGCCCGCCCACGTCTCAGGACGCCGCCCGCTTCCTCTTCCAGGCTACCTACGCGCCGCGGCCCGGCGAGGTCGAGGCCCTCCAGCAGCAGGGCTTCGCGAGCTGGCTCGATCAGCAATTCGCCATGCCCACGGTCTCCCATCTCGCCACCTACGATCAGCTCCTGGCCTCGTCGGGCGAGGACCCCAACCCCGGGCTGGTGCGGGAGTCGTTCTTCGCCCAGGCCGTGCAGGGGCCCGATCAGCTCCGCCAGCGGGTCGCTCTCGCGCTCTCCGAGCTGTTCGTGGTCTCCGATCAGGACGCCAACCTGCGCAAGAACCCGGAGGCCCTGGCGGCCTATCTGGACCTCCTGGCGCGGAACAGCTTCGGCAATTTCCGCGCTCTGCTGGAGGCGGTGACGCTCAGCCCGGCCATGGGGGTCTACCTCGACATGGCCGGGAGCAGCAAGTCGATCCCCGACAAGGGGGTCAATCCCAACGAGAACTACGCCCGCGAGGTCCTGCAGCTCTTCTCGATCGGCCTCTACGAGCTCCATCCGGACGGCACGCTGCGCCTGGACTCGACCAATCAGCCGATCCCGACCTACGACCAGGACGTGGTGAAGGCGGTCGCGCGCGCGTTCACCGGCTGGACGCTGGGTGGCCAGAACCAGGGAAATCTGGCGAAGTTCTTCCATCCCGACCGCAACTTCCGCATCCCGATGGAGCCCTGGGCGGCGTACCACGCCACGGACGAGAAACAGCTGCTCGACGGCAACGTCCTGCCGGCGGGGCAGAGCGCCCATACGGACCTCCAGCAGGCGCTCGACCTCATCTTCAACCACCCCAACGCCGGCCCGTTCTTCTGCCGCGGCCTGATCCAGAAGCTGGTGACCAGCAACCCCAGCCCGGGTTACGTCTACCGCTGCGGGCAGGCGTTCGCCAACAACGGCGCTGGGACCCGTGGCGACCTCAAGGCGGTGCTGCGCGCCATCCTCCTCGACTATGAGGCGCGGGCGGCGTCGCTCGCCACCCGGCCGGACGAGGGGCATCTGCGCGAGCCGGTGGTGCGCGTCGCCGGGCTCCTGCGCACGCTCGACGCCAGGCCGCGCAACGGCCGCTGGACGTTCGCCCGCTCGTTCGACCGGGCGGGGAAGAGCACGGGCCAGACCCCGCTGCACTCGCCCACCGTGTTCAACTTCTTCGAGCCCGAGTACGCGCTGCCTGGGGAGATCGCGCAGTCCGGGTTGGCCTCGCCCGAATTCCAGATCGCCACCGAGACCACGGTCGTGGGCGCCGGCAATCTTCTCAAGGGGGTGCTCGGCGCGGGCGGGCCCACCAGCCAGCTCATCCTCAATCTGGCGCCGTTCCAGTCACCCCAGGTGGCGAATGACGACGCCCTGCTCGACCGCGTCAACCAGTTAGTGTTCGCCGGCGCCATGTCGGACGCCACGCGGGGCATCCTGCGCGGCGCCCTGACTGATCCGGCTTTCCCCCGCCAGGCCAACCCGCGCGTGATCACGCTCCTGTGGCTCGCCAGCCTGGCTCCTGAATCCGTGGTCCAGAAGTAGGAGGAGACCGCAATGAGCAATAATCGAGGCACGCGAGGCACGACCCGCCGCCAGTTCCTGGGCCGCACCGCCTGCGCCGCGGTCGGCATGACCGCTCTGGGCCACACCATCTTCGACCTGCAGCGCATCGCCGCCGCGGCGACGCTGACCGATTCCAAGTCCCTGGTCTGCATCTTTCTCTACGGCGGCAACGACGGCAACAACGTGGTGGTGCCGACCCTGGCCGGGGATTACGCGCAGTACGCGTCCACCCGCTCCGGCCTGGCCCTGCCCCAGAGCTCGCTGCTGCCGCTGCATCTGCTCGCGCAGACCTCGGCGGACCCGCGGCAGTGGGGGCTGCACCCGAGCCTCAAGGGGATCCAGGGGCTGTTCAACGCCGGCCGGGCCGCCCTGGTCGGCAACGTGGGGCCGCTGGTGGCGCCGCTCACCCGCGACGAGTACCTCAACCACAGCGTGGCGGTGCCGCCGCAGCTCTTCTCGCACAGCGATCAGACGGTGCACTGGCAGACCTCGCTGCCCGACCAGCCCCCGAAGACCGGCTGGGGGGGCCGCACGGCCGACCTGCTGCGCGCGCTCAACGAGAACGCGCGCATCTCGATGTCGATCTCGGTCGCGGGCACCAACACCTTCCAGGTCGGCAGCGTGGTCACCCAGTACCAGGTGTCGCCGGACGGGCCGGTGGGGCTGACCTCCTACGTCCCCGCGGACCAGGGCTCCAATCCCTCCTCGAACGCCGTCCGCAGCCTGCTCGCGCGCGCCTACGATCACCTCTTCGAGCGCGGCTACAGCGGCATCTTCCAGCGCGCCATCGACAATCAGGAGCTGCTGGCGGGCACGCTGTCCGGGGCGCCCGCGCTCACCACGACATTCCCGGACAGCGATCTCGGCAGCCAGCTCAAGATGGTGGCCCAGCTCATCTCGGTGCGCGAGGCCCTGGGACTGCGCCGGCAGGTCTTCTTCTGCGCCGCCCAGGGGTTCGACACCCACGGCGGCCAAGTGGGAGCGACCCCGCTGGAAGGCACCCAGGCCGACCTCCTGGCCGATCTCGACGCCACCGTCACCGCTTTCGACGCCGCCATGACCGAGCTGAAGGTGGCCGATTCGGTGACCACCTTCACCGCCTCGGACTTCGGCCGCACCTTCATCTCCAACGGCGACGGCTCGGACCACGGCTGGGGGAACCACCACTTCGTGGTCGGTGGCGCCGTGAAGGGGGGCCGGATCTACGGCCAGATGCCGACCTTGGCCCTCAGCGGCCCCAACGACGCCGGCGACGGCCGCTGGATCCCCACCACCTCGGTGGACGAGTACGCGGCCACCCTGGCCCGGTGGTTCGGCGTGGCGCAGAGCGATCTGCCGATGGTGCTGCCGAACCTGGGGCGGTTCGGGACTCCGGACCTGGGGTTCATGGGGTAGGCGTAATCAGCGTCGTGCCCTCGGGACGGCCAGCCCTCCGAAGCCTCACCCTCGGTCCCTCTCCACTTCGTGGAGAGGGAGGGCCCGCGTAGGAAGGCATTGTTGAGCTCGGCAGGGTGTTGAAGACAGGTTCCCCCTCTCCACTCCGTGGAGAGGGGGCCAGGGGGTGAGGCCTCGGAGGGCAGGACGCTGAGAGGGCAATGACACCTCTTGCGGGTACCTGACGCGTCAAGCGTCTTGTAAACATTCCCCCTCTGTGGTAAACAGCCCGACTAGCTCTTTCCAGCGGACCCCCCGAAGGCCCGGCCTGGAGCCTTCGCCGAGCCCGCCCCCGTGCGGTCTCTCATCGGCCCCCCTGACCGGCGCGGGCCGCACGGCCAGATCCACCTCGTATTCGTGACGCCGCAGCGCGTCGAGGAGGGTTGGCCTGATGAATCTCTCCCGAAGGGACTTCCTGAAAATCGGAGCGGTTGGAGGTGCGGGCGCCACGGTCCTGGGCTTTGACCTGGCCCCCGCCTACGCCCAGATGCGCGCGCTGAAGATCGCGCGCGCCACCGAGACGCGCTCGACCTGTCCGTACTGCTCGGTGAGCTGCGGCGTCCTCATCTACACCCTGGGCGACAAGGCCAAGAACGTCACCCCGCAGGTGGTCCACGTCGAGGGGGACCCGGACCACCCGATCAACCGCGGCACGCTCTGCCCCAAGGGCGCCTCGCTCCAGCAGGACATCCTCAACGACCGGCGCCTCTTGAAGCCCCAGGTCCGCCGGCCCGGCTCCGACCACTGGGAGGACATCTCCTGGGACACCGCCCTCGACGAGATCGCCCACAAGGTGAAGACCACCCGCGACGCCACCTTCGTCGAGACGGACGCCCAGGGCAAGCTGGCCAACCGCTGCGAGGGGATCGCCTTCACCGGCGGCTGCACGGACACCAACGAATTCAATTTCCTGGTCGTCAAGACCATGCGCAGCCTGGGGCTCTGTTATCTGGAGAACCAGGCCCGGGTCTGACACGGCCCCACGGTCTCAAGTTTGGGACCATCATTCGGACGTGGGGCCATGACCAATGGCTACACCGACATCAAGAACACCGACATGATGTTGATCATGGGTGGGAATCCCGCGGAGAACCACCCGTGCGGCTTCAAGTGGGCCATCGAGGCGAAGAAAGTCCGCAACGCCAAGATGATCGTGGTCGATCCGCGGTTCACCCGCACGGCGGCCGTCGCCGACCTGTTCCTCCAGATCCGCGCCGGCGCGGACATCGCGTTCCTGGGCGGCATGATCAATTACGCGATCGCCAACAACCGGCTGGCCCATGACTACCTGGTCAACTACACGAACGCCGCCTTCGTCGTGAAGGAGGGGTTCAAACTGCCGGAGGATGGGCTCTTTTCGGGCTTCAACCCGCAGACGCAGGTCTACGACAAGTCGACCTGGAACTACGAGGAGGGGGGCAACGTCACCGGCAAGCCGGCGCCGTCCGCGGCCGCGGTGGCGGCGGTGGCCACCGCGCCCACCACGGCGACCCAGCCGGCCGCGGCGCCGCCTCCCAGCCCTTCCGCAAGCGACGGCTCGACCACGCACAGCGCCTCCTCGAAGGGCGCCAGCGGCACCGGCGGCGGGGGAGAAGCGCCGAAAGGTTTCTATCCCACCGGCAAGGAGGTCGGCGGCAAGGGGACCGCGGGCGCGCCGCCGGCCACCATGCCGCCCAATGTCGCCTACGACCTGTCGCTGCAACATCCGCGCTGCGTCTTCCAACTGCTCAAGCGGCAGTACTCGCGCTACACGCCGGAGATGGTCGAGCGGGTCACCGGCATCCCCAAGGACCAGTTCCTGAAGGCCGCCGACCTCTTCACCTCCGTCCGCAAGGACGGCGACATGAAGAAGGCGGCCACGATCATCTACGCGGTCGGCTGGACGCAGCACACCTACGGCTCGCAGATCATCCGCACGGCGGCCATCCTGCAGCTCATGCTGGGGAACGTCGGCCGGGCCGGCGGCGGGGTCAACGCCCTGCGCGGGCATTCGAACATTCAGGGCGCCACCGACATGGCCGGCATCTACGACAACCTGTCGGGCTATCTGAAGGTGCCCGTCCCCGCGGACACCGACTTCGCGGCCTACACCAAGCGCATCACGCCAAACCCCTCGAAACCCGGGGAGTGGGCGTCCTACAACTACTGGTCGAACACCCCCAAGTTCGCCGTCTCCCTGCTCAAGGCGATGTACGGCGACGCCGCGAAAAAAGAGAACGACTGGGCCTTCAACTACCTGCCGAAAGTGGACCGCAACTATTCGTGGACCCAGATCTGGGACAACATGTACCAGGGCAAGGTCAAGGGAATCTTCGCGTTCGGCATGAACGGCGTCGCGATCGGTCCGGATTCGCAGAAGAACATCGACGCGCTGAAGAAGGCCGACTGGCTGGTGGTCGGTGAGATCTATCCGGACGAGACCAGCGAGTTCTGGATGGCCCCCGGCACCAGCAAGGACGACATGAAGAAGATCAACACGACCGTCTACCGCCTCCCCTGCGCGGGATTCGCGGAGAAGGACGGCTCGATGACCAACTCGTCCCGCTGGCTGCAGTGGAAGAACGTGGCGCTGCCGCCGCCCGGACAGGCGCGGCTGGACCAGGACATCATCGCGCAGATCTTCCTCCGGGTGCGGGACCTGTACAAGAAGGAGGGCGGGAAATTCCCCGATCCCATCCTGAATCTCACCTGGGCCTACACCGATCCGCAGCATCCGTCGCTCTCGGAGATCGCCAAGGAGGTCAACGGCAAGGCGCTGGCCGACCTCGAGGATCCGAAGACGCAACAGCAGATCAAAGCGGGCCAGCAGCTCCCCGGCTTCGCCTGGCTCAAGGACGACGGCACCACCTCCTGCGGCAACTGGCTCTATTGCGGCTCGTGGACTGAGGCGGGCAATCAGATGGCGCGCCGGGGGACGGAGGACCCGTCGGGCCTCGGCATCTATCAGAATTGGGCCTGGTCCTGGCCGGTCAACCGCCGCGTGATGTACAACCGCGCCTCCTGCGATCCCGCCGGCAAGCCGTGGGACCCCTCGCGGCGGCAGGTCTGGTGGAACGAGGCGGCCCAGAAATGGGTGGGCAACGACGTCCCCGACTTCAAGGCGGATTCCCCGCCGCAGGAGCACATGGGGCCGTTCATCATGAACGCGGAAGGCGTCGGCCGCCTCTTCGCGCCGCTGACCCTCTTCGCCGACGGGCCGTTCCCCGAGCACTACGAGCCGTTCGAGAGCCCGGTCCAGAACGCGTTCCATCCCCAGCAGGCGACCAACCCGGTGGTCAAGAAATTCACCACCGACGCGGACAAGTACGCGCCGGCGGGCGGCAGCGAGTTCAACGTCGTCTGCACCACCTACCGGCTGACCGAGCACTACCACTACTGGACCAAGAACAATCCGGTGAACGTGCAGCTCATCCCCGAGCCGTTCGTGGAGATGCCGGTCGAGCTGGCGGAGTCGCTGGGGATCAAGGGCGGCGACAAGGTGAAGGTGTCGAGCATCCGCAGCCATTACATCGCCAAGGCCTTCGTCACCAAACGCATCAAGCCGATGACCATCGACGGCAAGAAGGTCTACCAGATCGGCATCCCGATCCATCAGGGCTTCCGCGGCATCCAGGAGGACGAGGAGAGAAACGCGAGAACGCTGGTCAATGGGCTGTCGCCGACCGTCTACGATCCCAACGCCTACACGCCCGAGTTCAAGGGCTTCCTCGTCAAGGTCGAGAAAGCCTAGGGGGACGCCATGAGCCAAGCCAACCTGGAAGTCCGCAGGATCTCAGGCCACCCCGGCTCCGTCCCGGGCGTCGGCCTCAAGCGCGACCTCGAGGTCGCCAAGCTGATCGACACCACGACCTGCATCGGCTGCAAGGCCTGCGAGGTCGCCTGCATGGAGTGGAACGGTCTCTCGTTCAGCGAAACCACGTTCCAGAACAGCTACCAGACCATGCCCGACACGGCGTGGAATTTCTGGAACCTGATCCGTTTCAACGAGCACGAGACCGAGGGCGGCAACATGATGCTGCTCATGCGCAAGGACCAGTGCATGCACTGCGAGGAGCCGGGCTGCCTCATCGCCTGCCCGGCCGACGGCGCCATCGTGCAGTATCAGAACGGCATCGTCGATTTCAACCAGGACTCGTGCATCGGCTGCGGCTATTGCATCACGGGCTGCCCGTTCAACATCCCGAAGTTCAGCCCCACCTCGCGTAAGGTGTTCAAGTGTACCCTCTGCTCCGACCGCGTGGCCGAGGGGCTGGAGCCCGCCTGCATCAAGGCGTGCCCCACCGGCTGCCTGCACTTCGGCACCAAGGACGAGATGAAGGAGCTGGGGGAGAGCCGGGCGAAACAGCTCCGCGACGTCTCGGGTTACGCCCACGCCGGGGTCTACGATCCGGAAGGCGTCAAAGGTACCCACGTGCTCTACGTGCTGCACGACGCCTCGAACCCCGAGGCCTACGGCGGCCTGCCGAGCAATCCGCACGTCCCGTGGACGGTCTGGCTGTGGAAGCGGCCGCTCAAATGGATCGGCAACCTCGCCATGGCGGGCGGCCTGGTCGGCCTGTTCGTCCACTATCTGCGTTTCGGTCCGAAGATCGTCGAGGAGGGCAAGGAAGAGATCCGGGAGGGTAAAGAGCCATGAGCCAGTCCTACTTGCTGCCGAACGGGCGGGTCCTGCGCTATAACTACCGCGAGCGCCTCGTGCACTGGCTGGCGGGGTTCTCCTACGTCTATCTCCTGCTCACCGGGCTCGCCTTCTGGAGCCCGTGGCTGTTCTGGATCACCATCATCTTTGGCGGCCCCACGATCTCCCGCGAGCTGCATCCGTGGGTGGGCCTGATCTTCTTCCTCGCGGTGCTGTGGATGCTCCCCATGTGGGGCTCGCAGATGCGGTTCACCGCGCAGGACCGGGCGTGGTGGCGGGCGCTGCCGCACTACATCCGCAACGAGGATTCGGCCGTGCCGGACGAGGACCGCTTCAACGCCGGCCAGAAGGCCCTCTACTGGGGGTTTCTCTGGTGCGGCATCGTGCTGCTCCTCACCGGTTTCGTCCTCTGGGAGCCGCACTGGTTCCCCTGGAGCCTGCGCGCCTTCCGGCTGATCTCGGTGCTCCTGCACCCCATCGCCGCGCTGATCACCATCGCCCTGTTCATGATCCACGTCTACATGGGCACGGCGGTGGAGCGGGGGGCCTTCGGATCGGTCATCCGCGGCGACGTCTCGCGCACCTGGGCGCAACGGTTCCACCGGGCCTGGTATGAAAGGGTCGCCCGGGAGTCGTCGGCCAAGGAATGAAGGCGTCCAAGTGGGACCAACGCATCCGGCGGGCGGATGAGCTGGCCGCGGCTCATCCGTTCGCCGTCGAGGGGCTGCGCTTCTACGCGGCCCTGGCCAGCTTTCAGAAGTCGCTCTACGAGGGCCTGGAGCCCCGGAACGGAGCTCTGGGTGGAGACCTCGACCGCTCCGCCCTCCTGCCCTGGTTTCCGTCCTTCCTCGAATTGATCCAACAGATCGCGCCGCAGCCCCTGGCGCAGGCGGCCACCTCATTGATCGCCGCGGGAGAGGAGCGCTGGGGGAGGCTGCTGGAAACCTTCTGGAAGGAGGGCGCGGAGGCCCTCGATCCCGCCGAGGGCCTCCTCGCCTGGGCCTTCCTGCAACCCTACGCCGAGCATCTGGCCGACCGCCTCCCACCACAGGAGCTCCACGCCACTCCCTCGCTCTGTCCCCTCTGCGGCGCCCCGCCGCTGGTCGGGGTCCTGAGACCCCAGGGGGACGGCGGCAAAAGGTCGCTGATCTGCTCGCTCTGCGCCCACGAATGGGACTTCCGCCGCCTCATCTGCGCCGCCTGCGGCGAGGAAGCCGTCGAGAAGCTCCCCGTCTACACCGCCGAGGAGCTCCCCCACGTGCGCGTCGAGGCCTGCGACACCTGCCACTCCTACATCAAGACGATCGATCTCACCAAGAACGGCCGCGCCGTGCCGGTGGTGGATGAGCTGGCGGCGATTCCGCTGAGTTTGTGGGCGGGGGAGAGGGGGTATGAGAAGGTGCGGGGGAATTTGTTGGGGGTGTGATTTTCGAGGGCTCCGTAGGAGCCCAGGCATGTACCCGTTGCGTCAGCCCACCCCCTTATACACATCTTCTGTCACTGGGAGGGGGACCCGCCCTGAAAGGGCGGCCGATTCTTCACCAATCGGCCACCCCTGCGGGGTTTGGGGGAATCGGTACGACGCTCCGCCTGGCGTTGAAACGCCAGGCTATTCAAAGGCCGCCCCTTCGGGGCGGGAGGGCGGCTCGGCCTCCTGCCTGTCCACCTCTTTGAAGGATTGCTGGATGAAATCGTAGCATGGGGGCTCGCCAGCCTCAGTGCCGGCTCAGCTCACGCCGTCTTTCCCTTACCCCTGGGCCGTTTTTTGCCGGGCTTCTCTTCGTCCATCTCGCGCCAGAAATCCTCGTGGCTGATCCCCTCTCCCTCGCGAATCTGCTGGCGTGCGGTTTCCAGCGCGACAGCGGCGGCGCGCGTGCTCTGAGCCCCGGTGGGTGGCCCCACCTCGGCGACCAGATCCGCAACGTAGCGATCGGTCTCGGCGAGCAATTCCAGCCGGCGCAACTCCGCGCGCACAGCCTTCTGAAGGAGCTCCGAAGCCGGAAGACCTCGGGCCTTGACCAGCTTGTACAGATCGTCGGGGAGGTAGACTTGCATGCGAGCCATGCGCTTAAACATACACCTCTGGGGCCGTCTGGGGTTGAGCCCGCCCTTCCAGGGCGGGAGCGTCGCTCGACCCGGCCCCGCCCCGACAAGCCTCCAGTGAGGAGATCCTCTCTCCTCCCGCGTTGGGAGAAGAGGCGGGCCTCCGAGGCTCAAACGAGGGTTCCCTAAACTCCTGCGGGGTTTGGCTCGTATACTCTTGGGGCAGGCACCCTACCTCTAGACAGGAATGTCCGGGTGCCGTATACGTTTTAAAGGAAATGGTGAGAGCTCGAACGTCTTCCTCCGCTTGTCTCCTTCTCCTGGCCTGCCTGGCCCCTCTGGCCGGCTGCTCGGGAGAGGGGGCGCGCGCGCAATCGAGCCGGGAGACCGGGCTGACGGCCCATCGCGGCTCGTTCCGCCAGCGGCTGATCCTCTCGGGCGAGCTCGAGGCCGAGCGTGGGGAGGCCATGAACGTGCCGCGCACCAACGCCTTCCAGCTCACCATCCGCTGGCTGGCCCCGGACGGCGTCCCCGTCAAGGCGGGCGAGCCGGTGGTGGCGTTCGACAACTCGCAGTTCTCCTCCGACCTGGAGGAGAAGCGGCTCAGCGCCGCCCAGGCCGGCAGCGATCTCGCCACCGCCCAGGCCGGGGTCAAGACCAGCGCTTCCGAACGCCGGTTCGACGTCCAGAAGGCCCGCTCCGCCCTGGAGAAGGCCAAGGTCGACGCCGCCATCCCCAAGGACCTCCTCTCGCTGCGGGAATACCAGGAGCGCCAGCTCGCCCTCAAGCACGCCGAGACCGATCTCGCCAAGGCTGAGGAGGTGCTGCGGAGCGAGTCGAAGGTGAGCGATACCGACGTCGAGGTGAAGCGGATCTCGCTCGACAAGTCGCGGCGGGAGATCCATACCGCGGAAGAGTCGATCGACGCGCTCGCCATCAAGGCGCCGCGCGACGGCATGGTGCTCCTGAGCTCCCACCCCTTCGAGGGGCGCAAGTTCCAGGTGGGGGACTCGGTCTGGCCCGGCATGGCGGTGGCGACCCTGCCGGATCTCTCGTCGATGATGGTGCAGGCCAATCTCTCCGACGTGGACGACGGCCGGGTCAAGCCTGGCATGCAGGTCGTCTGCACGCTCGACGCCTATCCCGACACCACCTACCGCGGCCGGGTGGTCGACGTCTCGCCGGTGGCCCGGGAGTCGCGGCGCAGCCAACTGCTGCACTATTTCCCCGTGCGGATCGAGCTGGACAAGGTGGACACCCGGCGCATGCGTCCCGGCATGTCGGTGCGCGTGG
The DNA here is from genome assembly GCA_036497345.1 of Thermoanaerobaculia bacterium. Taxonomy (GTDB): domain Bacteria; phylum Acidobacteriota; class Thermoanaerobaculia; order Multivoradales; family UBA5704; genus DATARR01. The sequence continues at coordinate 17,020 of DASXJP010000317.1, forward strand.
AAGTGTTGGGGGACGAGACGAAGGACGTCCTGCTGGTGCCGCGGGCGGCTCTCGACCTCTCCGCCGGCGGGCCGCGGGTGCTGCTCGCCTCGGGTGGCTCGGCCCCGGTGCGGCTCGGTCCCTGCTCGGCGGATACCTGCGTGGTCGAGTCCGGAGTCTCGGCGGGGACCCGGCTGCGGTCCCGCGACGGGAGGGCCGGATGAGCCCGCGGCGGCGCCGGATCACCCGTTTCGCGGCCAGCGGCGTGCTGCTGATCGCCGCCGCCCTGGGGCTCTGGCTGGTGGCCGGCCGGGCCGCGGCGTCCGCGACCGGCGACTGGGCCGAGGTGCGGCGGGACAATCTCGTGATCGGCGTGCCGGTGGCGGGCACGCTCTCCTCGGTGCAGTCGGTGCGCATCGGGCCGCCGCAGGTCTCCGAGATCTGGGACTACAAGATCTCCTTCATGGCGCCCGAGGGGATGCCGGTGCGCGAGGGGCAGCCGGTGCTCGGCTTCGACACCTCGGAGCTGCAGCGCCAGCTCCTCGACAAGCGGGCCGAGCGCGACTCGGCGCAGAAGGAGCTGGAGAAGAAGCAGACCGATCAGGAGATCGCGCGCCGCGACCGGCAGCTCGAGCTCGCCGAGGCCGAGGCCCGCCTGCGCAAGGCCCAGCTCAAGGTGGACGTGCCGCCCGAGCTGGTGGCGTCCAAGGAGCTCGCCAAGTCGCGCGAGGATCTCGATCTGGCCCGCCGCGAGGTCGCCTATCTCAAGGACCGCCTCCGCCTGGAGGCCGTCCAGAGCGGCGCCGAGGCCGAGGCCCTGGCCCGCAAGCGCGACCGCGCCGCCGTCCGCGTCCAGGACATGGAGGAAGCCGTCCGCCGCATGACCGTGACCGCCCCCCGCTCCGGCACCGTGGTCTACGTCGCCACCGACGAGGGGGAGAAGAAGAAGGTGGGGGACTCCTGCTGGCGCGGCCAGCAGGTGATCGAGATCCCCGACCTGCGCCGCATGGAGGCCGCGGGGGACATCGATGAGGCCGACGCCGGCCGCGTGGCCGTGGGGCAGCGCGTGACCTTCCGCCTCGACGCCCATCCGGACGACGTCTTCACCGGCCGCGTGCGGTCGGTCGGCGGCTCCGTGCAGAGCCGCTCGGAGCGCAACCCCCTCAAGGTGGTGCGGCTGGAGATCGACCTCGACCGCACCGATCCGCAGCGGATGCGCCCCGGCATGCGCTTCCTGGGCACCATCGAGACGGAGAGCGTCCCCAGGGCGCTGGTGGCGCCGCTCGAGGCGGTGTTCAACCGGCCGGACGGCCCGGTGGTCTATCGCAAGGTCGGCTGGCGGAGCGAGGAGGTCCACCCCGTCTTCGGGCGGCGCAACGACCGTCTGGTGGAGATCAGGAGCGGCCTCAAGGCCGGCGACATGGTCTCCCGCCGCGATCTCTCGGCCGGGGAGGGGCGCTGATGAAGGAGACCAAGAGCAGGATCTCCCGGCTGGGGCTCGCCGCCGCGGCGGCCGTGGTGCTGCTGATCGCCCTCGGGGCCTTCCTGCCGCTCTCGCGCCCCGGCGAGGACGTGCCCACCCTGCGCATCGAGCCGTCGGACCTGGTGCGCAGCGTGCCGGCGCAGGGGGAGCTGCGGGCGGTGCGGGCCACCCCGGTCTCCGTGCCCATGGGAGTGGCCGGCCCCTCCCGCATCGGCTGGCTGGCGCCGGACGGCTCCCTGGTCAAGGCGGGGGACGTGGTCATCCGCTTCGATCCCAGCGCCCTGCAGAAGCGGCTGATCGACGCCGGGGACGATCTGCGCTCGGCCCGGCTGCAGATGGAGAAGGAGGAGCTCTCCGGCCTCTCCGAGGTCCGCAAGCTGGAGAAGGACGCCGCCATGGCCCGCGTCGAGCTGGAGCAGGCGAGCCACTTCCAGAAGAAGGACGCCGAGATCTTCTCGCGCAGCGAGATCATCGAGTCGGACATCGATCAGAAGCTCGCGACGGAGCGGGAGAAGCACGCCGAGGCGGCGCAGCACACCCACCAGAAGCTCACCGGCACCGAGGTCGCGCTGTTGCAGATCAAAGTGCGGCAGGCCGAGGCCAAGATCCAGCAGGCCAAGGCGGGGCTCCAGGCGCTCTCCGTCACCGCCCCCCATGACGGCGTGCTGATCCTCAAGCGCAACTGGCGGGGGGACACCACCCGCGTGGGGGACAACGTCTGGAACGGCCAGCCGCTGGCGGAGATCCCCGATCTCTCCACGATGCAGGCCGAGGTCTACGTGCTGGAGGCGGACGCCGGCGGGCTCAAGGTGGGCAAGCCGGCCACGGTCGCCGTCGAGTCGGCGCCCGGGGTCACCTATCCCGCGCGCATCCAGCGGGTGGACACGCTGGCCAAGCCGCGCATCCCCGGCTCGCCGGTGCAGTACTTCGCCGTCATCCTGGCGCTCGACAAGACCGATCCGCGGGTCATGAAGCCCGGGCAGCGGGTGCAGGCGACGCTGCTGCTCGACCAGCGCAAGGGCGCCCTGATGGTCCCCCGGCAGGCGGTGTTCGACCGCGAGGGCCGCTCGGTCGTCTTCCGCAAGGGGGCGCGCGGCTTCGAGCCGGTGGAGGTGAAGCTCGGCGCCTCCACCATGGGCCGCATCGTCGTCGAGTCCGGGATCGCCAAGGGGGACGTGCTCGCCCTGCGCGATCCCACGCGCCCCGCCGGTACCCCCGAGGTCAAACCCAAGAAACCGTCCGCGCCACCGCCGCGGTCCCCGCAGGGGGGCGGCAGCATGACGATCATCGTCGGATGACCCCTCAGGAAGCCTTCCGCTCGGCGCTCGACAACCTGGCGGCGCACAAGCTGCGCTCGGCGCTGACCATGCTCGGCATGATCTTCGGCGTCGGCGCCGTGATCGCCATGATGTCGATCGGCGCCGGGGCCGAGCGCCAGGCCCTGGCCTCGATCGAGCGCCTGGGGCTGCGCAACGTGCTGGTGCGCGCCAAGAGCTTCAAGGACGACGAGCTGCGCGAGATCCGCCAGCAGTCGCTGGGCGTCTCGCAGCGCGACGCCGCCGCCATTTCCGAAGCGGTCCCCGGCGTCGACCTGGTGGTGCCGCGCATCCACATCGACCCCTACAAGGTGATCTCGCCGTCCGGCAAGACCGACGGCGCCGCCGTGTACGGCGTCACCCCTCGCTACGGCGAGCTGGCCCATCTGGGGCTGGCCGAGGGGCGCTTCCTCGATCCGCTCGACGAGAGCACGCACGCCCAGGTCTGCGTGATCGGCCCGGAGGTGCGGCGCGACCTCTTCGGCTACGACCAGGCGCTGGGCGGGCTGGTGAAGGTCAACGACGTCTGGCTGGAGGTGGTGGGCGTGCTGGCCGCCGACGCGGCCCCGGCCAAGTCGGCCACCGGCGCGGGCGCTCCGGGGAAGGGAAGCGCGGGGGGAGGGGACGCCGCGGCGGCGTCCTCCTCCGGCGCGGACACCGGCGCCGGCGGCTCTGGCCCGTCGTCGCGCGAGATCTACCTGCCGCTCTCCACGGCCGACCGCAAGTTCGAGCACCCGGTGCTCGCCTCGCCGCTCGACGAGATCGTGGTCCGCTTGAAGCCCGGGATGAGCGGCCAGGAGACGGCCAGCCTGATGCGCGACCTCCTCGACCGGCTGCACGCCGGCATGGGGGACTACGAGCTGGTGGTCCCCGAGGCGCTGCTGGCCGAGAGCCGGCGCACCCAGCAGCTGTTCAACGTGGTGATGGGGGCGATCGCCGGCATCTCCCTGCTGGTGGGGGGGATCGGCATCATGAACATCATGCTGGCCACGGTGCTGGAGCGCACGCGCGAGATCGGCGTCCGGCGGGCGGTGGGCGCGCGGCGCGGCGACATCCGCTTCCAGTTCATCGTCGAGTCGTTCGCCATCAGCCTGATCGGCGGCGTGGCGGGCATCGTGGCGGGCCTCGCCCTCGCCCGCGGGGTCGCCGTCTACGCCGGCTGGCAGACGATCGTCACCGGCGCCTCCATCCTCCTCGCCACCGGCGTCGCCATGACGGTCGGCCTCGCCTCCGGGATCTACCCCGCCACCCGCGCCGCCTCGCTCGATCCGATCGAGGCGTTGCGGTACGAATAAACCCCTGGCACCGGCCGACCGGCGGTCTCTCCGTCACCGCGAGAGCCGCGATCCCGTAGAGTACCGCTATGAGAATCGCTGTCTCGGGAGCGCATCGAACCGGCAAGACGACGCTGATCGAGGAGCTGAGCCGGGCGCTTCCGAATTACGTGGTGGTGGACGAGCCCTACTACCTCCTTGCAGAGGAGGGGCACGAATTCGCGGAGATGCCGTCTCTCGACGACTTCGAGCTGCAGCTCGAGCGCTCGATCCAATGCGTGGAAGACAGCGAGGAGGATCAGCTTTTCGATCGCTGCCCGGCGGACATGCTGGCGTACCTGATCGCACATAGAGATTCCGCTGGCTTCGACGTCGGGGTTTGGCTGCCGCGCCTGGAGAGCGCGATGCGGCGGCTCGATTTAATCGTTTTCGTGCCCATCGAGCATCCCGATCGTGTCGTCGTATCGGATCCGGAAGATCGCCGGCTCCGGCGGCGCGTGGACGAGGAGCTGCGGGACATCGTCGTCGAGGATCGAAGGAGCTTCGGCCTGGAATCGATCGAGGTGACAGGAACCTTGCGCGAACGCGCTCGCCAGGTGTTGGCGCAGGTCAAACGCCGGTAGGTGATACCCACTGGGCGGTTCCCGCTCCAGGCCTAGCCCTCGGAGAGCGCAGCCCGCGGCTCTGTCTGCGCCGCGCGCAGAGCCGGCAGGCCCGCGGCGAGGAGCGCCACCGCGGCCACCAGGAGCGCGGCGCCCGCGAGCACGGAAGGGTCGCCGGGCTCGACCTCGAAGAGCAGCGAGGCAATGAGCCGCCCGGAGCCCAACGCCGCCACCGCTCCGAGAATGATGCCGAGCAGGGTGAGCCGCATCGCCTGTCCCACCACCAGGCCGAGCACGTCGGCGCGCCGCGCTCCGAGCGCGATGCGGACGCCGATCTCCTGCGCGCGCTGGGCGACGCTGTAAGCGATCAAACCGTAGATTCCGACCGCGGCGAGCATCAGGGCGAGAGCTGCGAAGATGCCGAGCATCAGCATCGCGAGCCTCTCCTGGGCCACGGACTCATCCAGCGCGTCGTCGAGCGTCGTGACGTCGGCGAGCGGCAGATTGCGGTCCAGAGCGGCGGTCTCGCGGCGCAGCAGCGGCAGGAGCTCCGCGAGGGGCGTCTCGCTGCGGACCATGAGCCAGGCCGCCGACGGGTCCCACTGTTCGAGCGGGACGTACATCGTGCCGCGCGAGGCGATGCGGAGCCCGTCGTTCCTCACGTCGGCCACGATGCCCACGATGGTGAGCCAGGGGCCTTCCGCGCCGGCGCCGCCCTGCTTGATGCGCTGCCCGAGCGTGCCGCGGCCGCCGAAGAAGCGCTTGGCGACCGATTCGCTCACCACCACCACCCGCGGCTGCCCTTGCGCATCCGCGGGCTCGATGCCGCGCCCGGCGAGGAGCCGGATGCGCATCGTGCGGAAGTGCTCGGGGCTCGCGATCACGGCGTCCAAGAAGGGCTCGCTCCCCGGATGGGCCGGCGGCCGCCCTGGGAAGGTGACCTGGGTCTGCCAGCTCGTCGACGACGGCAGATCGGTCGCGAGGGCGGCGTCCCGCGCTTGCGGCAGCGCCCGCACGCGCCGCAGCAGCTCGCGGAAGGCGAGCCGGCGCCGGGCCTCGTCGGGATAGTCCCGTTCGGGAAGCGCGATCAGCGCGGCGGTGACATGGCGCGGCTCGAATCCGGGATCGACCCCGGTGAGCCTGGCGAAGCTGCGGACGAGGAGCCCCGCCACCACCAGGAGCAGGAGCGCCATCGCCACTTCGGCGACGGTCAGCCCGGTCGCCAGGCGGCGGCGGGCGCGCCCCCCGCTCGTGCGCCGCCCGCCCTCCTGCAGCGCGAGGACCGGCTCGCTGCGGGCTATGTGCAGCGCCGGCGCGAGGCCGAAGAGGAGACCGGTGACCACGGAAAGCCCGAGCGTGAAGGCCAGCACGGTGGCATCCACCTGAATATCCATCAGGCGGGGGACGTTGGCGGGGTGCAACGCCACGAGGAGCTTCACCCCGGCCCAGGCGAGGCCGAGCCCGAGCACGCCGCCGGCGACGGCGAGGAGGAGGCTCTCGGTCATCAGTTGCCGGACGACCCGCCTCCTCCCGGCGCCGATCGCGACGCGCAGCGCGAGCTCGTGCTGCCGCGAGGCGGCGCGGCTCAACAGCAGGTTCGCCACGTTCGCGCAGGCGACGAGCAGCACCAGCCCCACCGCCGCCGCCAGCACGCCCAATGGCCGGCGGATGCTGCCGACCATCATCTCCTTGAGCGGCGCTCCCCCGGCGCCGATCCCCGCGTCGTCGGCCGGATAGTCGCGCTGGAGCTGGCGGGCCACCGCGCCGAGATCGGCGAGCATCCGGTCGATCGTCACCCCGGGTTTGAGCCGGCCGATGCCGATGAGCCCGTGATTGGCGCGGACGAAACGCGGCGTGTGCGTGAAGCGCCCGAGCGGCAGCCAGACCTCCGCACCGGCGATCCGGAAGCTCGGCGGCAGCACGCCGACGATCGTGTAGGCGTTGCCGTCGAGCAGAATCGATCGGCCCACCACCTGGGGGTCCGCGGCGAAGCGGCGATGCCAGAACCCATCGGTGATCACCGCCACCGGCTCGGCGTCGGGACGGTCGTCGCGGGGAGCGAGGAGGCGCCCGGACCCCGGCTTGACGTCGAAGACCGTGAAGAGGCTCCCTGACGCCAGACCGCCATGGACCCGTTCAGGATCCCCCTCTCCGGTCATCGTGAATTGATCGAAGCCGCTGTAGACCGCGATGTCCTCGAAGCTCTGCGCGCGCTGCCGCCAGTCGAGGTAGTCGGGGTAGGACAACGGGATCCGCGGCGTATTCTGCGTCGACTCCCACAGCATCACGAGACGGTCCGGGTCGCGGCCCGCGAGAGGGCTCAAGAGGACGCCGTCGACCACGGAGAAGATCGCCGTATTCGCACCGATGCCGAGGCCGAGGGTGAGGACCGCCGCGGCGGTGAAGCCGGGATTCTTCGCCAAAGTGCGCAGGCCGTAGCGCAGATCCTGCAGCAGCGACTCGAGCAGCGCTCCCGCGCGCGCCTGCCGCACCCGCTCCTTGACCTGCTCGACGCCGCCCACCTCGATCGCCGCCGCCCGGCGGGCCGCCTCCAGCGGCATGCCGGCGGCGACCTTCTCCTCGACGAGAGCCGCGAGGTAGGAGCGGACCTCCTCGTCGAGGTCCTGGTCGACCCGCTCGCGCCGGAACAGGTTGCGCATCACGCTCGATCCACGGGCCAGCAGCGGCATACGTCCTCCCGTCGGCTAGGTGGCCGCAAGCGCGTGGGCCATGGCGGCCACGACGCGTTCCCAACTCTGCTTCTCGGCCTCGAGCCGCCGCCGGCCGGCCGGCGTCAGCCGATAGAACTTGGCGCGGCGGTTGTTCTCGGATTCGCCCCACTCCGCTTTCAGGAAGCCGTGCTCCTCGAGGCGGTGGAGCGCCGGAAACAGGGAGCCGGGACTCACCTGGAACGTCCCCTGGGTGATCTGCTCGATGCGCCGGGCGATCCCCAGACCGTGATTCGTTCCGAGGGTGACCGCCTTCAGGATCAGCAGATCGAGGGTCCCCTGCAGCAGCTCGGTCTTTTCCTCGTTCACCAAATCCCTCCTATCGAGTGCCGATAGGAGGATAGGACGGCTCCTATCGGATGTCAATAGGAAGAGAATCCGCGCCGCGGCCGGTGCGGAGGGAGCGTCGACTCGCCACGCCTGCGCCGATCCCGTATACTGGGCTCTCCGACCACGGAGGCAAGATGGAGCCACTGAGGCAGGACAAACCGGCGTGGGGACCCGTCCAGCGGGCCCTGTTCCGGTTCCTGTTCTCCTACCTCGTCCTCTACAACTTCCCCTTTCCCCTGACCGTCATTCCCGTCTACGGCGAGGTCCTGGACGAGTCGTACAAGGAGATCTGGCACAGAGTCGTGCCCTGGGTGGGGGAGCACGTGCTCGGGGTCGTGGCTCGCTCTCACCCCACGGGCAGCGGGGACACGGCCTACAACTACGTGCTCGTCTTCTGCTATCTGATCCTGGCGCTGGCGGCCACGGCCGTCTGGACGCTCCTGGACAGCCGGCGCGCCAACTACGCGCGGCTCCATGAATGGCTGCGGGTCTACGTCCGCTTCGCGCTCGCGGCCGCGATGCTCAAGTATGGAGCGTACAAGGTCATCCCGGAGCAGTTCGGCACCCCGTTTCCGCGGGACCTCCTGGAGCCGATCGGCGAGGGCTCGCCGATGCACCTCCTGTGGACGTTCATGGGATCGTCCATTCCCTACATCATCTTCACCGGCGCGGCCGAGATGCTCGGCGGCCTGCTGCTCGCCGCCCGCCGCACGACGCTGCTCGGCGCGCTCGTCTGCATCGGAGTCCTGAGCAACGTGGTCATGCTCAACTTCAGCTACGACGTGCCGGTCAAGCTGTACTCCTCTCACCTGCTCCTGATGGCCGTCTTCCTGGCCGCTCCCGACCTGAGGCGGCTGGCGGGCCTGCTCGTCTGGAACCGCCCGGTGCCGCCGGCCGAGCAGCGACCGCTCTTCGCCAGCCGCAAAGGCAACCGTGCCGCGCTGGTCTTCCGCACGGTGCTCATCCTGTACCTCACCGTTGCCGCGCTCCAGCGGTCCCACGAGGACAGGCTGCAATATGCGGACGTGGCGACCGGGCAGCGGTTGTACGGCGTCTGGGAGGTCGAGGAGCTCGCGGTCGACGGGGCCGCCCGGCCGCTGCCGGCCACGGACGAGACGCTATGGCGACGCTTGGTCTTCGAGTGGCCGGGAGCCATCGGCATCCAGTACGCACACGAGACCAAGGTCCGCGACTACGAGCTCAGGCCCGACCCCGGGCAGCACAGATACACCCTCTGCTGCGACCCGGAGCGGAAGGCCTCCATCTCCTTCAAGCAGGTCGCGCCGGACGTGCTTGCCCTGGAGGGGACAGTGGACGGCAAGCAGATCCGCGGCCGGTTCCGCCGCCTGGACGATTCCCGGTTCCCGCTCCTCAGCCACGGATTCCATTGGATCAGCGAGTGGCCGTTCGATCGCTGAGACACGGCAGGCAAGCGAGTGAAATTTTCCTCTCCGTCCGTCTTTCAGTAACATAGGCTGCGCTACTCACGCCTAAGTTGCTGTTGGGGGGTCCGCCGCCCCCAGGGAGCCGCCGTGAACAAAACGTCCCCATTCCTCCTGCTCATCCTGGGCCTGCTGGTCGGCTTTCCGGCCGCCAAGCTGGCGATCGCGCCGCCGGCCAAGCCCGAGGTGCCGGCGAAGGGGGCGCCGGCCGAGACCCCCAGGGTCGAGCCGGTGACGCCGGCGGGTCAGGCCTCCCTCGACAGCCAGGATTGCAAACCGGAAGCGGCGAAGGGGCCCGGTGCTGCGACGGCTTCGGCAGCGGCGGCAACGGCGACCGCGACGGCAACGGCGGCGGCGCCGTCTCCCCTCCATCCCTGGTGCATGCCGGTGCGCCTCCTGCGCGACTTCTTCAGCCTTCCCGCGGCGGCGGAGAAGCCGCGCGGCGAGAGTCTGAAGGAGATCGTCGCTCAGGCGAAAGCGACGAATTACGATCTGCGCTTCATGGTGGCGCTGGTGCCGGCCCTGCCCGATCCCCGCATGGACCAGGCGCTCGACGCCATCCAGCGCGCCTTCGCCGATTCGAAGACCTGGCGCCGCGGTTTCCCGCCCGCGCCCGACGACTATCTGCTCGACCGCGTCTGGCTCCCCTGGGTGAGCGCCGGGACCGGCACGGCGAAGCCGGCACCGTCGGCGCCCGGGATCCTCCTCTTCCGCGGCACCGAGCCCCGAGCTCTGGAAGCGGTGCTCCTGGTCCCTGAGACGTCCAAGATGGGGATCCAGAAGGACACCTTCCGCGAGGCCCTCGAGCTGATCGCCGGCCTCCAGGGCGCCGCGGTCGAGCCCACGGTCGCGATCCTCGGCCCCTCGTTCTCCGGCTCCGTGGAATCGATCCGCCTGGCCCTGACGAGCTGGCGGCAGAGCCGGGGCAACCTGCTCAGCTTCCGGGCCGCCTCGGGCTCGGCGACGGCCGACGGCCTTGAAGAGGCCTTCAACGAGGTCGACGTCAGCTTCTGCCGCGCGGCGTTGCCCGACTCCGTGCTCCAGGTCCAGGCGCTCGGGTTCCTCCAGCAGAAGATGGGATGGAACCTCCGCAAGGTCGGGCTGCTGATCGAGGACGACACCCGGTACGGCCAGAGCTTCGTCAATCCCAGGGGCATACCGTTGGGCGGGGGAGCGCTGGGCCAGAAGCTGGTGCTCTTCACCTTCCCGAGCCACCTCTCGGACCTCCGCACCGCCTGGGAAGACGCCCAGAAGGCGGAGCAGGCGGCGCAGGCCAACCCGCTGCAGACCCCTCGCCGCGTCCTCGGCCTCGACCTCTCCGGCCACGAGCAGGAAGTGGACCTGGTGCCCACGTTCAGCTCGACGACGACCTCGATCAACGATCTGCTGGTCGCGAACCTGCTGCAGACCATCGCGCGCGAGGGGATCCGCTATGTCGGCATCGTGTCGACCGATCCCATGGACAAGCTCTTCCTGGCCGAGAAGCTCCGCCAGCTCGCCCCCGACGTGGTCCTGTTCACCTTCGACAACAACCTCCTCTACGCCCATCCCGACCACGCGGTGGAGCTCGACGGCATGCTCGTTCTCGGGAGCTATCCGCTGTTCACGGAAGGAGCGCCCGGTTTTCCGGCCCTGGCCGAGCGGTGGATCTCGTCCGCGGAGGAGCGTTGGCAGTTCAGCGGCGAGCGCAGGCAGTTCGGCAGCGAATACCAGGAGGGGGTCTTCGAGGCGGCCCGGTATCTGCTCGGCGCCACCCCTCTGCCGGCGCCGCAGGCCTGGATCGCCGCCGTCGGCAACGGCTCGCTCTGGCCGATCGCCCGGTTGCCGGTCGAGCGGGCGGCGCTGGGGACCGCCCACTTCTGCAGCCGGGAGCCCGGCCCGGCGCTTCCGGCCACCGCGCGGCCGGCGAGATCCCGGCAGGCCGGCGTCGTCGCGCCGCAGGACGGTTTCGACGACAAGGACGACCTCCAGATCCTGCTGGTGGCCGGCCTGTTCTGCCTGCTGGCGATCGGGCTCCACCGCGCCGCCCTGCTGGACGAGATCCCCGGGGGGCCGGTCGACCCCGACGACGGACGGCCGATCCACGACCCGCGCGGCAACCACGCCCTGCTGATGGCCGGCACCGGCCTGCTGGCGGCGGGGACCGGCGTCCTGCTGACCGTGGCGACGGTCCCGATCTGGTCTCATCGCTGGAGCGAGGCCGTCGACGTCGCCCGGAGCACCGCGCTGTCCCAGTGGATCTACCTGCTCGTCCTGGTGGCGGCCTATGGGTGGCTGGTGCTCGGCATGGCCCGCGCGGCTCACGGGGAACGTCCGGGCCTCCGGCGCGTCGCGGTCTGGATGGCCGGCGGCCTGGCGGCGTTCGTGCTGCTGATCCTCGCCGTCTTCTGGCTCTGCGTGCCGGGCG
>DASXJP010000318.1:0-34523 GCA_036497345.1 Thermoanaerobaculia bacterium
GAGCATAGCCCCCCTCCCAAAACCCCTCATCACCCCGGCCCTCTTCTCCCGTCCCCTCCCACCCTCCCTCACCGGGAGAAGAGGGGGGCTTGTCCGCGGGATGTTCTTGTAGGGGCGGCCCTGTGTGGCCGCCCCTACAAAACACCTGTCCTCCGTGCCGCCTTTTTCCCCTCTCCCGGTGAGGGAGGGCGGGAGGGGACGGGAGAGGGGTCAGGGGTGAGGGTTTGCCCCATGGCCCGCCGGTTGCATTCTCCGGGATCACGGCCCGCTGAAGCGGGCCTCCAGATTCCGGAGATCCTTTCATGTCAAGAGATACGTTGAAGCTGACCCTCCTGATGCTCCTGGCTCCGCTGGCCGCGACGGCCCAGCAGGCGCCTCAGCCCCAACCGGCGCCGGTCCAACCCGCTCCGCAACCCGGCGCGCCGGTGGCGGCCCCGGCACCGGGGCTTCCCACAGCCCTTCAGGGCGCCCCCAACCCGAAGTCGATGGGGGACGTCCAGGTGCTGCTCGACCGGGTGGCCTTCTCGCCGGGCGCGATCGACGGCAAGGGGGGGACGAACACCCGCCGGGCGCTCGCGGCCTTCCAGACGGCGAACGGCCTGCCGGCCACCGGCGCCATGGACCCGGCGACCTGGCAGAAGCTGCTGGCGCTCGCGGGCACCAACCAGACGGTAATCCCCTACACGATCACCCCCGACGACGTGAAGGGGCCGTTCTACGACATCCCCGAGAACATGGACGCCAAGGCCAAGCTCCCGGCGCTCGGCTACTCCTCCCCCCTGGAGGAGCTCAGCGAGCGCTTCCACACCACGCCGGAATTCCTCCAGCGCCTCAACCCTCGGGCGCAATTCACGGCGGCGGGCGAGCCGATCCTCGTCCCCAACGCCCGGCCCGTGCCGGCCGACGTGAAGGAGAGGTCGAAGGAGGCGCCGCCGGACGTCGAGATCTACGTCTCCAAGGGCAATTCCAACCTGGTGGTCAAGCAGGGAGACAAGCTCCTCTACTACGCTCCGGTCACCTCGGGCAGCGAGCACGATCCGCTGCCGATCGGCGACTGGAAGGTCACCGTCGTACAGCTCAACCCGAAGTTCCACTACAACCCGAATCTCTTCTGGGACGCCAAGGCCACGGACGAGAAGGCCACCCTCCAGCCCGGGCCCAACAATCCGGTGGGGATGGTCTGGATCGACCTCTCCAAGGAGCACTACGGCATCCACGGCACGCCCGAGCCCAAGACGATCAGCAAGACCACCTCCCATGGTTGTGTGCGGCTGACCAACTGGGACGCCCTCACCGTGGCCAGCATGGTCAAGCCGGGGACGCCGGTCCACTTCACGGAGTAGCACGGCCATGGCGCGGGAGAAGAAGAGCTGGCGGGTGCCGCTGGCCGGGCTCGCCGGGTTCGCGCTCGGCGCGGCCACCGTGCTGCTGATCGTCTTCCTCTACGGCGGCGGGGCGAGGACGGCGCCTCCCGCGGAGGTGCCCCAGGCGCTCCCGCCGGCCGCTCTCCCCACGGCGCCGCACACCGCGCCCACGCACACGCCGACGCCGGGGCCCTCCACGGTAGCGCCGCTGCCCGCGCCGGTGCCGCCGCCGCCGGACCTCGCCCAGCGCGAGCTGCTGGTGCCGGTGCAAGGGGTCCCCCGCACCTCTCTCCAGGACACCTTCGACGACGCCCGCAGCCAGGGCCGGATCCACAACGCCATCGACATCATGTCCCCCCGCGGCACGCCGGTGCTGGCCACCGAGGCGGGGCGGATCGTGAAGCTCTTCACCAGCAACCTGGGGGGGCTGACGATCTACGAATTCGATCCCACGGCGACCTACTGCTACTACTACGCCCACCTGGACCACTACGTCCCGGGGCTCAAGGAGGGGGATCCGGTGGCGAAGGGGCAGGTGATCGCCTACGTGGGCTCGACCGGCGACGCCTCACCGGACGCGCCACACCTGCACTTCGAGATCACCCGCCTCCATCCGGACAAACACTGGTGGCAGGGGGACCCGATCAATCCGTATCCGGTGTTGCGGGCGGGGCGGTAAGCCCTTTACGAGTGCCCGCCCGCCACCTTCTTCTCTCCCGCCTCGACGCGGAGCCCCAGCTTGTTCTGGGCCGGCGGCAGCGGGCAGGTGGCGAAGGCGGTGAAGGCGCAGGGCGGGTTGTAGGCGGTGTTGAAGTCGACCACCACCTTGCCGTCCTTGGGCGGATCGGTGTCGAGGAAGCGGCCGGCGCCGTAGGTCTCCTTGCCGTTGGTCTGGTCGCCGAAGACGAAGAAGAGGCTGCCGTCCTCGCCGCCGTCGAGGGCGTCGAGCCGGTAGGTCTTCCCCTGCCAGTCGAACACCACGGCCCCCGGCGATTTCTCCTCCGCCACCTGGCCGATGATGTTGGCGATGGAGATCTTCTTGTCCTTGTAGGGCTCGAAGCGGGCGACCACCCGCCACTCGGGCCGGATGGGGAACTCGTCGATCCCCTTGAAGTTGGCCAGCATGGGGCTCGTCTTGTCCTTGATCCGCACGCCCATGCGGTCGCCCCGCTTGATGACGAAGAAGGTGAGCGAGCCGAGCTCCAGCATGGTGGGCTTGCCGCTGGCGTCGGCGCTCACCGTCATGCCGGGAGTCACCGGCTTGCCGTTGGCGGTCAACGCGACCCCGGGCTGGACGTTCAGGCGGACCGTGTCCCCCTCCAGGGTGAGGGTGCCGGCCACGGCGGGAGCCTTCCCCTCGGGGAGGATGACCGGATTGCCGGGATCGCTGCCGAAGCGGTTCTCCCCCGGCTTCAGCCAGTAGAGGCCAACGAGGGTGAGCCAGCCGTCCTCTTTCTTGAGGCCCTCGACCCGCTTCGCCCGCCAGTCCTCGATCTCCTTGCGGTAGGCCGCGGGATCGGGCGGCGCGGAAGCCGCGGGCGCCTTGGCGTCGGCGGCCCAGAGGACGGCTCCGGCGCAGAGGGCGGTCAGCAGGAAAGGGATGGCGCGCATATGAGCTCTCTTCATGGTTTCAGGCCTCCAGGTCGAACGAAGAGGATAACGCAAGGAGGGCCCATGCGAATTCGCGGTCCCCCCTTCCCTCGCGCGTCCGGCCCCTCCGGCTCGCCGCCCGCGCCCTCCGGAAACGCGTGTGGCGCTGGCGGAGAACGGGAGGGGAATCTCTCCGAAGTCGTTCCCGCCCGCGCATTCCGCTTGATTTCCGTCCCGTTTTCTTTCTAGAATCGGAGCCGAGTCGTAACGCTTCCCCGCGATGCGGGAGGAGGTGACGCGGCACCCATCCAACCTTCCGGCAACACCCTACGCGCGCGTCTTCGCGGGCTGGAGCGTCCGGCCCATTCACAGAAAGCGGCCCGGAGTGAGTTGGCCCTCACATCCGGACCTGAGCACACATGAGGAGATCAGTCCCCATGAGCACCTTCGACGATTGTACCGTTTCGTCTTCCCAGAACGCATTTTCCCTGTCGTTCCTCCAGCGTATCGGCGAGCGCGACGAGCCGCCCACGGCGGGTGAAGCGGACGCTTCGGGTCCGTGGCGGGTCCTGGAGCTGCCGGGCCGGGGCTTCGGATTGTTCCGGATCGGCGAATCGCCGGAGCGGGGTTTCCGTCCGGCGGCGGTGTTCCGGGAGCGCTGGCTGGCGCTGCTGGCGTCGGCGGTGCTGCCGGGCACGGGCCGGGACGCGGCGTTCCGTCTCGCCAAGGAGGAGGGGCCGGAAGGGTATGCCGTGGAGCTCGGTACGGGCGGCGTGGCGGGCCATCTGGAGCTCTTCGACGAGGGGCTGATCGCCGCGCTGCATGTTGTGGAATCGCTGCTGCGCTCGCCGGCGACGCTGGCCGACCTGCTGGAAGCCGCCGGCCAGCTCGCCCTGGAACGGGCCGGGGCGATCCTGGACGAGCGGGTGGGGTAGGCCGAGGCCGGCGTCCCCTCAGCCCGCAGGGGCGGCAGGCAGTAGCCCGGCGGCGTAAGCCCGGGAAGACGGCACCCCCAAACACCGAAGCCCCGCCAGGGGCGGCAGGAGATCTCGGTCCGGTGTCTCCTGTCGCCCCTGGCGGGGGCTTCAACGTTTGGTGTCGCCGTCTTCCCGGGCCTGACGGCCCGGGCTAATTCATGCCGCCCCTGCGGGGCTGGCCATCCGCAGACTCGGGCTGGGGTTTTGGTATTGCCGAGCCTGTCGAAGATCCCGCACCGCTTCTCCAGCGGTTCCGGCGGGAGGACCTCTAACAAGAAGGCCCCGGAGATCCGGGGCCTTGGGACTCAGTTTAACAGCATTTCAGGGCGAAACAAGAGGTGGACAGGGATATTGAAGATGTGACTGAGGCGATGCAGCATCCTCCGGTGAACGCGCGGCGGAAACTCAAACGCCTTGTGAACGTCTCCCTTTGAAAGATAGGTAACCCCGTCCTTTTCGAGGACGTCCACGTCGTGCCTTCGTAGGACGTCAAGCACCTGCTCCAGAGAGATACCCTCGAATTCCGCTGGATCTCGTGCCATTCAGCATTCCCTAAGCGGCAGCCTTCTCGTAGAAATCTACGCCTGCGAAAGGCAAGATGCTGAGTGCATCCTCCTGTCGCTCATGAAGGGAGACCTGGGAATACCGTTTCAGGGAAACGGTCCCGCTAAGGAACTCCTTCCAAACTTCCGGCGGGGCGACTTGCAAAACGCCGCCGATGTCGCCGTACAGCTTTAGGTGGTAGTCGATCGTCGCAACCAAGCCATTCCGGAAGCGATCCTTGACATCCTCCAGGGACGTACCCTCGGCAAAGTAGTCGATCTCAAGCCCCTGGGCAAACCACGAGCCGCTGTCGTTGAACAGCATCACCCGTAGATTGCCGATGCCAACCACATGCTCCTCTCCGTCTTCGCTCTCCGCATGGAAGGCGATGGCCCTCGCTGGCTTACCCTTTGAGCCAGTCGCCTTGTTCTTCTTAATCTGGCTCGCCATAGCAGTGTCTCCTATCCAGCAGCGAACAGGTACACCCTGCCCGCTGGTATCCCTAACTGGTGCTTCGCCCGGACTATTCCGGGACATGACTATATCCAGCCTGGAATCGGAAGTCTAATAGACGACTTCCTCTAAGTCACTCTTAGGAGGAGACTTGCGCACGAACTGAGCGTAAGAAGCGTAAGAGAGGAATGGAATGACGAATCAACTTACCTTCTCCAGAACCTCTCTTGCAGCCTATGGCCGCCGGGATCGCCCGTCCCTGGTCGCTGACGGACCTCCTGGAGGGCGGCCCGGGCAGCGGCGTGAGGGGGAGCAATACACTAAGACCACTACCCAAACCCTGTAACCTTCCCCCACCCTTTTTCGTATTCCTGCCAGAATGGGGGCCGCGCCGGCTCTCGCAGGAGGCACCATGCTGACGATCCGCGATCTCGTGAAGGTCTATCCAGGCCCTGTCACCGCTCTCCAGGGGATCAACCTCGACGTCCCGCCCGGAATGTATGGCCTGCTCGGCCCCAACGGCGCGGGCAAGTCGACCCTGATGAAGATCCTGGCCGGTCTGCTGGAGGCGACCTCGGGACAGGTGTTCCTCGACGGCGAGGACGTGCTCTCGCGGCCCGAGCGGATCCGCCAGCGCCTGGGCTATCTCCCCCAGGAGTTCGGCTTCTACCCCCATCTCACCGGCGAGAAGATGCTCACCTATCTCCTGAAGCTCAAGGGGGTCGAGGCGCCCGGGGGGCTCAAGAAGCTGGTCGCGGAGCTGCTGGAGCGGGTCAACCTCTCCTCGGCGGCCAAGCGGCGGGTCAAGACCTACTCGGGCGGCATGCGCCAGCGGCTCGGCATCGCCCAGGCGATCGCGGGCGATCCCCGGCTGATCATCGTCGACGAGCCCACGGCCGGCCTCGATCCGGAGGAGCGGCTGCGCTTCTACCGCATCCTGGCCGAGCTGGCGGCGGACCGCATCGTGCTGCTCTCCACCCACATCGTCGAGGACGTCGCCGTGCTCTGCCCCCGCTTCGCGGTGATCCGCAAGGGGCGGCTGGTGGCGCAGACCTCCCCCAGCGAGGCCCGCCAGGCGATCGAGGGGAAGGTCTTCGAGGGTCGCCTGGGGCGGGAGGAGAGGGCGGAGATCCAGGGCCGCGGCCAGGTCATCCAGTCGATCCTGGTCGAGGGGAAGAACCGCGTGCGGGTCTACCTGCCGGACGGCGCGCCGCTGGTGGGCTTCGAGCCCGCGCAGGCCAATCTGGAGGACGCCTACCTGCTGCTGATGCAGGACGTCGCGCAGGTCCCGCAGGCCCAGGAGGAGGCGCCGGCGCTCGCCGCCGGTGGCGCCGCTTGAGCCTCTCCCGCACCGGCGTCATCTTCGCCGAGGAGCTCGGCCGCACGGTCAAGCGCCCCCTCTTCTGGTTCCTGGTCTTCTTCCTGCTCCTGATGACCTGGGGGATGTCCACCGGGCACATGCAGATCGGCACCGGGGACTCCTCGGTAGGCGGCACCAAGGCCTGGGTCACCTCGGAATTCAGCTTCGCCCCCCTGCTGGCGGTGCTGATGGTGATGCTCTACAGCTTCTTCGGCTCGATCGCCTCGGGGATGGCGATCGTCGCGGACGACGAGGCGCGGATCAGCGACATGCTGCTCTCGACGCCGCTCAAGCCCGCCGAGTACGTCTGGGGGAAGTTCCTGGCGATCCTCGCCGGCTTCCTGGCCATCGTCGGCATCCACCTGCTGCTCGTCGTCCTCTTCAACCACGTGCTGCCCAACCCGGCGGCGGTGGAGATCCGCGGGCCCCTCCACCTGGTCAACTACCTGCGGCCGGTCCTGGTCTTCGGGCTGCCGGCGCTCGTCTTCTATCTCGGGATCGCGTTCTTCCTCGGCGAGCGGTGGCGGCGGCCGATCACGGTCTTCCTCTTCCCCACCGCCGTGCTCCTCCTCTGCGGCTTCTTTCTCTGGAGTTGGGCGCCGACCTGGCTCGACCCGCGGATCAACCGGGCGCTGATGCTGATCGACCCCGCCGGCTACCGCTGGCTGGACGAGACCTGGCTCAAGCTCGACCGCGGGGCCGACTTCTACAACCAGACGCGCATCGGGCTCGACGCGCCGTTCGTGATCTCCCGCCTGGTCCTCTTCGCCCTCGGGCTCCTGGGCGTCGGGCTCGCCCAGCGGCACCTGGCCGCCCATCTCCAGGGGGAGACGGCGGCCGGCGGCCGGCTGATCCCCTGGCGCCGGAGGTCCGCCGTGGAGGTCGAGGCGGCCCTGCCGTCCCGCCCGCTGGCGGAGCCGCGGACCCGCTCCCGCTCGGGTGAGGTCGGCTTCCTGGCCGCCACCCGCACGGTCGCCGGCACGGAGCTGCGGAACCTGCTCGCCTCGCCCGGCGTCTACCTGTTCGGCGTCCTGATCCTCGTCCAGACCCTGGGCACCACCCTGCTCGCCCTCGGGGCGTTCCAGACCGAGCTCCTGGTGACGCCCGGGCTGGCCGCGGTGCGGGCGATGAACACGCTCTCGGCGCTCCTCGGCCTGCTGCTGATGTTCTACACGGCCGAATCCCTGGAACGCGAGAGCTCGACCGGCCTCGCCGCGATCTCCTTCTCGACTCCGGCGCGCACGGGCGCCCTGCTCTTCGGCAAGGCGCTCGCCAACAGCGCCGTCGGAGTGCTGATGATCGTGGCGACCTACGTGGGCTGCGCCGCCGCCATCCTGATCCAGGGGCAGGTGGCGCCCAACCCCGGCCCGTTCCTGCTCGTCTGGGGGCTCCTGCTGGTCCCCACCCTGCTCGTCTGGACCTGCTTCATCCTCGCCGTGCAGGCGATCTTCGGCCAGCGCTACGTCACCTACGGCGCCGGCCTGGGGGTGATGGTCCTCACCTTCTATCTCCAGCTCACCGGCCGGATGAATTGGGTGGGGAACTGGTGGCTGTGGAGCACCCTGCGCTGGAGCGACCTGGGGCTCTTCCCGCTCGACGGCCGGGCCATCCTGCTCAACCGGGTGATGGTCCTGGGGCTGGCCGGCCTGTTCACGGTGATCGCCGTGCAGGCCTTCTCCCGCCGGCAGCCGGACGCCATCGGCACCATCCACCGCCTGCAGCCCGGCGCGATCTGGCGGCGGATTCTGCGCCTCGCCCCCTTCGCCCTGGTGCCGCTGGCGGCCGGCACCGCCCTCGGGATCGCCGTCGACGACGGCTTCCAGGGGGCGAGGGTGGAGAAGAAGGAGAAGGACTACTGGAAGCAGAACCTGGCCACCTGGCGGGAGGCCCCCCAGCCGGAGATGGCGGACGTCGCGCTCGACCTGAAGATCGAGCCGGACCGCCGCTGGCTCTCCGACAGCGGCAGCTACGAGCTGATCAACACCCGCGAGACGCCGCTCGCGCGCTTCGCCCTGACCGGCGGCACGCATTGGGAGAAGGTGAGCTGGACGCTCGACGGCAAGCCGTACAAGCCGGAGAACCGCTCGGGCCTCTACGTCTTCACTCCGCCGGCCCCGCTGGCGCCCGGCGGGCGCGTGCGCGTCGGCTTCCAATTCGAGGGGGTGTTTCCCGAGGGGATCAGCAAGAACGGCGGCGGTAAAATGGAATTCGTCCTCCCCTCGGGCGTGGTGCTGACCAGCTTCAGCCCGGCCTTCGCGCCGGTGGTGGGGTACATGGAGGAGATCGGGGTCAAGGACAAGGAGAACCGGTACGAGCCTCGCGTCTACCCCGACGACTTCTACCAGGGGAGGACCGACGCCGCCATCGGCTCCGGCCATCCGTTCACCACCCGCATCGTCGTCACCGGCCCCCGGGATTTCGCCTTCAACTCGGTCGGCACCCGCGAGAGCGACACGGTCCAGGGGGACCGGCGGACCGTGGTCTGGAAGAGCGACTACCCGGTGCGCTTCTTCAACGTGGTCGGCGGGCGCTGGGCCGTGCGGCCCGGACACGGCACGTCGATCTACTACTACCCCGGCCACGGCTACAACATCGCGGAGATGTCCGGCGCCCTGGACGCCGCCCGCCGCTGGTACTCCGAGTGGTTCAAGCCCTTTCCGTGGAAAGAGCTCAAGCTCTCCGAGTTCCCCACCCTCGCCACCTACGCCCAGGGGTTCCCCACCGACATCACCTTCTCGGAGGGGATCGGCTTCCTCACCAAGAGCGACGTCAAGACCGACGCCGTCTTCATGGTGACCGCCCACGAGAGCGCCCACCAGTGGTGGGGGAACCTGCTCACCCCCGGCAAGGGGCCGGGCGGCGACCTCCTCTCCGAGGGGATGGCCCACTTCTCGACCGCCCTGCTGACGGACCAGGTCAAGGGTCCGCAGGCGCGCATGGAATTCCTCAAGCGGATCGAGGAAAACTACGGCGACTCCCGCCGGGCCGACGCCGAGCGCCCGCTGGTCAAGGTCGATGGGTCCCACGACGGCGACCAGACGGTGACCTACGACAAGGGGGGGTGGGTCTTCTGGATGATGTACGAGCAGCTCGGGCGGGAGCGGGACCTCGCGGGGCTGCGCAAATTCATCGCCGACTGGGAGAACGGCCCGGACTACCCCGTGCTCCAGGACTTCACCGCCGCCATGCGCCCGTTCGCGGCCGACCGGTCAGCCTACGACGACTTCGTGCGGCAGTGGTTCCACCAGGTGGTGGTGCCGGAGTACCGGCTGAGCGACGCCCGGGTGGCCGCCGGCCCGGGGGGAGGCGCCTGGACGGTGAAGGTGCGCGTGAAGAACGCCGGCACCGGCCGCATGCCGGTCGAGGTGGCGGCGGTCCGCGGCGACCGCTTCACCAAGGCGGGCAAACCGGCGCCCGGCTACCGCGACGCCCGCCGCACGGTGACGCTGGGCAAAGGGGAGGAGGCGACGGTGGAGATCCCCTGCGCCTTCCAGCCCGACCGGGTGCTCGTGGACCCGGACGTCAAGGTGCTCCAGCTTCGCCGCAAGGCGGCGGTGGTGAAGCTGTAACGTAAACTGAGGCCTTCCCTGTGATATTGTTGTTTCTGGTCGATATTGGAGGGTCTCTTATGAAGATGCGTAACGCGACAAAGCGATACCGGAGCACGGTACCGGCGCTGGAGCGGCTCCTACTGCGAGCCGCGGGAAGCTGGCGGGAGGGAGACGGTCTCGCCTACCAGCGGGCGGTTCGCGGCGAGTGCCCGGTTTTTTCGCGCGCATGCTGTCCCGGTGAGCTACCCTTGCCTGCCTGGCCCCGCGGGCGCGCTGCTCCCGGGGTGAGCAGCGGGCGCGCAGAAAGTTGGCGATCGACGGCGCGCTTTTGTCTTTATGAGACACCCTAAACCTTAGAAGCGTTTCTTGAAGTAGATCGGAGAAGGAAAAGAGGCCGGATTCGCAGACCCGGCAGGAGGAGGAGGAGAGATGCGCAGAACCGTTCAACGAGGGATTGTGGCGCTGGCGATCGTTACGTCCCTGTTCGTCGCCGGGGCGAGCCCGGCCGCCGCCATGGATCTGGGGTTGATGCATCAGATCTCCAGGCTCTGGTCATTCTTCGCCGGTGCCCCGAGCCCCGCGCCCGCGCCGCACCGGTCGACGACCCGCAAGCCGGTCCCGGGGAAAGCGACGAGCTGCCCGTCGGGGTCAGGGAGCTGTGAAGGCGGCTGGGGGATCGATCCCAACGGGAATTCGCTCCATTCCGATCCAATCCTCCCCCTGAGCGGCGGTTAGGCCGAGACAACGCGCGAAGAATGTGAGAGAATCAGGGGATCTACTGTTTTGATCTAGGAGATTAGGATGAGCGAGCATCATCCACGCCGTGAAGCTCTGGAAGGCCTGCTTCTCAGTCGACTGCCGGCTGCCGAGGCGAAGGCCACGGTAGGCCACCTGCTGGGAGGTTGTGAGCGCTGCCAGGAAGATCTGGCGCCGCTCGCGACGGCGATGTTCACCCCGGACGCCGCACCGGAGCCCCATCTTTCCGA
This sequence comes from Thermoanaerobaculia bacterium, assembly GCA_036497345.1. Classification (GTDB taxonomy): domain Bacteria; phylum Acidobacteriota; class Thermoanaerobaculia; order Multivoradales; family UBA5704; genus DATARR01. The sequence continues at coordinate 10,825 of DASXJP010000318.1, forward strand.
GCCGGAAGAGGACGCCTACGATCTGGCCATCTCCGCCGCGTTCAGCAAGGCGCTGCAGCGCGAGCGGGAGCTGGCCTCCGACCGCGAGACCGCCCGCCGCAAGGGGGAGGAGATCATCCGCGCCCTGAGCCGCGCCGAGACCCCGTCCCTGCCCGACGGCCCGGCCTCCTGGGGCCTCTGCGAGATCCTGTTGGAGAAGAGCCGCGAGCTGCGGAACACGGACCGGGAGGGCATGCTCCTGCTGGCCAATCTCGCCCGCTTGGCGGCCGATCGGCTCGACGTCAGGAGCCATGGGGCCGAGCAGCGGACGGACATGCAGGCCCGCGCCTGGGCCGAGCTCGCCAACGCCTACCGGATCAACAATGACTTCCCCCAGGCCGAGGCCGCGATGGCCTGCGCCCTCGACCTCCGGGCCCAGGGAACGGGCGATCCGCTCCTCTACGCCCGCATCGCCGGCCTCAACGCCTCGCTGCTCGGCGACATCGGGCGGTTCAAGGAAGCGTTCCGGTTGCTGGACCTCGCCCACGCGATCTACCGCCGGCACGGCGACGCGCACGAGATCGGCCGTACGCTCGTCGTCAAGGGGCTTTACACCGGCTATGCCGGCCAGCCCGAGGAGGGGCTCCAGCTCCTCGTCCAGGGGCTGCCGATGATCGACCGGGCCCGCGATCCCAAGCTGGTGTTCCACACGCTGCACAACATCCTCCTCTTCCGCGTCGAGCTCGGCGAGTACGCGGCCGCCCAGCGGATGCTCCAGCGGATGCGTCCGCTCTACTCCGCTCACGCCGCCTGGCTGGACCTGGTGAAGCTGCACCGGCTGGAGGGTGAGATCGCCGCCGGCCTGGGCGATCTGGCCACCGCCGAGGCGACCTTCCAGCAGATCCGGCAGGATCTCGACGACGCGGGGCTGGGCTACCAGGCCGCCCTGGCTTCGCTCGATCTCGCGGGGGTCTGGCTCCGCCAGGGCCGCACCGCCGAGATGCGGGGCCTGATGGCCTCGACGCTGGCGACCTTCAAGGTGCTGGGCACCGAGCGCGAGGCGTTCTCCGCCCTCCACATCCTCCAGAATGCCCTGGACCGCGACGAGGCGACACTGGAGATCGTCCAGCTCGTCAGCGGCATCCTCCGGCGCCTGCAGAACGAGCCGGCTACCCGCACCGGAATCGAAACCCTGTAGCTTCCTTCTTCTCCGCGACCGTCCGGCCCGGGGCTTCGGCTCCGGGCCGTTCGCTTTTCCGGCCCGTCCTTTGCAGGAGCCTGGGGAGAAGGAGGAATGACCTCATGCGCCACGACGACGACAACCAAAATACTCTCAATTCGGTCCCAACGGAGGAGGCCTCCGCCGCGGCCGGGCCGATCCCGGGGGAGGTCCCCGTGCCGGTTCCCGTTCCCGGGGGCGACGCGCTCACCGATCCCAGCATGGCTTCCTTCGCGCCGGCGGACGCCGCCGCCACCGCAGCGAGCCTCGGCGACCTTCTCAAGGAGAATTTCGTGCGCGCCACCCTATCCCCCGAGGAGAACGAGCTCACACGGGATCACCACCTCCGCCACGAGATCACCGGCCGGCTCGACGAGGCCGTGGACGCTCCCGATCACAGCGTGCTCGAGGAGGCCCATAGCGGCCGCCGGTAAACCCTCGGAGGGCGCGCCGGCCCGCCCGGAGCGCCCTTCCCACCCATAATGCCGTCCCAAGAAAGGCCGATCGCGATCTACGGCGCCATGGCCGCGAACCTGGCCATCGCCGCCACCAAATTCGTGGCCGCGGGCTTCACCGGCAGCTCGGCCATGATCTCGGAGGGGATCCACTCGCTGGTCGACACCGGCAACCAGCTCCTCCTCCTGCTGGGGCTCCGCCGGAGCAAGAAGCCGCCGGACGCCACCCACCCCTTCGGCCACGGCAAGGAGCTCTACTTCTGGAGCCTGGTGGTGGCGATGCTGCTGTTCGGCGTCGGCGGCGGGATGTCGGTCTACGAGGGGGTCACCCACCTCCTCCACCCCCACCCGCTGGAGGGCGCCACCTGGAATTACGTCTCGCTGGGGATCGCCTTCGTCTTCGAGGGGATCTCCTGGGTGCTCGCCATGCGGCAGCTCCGGCCGCTGATCCGCGAGCGGGGGGTCTGGAAGGCCCTGCGCACCAGCAAGGACCCGTCGATCCTCATCCTCTTCTTCGAGGACTCGGCGGCGCTGGTCGGTCTGGTCTTCGCCTTCCTGGGCGTCTTCCTGGGGCACCTGTGGAATTCCCCCGCCGCCGACGGCGTCGCCTCCATCCTCATCGGCCTCCTCCTCGCCGGCGTCGCCTCCCTGCTGGTGCACGAGAGCAAGGGGCTGCTGCTCGGCGAGAGCGCGGACCCCAGGGTGCTCCAGGGCATCCGCGAGATCGTGGCCGGCGATCCGGCGGTGGTCCGGGCCCAGTGCCCGCTCACCATGCACCTCTCTCCCGACGAGGTGCTGCTCAACCTGGAGATCGACTTCCGCCCCGGGCTCCCGCCGGGGCAGATCACCGAGTCGATCAACCGCCTGGAGCGGGAGATCCGGCGCCGGCACCCGGAGGTGCAGCGGATCTTCATCGAGGCGCGGGCGTTGGGGGGGCGGGGAGGGGAGGGGGGCGATCGGTCGGATCGATCGGACGGATCGGACGGATCGGACGGATCCGACCCATCCGCCGGATCAGGCGCTTCGGATAAGCTACCGCCGCCATGGTCACCCTCTCCGACGTCCAAGCCGCCCGCGAGCGCATCCGCGCCCACGTCCACCGTACCCCGGTCCTGACGTCGAGCCAGATCGACGCGCGGGTGGGGGCGCGGGTCTGCTTCAAGGCCGAGATCTTCCAGCGGGTGGGAGCCTTCAAGGCGCGCGGGGCGTTCTCGCGGCTGACGCTCCTCACCCCCGAGGAGCGCGCGCGGGGGGTGGTCGCCTTCTCCTCCGGCAACCATGCCCAGGCCGTGGCCCTGGCGGCGCGGGAGCTGGGGGTCCATGCCACCATCGTGATGCCCAAGGACGCCCCCGCCCTCAAGATCGCCGCCACCCGCGGCTATGGGGCCGAGGTGGTGCTGTACGACCGCCTCGGAGGCGAGAGACGGGAGGACGTCGCGCGGCGGATCGTCGAGGAGCAGGGGGCCACGATGGTCCCGCCGTTCGACGACGACGCCATCATCGCCGGCCAGGGGACGCTCGCCCTGGAGCTCCTGGAGGAGGTGCCGGACCTCGACGTGATCGTCACCCCGTGCAGCGGCGGCGGTCTCCTCTCCGGGTGCGCCGTGGCCGCCAAGGGGGTCCGCCCGGCCGTCCGCCTCTGGGGGGTCGAGCCCGAGGCCGGCGACGACATGAAGCGGTCGATCGCGGCGGGCCATCCCGTCACCGTTCCCCTCCCCCGCACCATCGCCGACGCGCTCCAGACCACCGAGCCCGCGGCGCGGACGCTCGCCATCGTCAGCGCGCTCACCGAGGGGATCCTCCTCGCCGGCGACGAGGAGATCCGCCGCGCCATGGCCCTCCTCGCCTCGCGGATGAAGATCGTGGTCGAGCCCGGCGGCGCCATCGCCTTCGCCGCCCTGCTCCATGGCAAGGTCCCGGACGCTTCGGGCCGCAAGATCGGCGTCGTCCTCTCCGGCGGCAACGTCGACCCCGACCGCTTCGGCGCGCTGATCTCCGGCGTCGAGGTGTGAGGCCGAACCCTCACCCCTGCCCCTCTCCCGTCCCCTCCCACCCTCCCTCACCGGGAGAGGGGAAAAAACAGTGGAGAGCGGGAGGGAGGGGGCTCCCTCTTCTCCCGGTGAGGGAGGGCGGGAGGGGACGGGAGAAGAGGGCCGGGGTGATGAGGGGTCTTTTTTACCCCCGCCCCGCCGCTCCGCGCGGAAACCCATGCTCCAGCCGCAGCCGCCGGAAGGTGGCCCGCAGGGGGGCCCGCTCGGCGCGGCGGAGGCCCGAGGTCTCGATCTCCACGTCGTGGATCTCCGCCTCCCGGGCCTGCTCGAGGAAGAAGCGCATTTCCTCCTCGCAATCGGCCTCGCAATCGGCCTTCCTGGGAACGAGGAGGAGGACGGTGGTGATCCCCTCGGCGGCGAGGGCTTGGGCGGCGCGGAGGCGCGGGCCGGGGTCGAGGGCAGTGGGGAGCGGAGCGGTGATCCGCACGGTGACGAAATGCCGGCGGTCGAGCTCCGCCAACAGCTCCAGCTCCCCCAGAACGCGCGGCGTCGCGGTGGTGATCGCCACCTCCAGCCCGTCGGCCAGCGGCAGGAGCGCCCGCAGGGGGCTCTCGCCGCGCGCGGGCGGCTCGTAGGGGGCATCGGCCGTGCCGAGCACGACCGGCTCGCGGCGGAGGGCCGCGCGGCGCACCCGGCGCTCCATCGCCTCGGCAGGGTCGGATTGCAGGGTCGGGGAGAGAACGAAGAGGAGCGGGAGCGTGGCCTGGCGGATCATGTTGCGCCTTTTTTACGCCAAGCGGCCCAGCCCTGTCAAGGGGGTTCTTTCGCCACCCGCGCCGATCCAAAATCCAAAATCGCAAATCCAAAATACAATCCCCTCATGCCTGAGCTCCCCGAGGTCGAGGTCCTGCGCCGCAGCCTGGAGCCCCACCTGCTGGGGGACCGCGTCGAGCGCGTCGAGGTGCGCAACCCCTCCCTGCGGGAGCCGGTGGACGTGGCGCGGCTGCGGCGGGCGGCGCGGGGGAAGGAGATCCTCGCGCTGCGGCGGCGGTCGAAGTACCTGCTGATCGACCTCGCAGGGGGGTGGACGGTGGTCGTCCATCTGGGGATGAGCGGCCGGCTGACGCTGGCCCCCGCCGAAGCCGAGATCGAGCCGCACGAGCACGTGGCCTTCCACCTGCGGAGCGGCCGGCGGCTGCGGCTGCGCGATCCCCGGCGCTTCGGCGTGGTCTTCGCGGCGCGGACGGCGGAGCTGGCGGACGACCCCCACTTCGTGGCGCTGGGGCCCGAGCCGCTGGAGCCGGAGCTCTCGGGCGAGGTGCTCGCCCGCGCGGCGGCCGGCCGGCGGGGGCCGGTGAAGGCCTTCCTGATGAACGCCGGCGTGGTGGTGGGCGTGGGCAACATCTACGCCTCGGAGTCGCTCTACCGCGCCGGGATCCATCCGGGGCGGCCGGTCTCCCGCATCTCGCGCCGGAGCTGGGATCGGCTGGCGGAGTCGGCGGTGGCGGTGCTCCGGCAGGCGATCTCCCAGGGGGGGACGACGCTCAACGACTTCGCGGACGGCGAGGGGCGGAGCGGCTATTTCCAGGTCTCGCTCGCCGTCTACGACCGCGAGGGGGAGCCGTGCCTCTCCTGCGGACGGCCGGTGCGGCGGATCGTCCAGGCCGGCCGCAGCACGTATTACTGCCCCGGATGCCAGAGATGACGCCCGGGCCGGTTACAATCCCCGCCCGACGCCAACTCCTGAACGGAGCTCAAAGTCCTATGTCGATCCTGGAGACCGCGCCGCTGCTCGATCCGCTCCTCACGGGCCTGAATTTCAAGCCCTGCATCCTCGGCGTGGCCGGGGGGACCGGCTCGGGCAAGACCACCGTGGCCCGCGCCATCCTCGACGGCGTGGGCGAGGACCGCATCACCCTGATCGAGCAGGACAGCTACTACCGCGACGTCGACTGGCGGAGCGAGACCGAGCTGCTCCACCACAACTTCGACCATCCGTCGGCGCTCGACAACGAGCTGCTGGTCGCGCACATCGCCGCCCTCAAGGCCGGGCACGCCATCGAGGTGCCGATCTACGACTTCGTCCGCCACCGCCGGACGGCGCGCACCAAGCGGGTCGAGCCCCAGCCGGTGATCCTCCTGGAGGGGATCCTGATCTTCGTGGAGCCCAACCTGCGCGAGCTCCTCGACTTCAAGATCTACGTCGACACCGACGCCGACCTGCGGCTGATCCGCCGCCTGGGCCGCGACATGGCCGAGCGCGGGCGCACGGTGCAGGACGTGCTGCGCCAGTACCTGGAGTCGGTCCGCCCCATGCACCTGGAGTTCGTCGAGCCGTCGAAGCGCTGGGCGGACATCATCATCCCCGAGGGGGGCGAGAACAAGGTGGCGCTGGAGATGGTGATCGCGCACGTCGAGCAGCTCCTGGGAGGGAAGTGAGGCCTTGCCGTCCTACACGCTGCGGGTGACCGCGCGCTTCGAGGCGGCACACCACCTGACCTCCTACAAGGGCGCCCCCGAGCCCGTCCACGGCCACTCATGGCAGGTCGAGGCGGTGCTGGAGACGGCGGAGCTGGACGCCGAGGGGATGGCCTGGGACTTCGTCGAGGTCCAGGGCGCGCTGCGCGACCTCGCGGCGCGCCTCGACCACCGGGACATCAACACCGTGCCGCCGTTCGACCGCGTGAGCCCGACCACCGAGCGGATCGCCGCCTGGCTCTTCGCGGAGCTCAAAGACAGGCTGCCGGGGGCGCCGCTCGCCGCGGTCACCCTATGGGAAGGGCCGGCCTGCTCGGCCACCTTTCGGCCTTGAGGGGGGGCGGCCTTGACAGCCGCTCCAGTCCCCGTTAGCGTCTTCTGGCCCCCTTTGTCCTTCCTATGAATATGAAAAAAGCCCTTCCGCTGATCGCGATCGCCGCCCTTCTGCCGGCTTCGTGCAGCAAGCCGGCCCCCGTGGCGCAGGTGGAGGTCAATCCTCCTCTGCTACAGCTCCCGTTCTCGCAGGTCCAGACGGTCCACCTCACCTGGACGCCGTCCGGGCCGATCGGGGACGAGAAGCCGACGGTGTTCGTCCACCTGCTCGATTCCAAACAGAAGGTGGAACGCACGTTCGACCACCCCTTTCCGCAACGGTGGCGCGAGGGGGCGCCGGTCAGCTACGACCTCAAGCTCTACCAGTCGGCGCTGGCGCAGCCACTGGCACCGGGCAAGTACCAGGTCACCCTGGGCCTCTACGGCAAGAACGGCAAGCGCTGGCCGCTGAGCGGGCTGGGCGACCCGGTGGGGCGCGACGAGTACAAGGCCTTCCAGGTCCAGGTGCCGAACGCGGACTCCCACCCCCGCTTCGTCTTCTCTCCCAATTGGATGGACGTCGAGCCCGGAGGGGACCGCCAGGTGGTGGCCCGGCGGTGGCTGGTGGACCGCGGCACGATCCGCCTGGTCGACCAGCGCGCTCCGGGGACGGTCTGGATGGTCGTCCAGATCCCGCCCACGAGCCTCACGGATTACCGGATGGTTCTCGACGAGGGGGCGAGCACGCCCTCCGTGACGATCCGCGGCAGCTGCGGCTGTCCGGAGACGAGCATCACCGGGCCGGGGCTCCACGAGGTCGAGCTGAGCCTGGACGCGCCGGCGCCCGGCGACTTCTGTAACCTGGTGCTGAGCGTCAGCTTCTCGCTGGAGCCGCTCAACCCGGCCGGCAAGCGGCGCTCGGCCTCGCTGGAGAACATCGCCTGGGAGCTGGGCGGGAAGAAGGCGCCGGAGCAGCCGGCCGGGAGCGGGGCCGCCACCACGGCCACCCCGACCTCGCCGCAATAAGACCATGAAGCGAGGCTGGGCCGCGATCCTCCGTCCCGAGCAGGAGGGCTACCTCGACCGCCTGCTGCCGCCGCGCGATCCTCTCCTGCGGGAGATGGAGGAGCGGGCGGAACGGGAGGACATCCCGATCTCCGATCCGGAGGTGGGACGGCTCCTCGCGATCCTGGCGCGCGCGGTGGGGGCCCGGCGGATCCTGGAGATCGGCGCCGCCATCGGCTATGGCGCGATCTGGCTCGCCCGCGGCGCGCCGGAGGCCCGGGTGCAGTCGGTCGACGTCGATCCGGAGCGGCTGGCGGCGGCCCGGGGGTACCTGGAGCGGGCGGGGCTGGCCGACCGGGTCGAGCTGATCGAGGGGAAGGCCCTGGAGGTGATCCAGCGGCTCGACGGGCCGTTCGACCTCGTCTACGTGGACGCCGTGAAGACCGAGTACCGGCGCTACCTCGATCTGGTGCTCCCCAAGCTGCGGGTGGGCGGGCTGATCGTCTGCGACAACCTCCTCTGGGGCGGCGAGGTCGCGGCGCCCGGCGAGGAGGAGGACCGCGACGCCGACGCCCTCCGCGCCTTCAACGGCTATTTGATGATGCACCCGCAGCTCCAGGCGGTCGTCCTCCCGCTGGGCGACGGCGTGGGGCTCGCCACCAAGATCAAGCCCACGATCTTCGAGATGGGCGGGCCGTTCTAGGCCTCCAACCTTCCCCGCACCTCCTCCAGCCGCCGCCGCATCTCCTCGGCGGTGGCGGGGCGGCGGAACGGCGAGCGGTGGAGCGCCGAGCGGAAGAAATCCCCCAGCACCCCGTCGAGCTCCGGCAGGACCTGGGAGAAGTCCGGCACCAGCCCCGACCGGATGCGGGCCAGCACCTGCTGCTGGGGGCCGGTGAAGACCTTCCGGCCGAGCAGGCACTCGTAGAGCACGATGGCGAGCCCCCAGAGGTCGGAGGCGTGGTCCACCTGCTCCCCCCGCGCCGCTTCCGGCGAGAGATAGGAGAGCGTGCCGGCGAAGCGGAACCGGACCGTCGGCCGGGACTCGTTCTCCTCGGACCAGGGCGGGAACGGGGCGAGAGTGGTGTCGTCCTCCTCGCCCTCGAAGATCTCGTCGTCCTCCTCCTCGTCGAAGCTGCCGTCCACCCGGGCGATGCCGAAATCCATCAGCTTGGGGACGCCGTTGCGGGTGTAGCCGATGTTGCTCGGCTTGACGTCGCGATGGAGGATGCGGGCGGCGTGGAGCTGCGCCAGGGCGCCGGCCATGGCCACGCCGAGGTCCACGGTCTCGCGGGGGGAGAGCTTCTCGCGCAGGAGGCGCTGGGCGAGGGTCCCCCCCTCCAGCAGCTCCATGATCAGCAGCGGCGTCCCCTGCCAGGTCTCCATGGAATAGACCGGGGCGAGGTGGGGGTGGGAGACCAGCGCCGCCGTGCGCGCCTCCTTGAGCAGCCGCAGGACGTCCTCGGACGAGACGTGGCGCAGGGTCTTGATCGCCGCCCGCCGGCCGAGCGCCAGGTCGAACCCGCAGTAGACGATCCCCATGCCGCCGACGCCGATCCGCCGCTCGAAACGGAACTTCCCCGGCAGGACGTAGGGGACGAGCGAGGGCTCCAGCTTCTTGCTGCAGTGGCTGCAGAAGACGGTGTAGGCCGCGTGGATCAGACCGCACTTCAGGCACTCCTTGGCGACCTCGGCGGGCAGCGACAGGAGGAGCTCCCGCGGCGTGGGATCTTCGGGCTCCACGCGCCCCTGCGGGGATGGTGTGGGCTGCGAGGACTGCGAGGCCACCAGGGCCTGCTCGATCTCCAGCTCCAGCACCCAGGCCGCGTTGCTCGCGATGGCGTGGAGGAGCTGGCGGTCCTCCTTGAGGAAGGGGAGCCCGCTCTTCTTCTCGCCGAGCCCCAGGACGCCCAGCAGCGAGCCGTCGCGCGCCAGGATGGGCACCAGCAGGCGGAAGCCGCTGTCCGCCAGCCAGCGGCGGTCCTGCTCCGGGAGCTTGCGGAGCGGCGAGTGGGGGCTTTCGAGATCGACCTCCAGCGGAGCGCTGGCGTCCGACAGGGCGAACGCCAGGGCGGAGGACCAGTCCAGGCGCCGCATCCGGTTGCGGGGATCGATCAGGATCCCGGACCGGGGATCGAGCGCCAGCAGGGCTGTCCGTTCCAGGTGGAGCGCGAGGTCGATCTCCCGCGACACCAGGTCGGCCAGGCTGGCGGCGTCGCGGACCGAGCGGATGCGCTCGACGAGCAGGCCCAGGATGTGGCGGGCGTCGTACTGCTCGCGGAAGAAGCGGCGGTCGATCGCGTCGAGGAGCAGCTTGCGGTAGCGCAACGCCGCCGCGCCGACGAGGGCGGCGGCCAGGAGAAGCTGCTCCCGATGTCCCGAGAAGAGGTAGGTGACCGACCGGTCTTTGTTGACGATGAAATAGCTGGCCAACGCCACCAAGGGAATGGCCACCAGCGCGGTCGCCAGCGAGCGGGCAAGGAGGTATTGCAGGGCCCGGCGGGCGATCAGCCGCACGTCGAGCACCTGGTGGACGAGCACGGCGTAGGGGACGGCGACCGGCAGCGCGAGCCCCGGCGCGAGGCCGCAGGTGGCGATCCAGAACAGCAGGTGGGGCCGGGCGTCGAAGAAGGGTTTGGCGCCCAGCAGATAGATCACCAGGAAGGCGAAGCCCGGTGCGAAGATCAGGAGCAGGAGCTGCTGGAAGAGGCGCGCCCGCCGCTTCTCGGGCCCCTGGGCCTGCCGGGCCTTCCAGGGGAGGGCCAGGAGCGCCGCCGCGGTGAGGAGGTCCACGAAGATGTAGAAGACCTCCTGCCGGGCACCGGGAGCGAACACCGCGAGCGCCTGGGCCTGCGGAGCTCCCAGGAGCCGGAGCACGTGGGCCAGCAGGTTGACCGCGAAGAGGGCCAGGCCGCCGGCGGCGCTCAGGGTGACTATGACTTGGTATGGGCGCCGGTCGGGGGGCGGGCTGGGGAACTCGCGGATGAAGACCCAGATGAAGTAGGGGATGAAAGCGGAGACCTCCAGCGCTTCGACCAGGGCCAGGAGGCCATAGCTCGCCGGATCGCCCTCCCAGAGGTTGCGCAGCGGGCGGTCGCTCCAGGCGGTCGCGACGGCGAGGAAGAAGCCGCCGAGCGCGAGCGCCCGGCGGTCCTCTCGCCCTCCGAGCATCAGGAGGGCGCCCGTGGCCGCGAACACCGTGGCGAACAGGCCGTAGTAGACGTATGCGAAAGAGGGGTCACGCCCCGCGAATTTCGCGTACGTCGCGCAGAACGCGATGAGCCCCAGCGTCAGCTTGGCCGCCGCCAAAGGGGGCACGAGCCGCATCGGCAGCGACGGCTTCAGCATGCGTGTGCTCCCGCTCGGCGATCGGCTGCGGCACAGGCGGGCAGAGCGGAGTCAGCGACAGGGCCTGCACCTTGGACGCCGCCTCGTAGACGTATGCGGGCTTGATCACCGTCGAGCCGTCCCGGGTCGCCAGGAACGCGGCGTGCCTGCCGATCGCGCGCATGCGATCCAACACCTGGACGGCGTCGGTCTGCCACCGCTCGTGGATGATGTACGGCGTGATCTTGTCGTAATACCACTGGTAGAGCTCCAGCGCCGCGTCGTGTGAGACCCGGATGGCCCCGGCTCCCTGGCCGAAAGCGATCCAGATCTGAGCCATGATCCCTTCCTGTGTATATGCCATGAGTCTCTCTCCTCGGGCAGAAACGCCCTGTCATCGACCGCCGTCACATCGGAGAGCACGGATGACCACGTCAGGGGGATCACCCGCGAGTATAGACGATCGGAGAGTCAGGTTTCCCGCTGGCTCTATACGCGAAGATAGACTCGGAAAAGGGCCAGGGCGTTTAGGCGGCGAGCCGCGGGCGCAGCGCGATGAGACGTCTTTTCAGCTCGCTGGCGGTGGCGGGGCGGCGCGTGATCGTCTTGTGGAGAGCGGCGCGGAAGAAGTCGCCGAGCAGCTCGTCCTGCTCGGGGCAGGCTTGAGAGAAGTCGGGGACCCGGCCGTTGCGGATGCGGCTCATCAGCTGCTGCATGTCGCCGCCGGCGAAGATCTTGCGGCCGAGCAGGCACTCGTAGAGCACGATGGCGAGGCCCCAGAGGTCGAACGAGGTGTCGGCCGGCTGGCCGTTGAGCGCCTCGGGCGAGAGATAGGCGAGGGTGCCGACGAGCTGCTTCGACATCGTCACCGTGGTGGGCAGGTTCCACATCGAGGTGGGCGGCAGGGCCGAATCGTCGTCCAGGTTGGCCGCCGGAGCCACCTCGACGTCCCGGCGCAGGTCGAACATGACGCGGGCGATGCCGAAGTCCATCAGCTTGGGGGTGCTGTCGCGGGTATAGCCGATGTTGCTCGGCTTGATGTCGCGGTGGAGGATGTCCGAGGCGTGGAGGTGCTCCAGGGCCTCGGCCATGGCGATGCCGAGCTCCACGGTCTCGGCCGCGTCGAGCTTCCCCCGTTCGATCCGCTGCGAGAGCGTCCCCCCTTCGAGCAGCTCCATCACCAGCATGGGCGTCCCCTGCCAGGTCTCCATGCCGTAGACCGGCGCGAGGTGGGGGTGGGAGACGGCCGCCGCCGTGCGCGCCTCCCGCCGCAGCCGCATGGCGTCCTCGGGAGAGACCCGGCGCAGGGTCTTCACCGCCACGGGCCGGCCGAGCGAGAGGTCCACGCCGCGGTAGACGACCCCCATGCCGCCGGTACCGATGCGGCGCTCGAAACGGAACTTGCCCGGCAGCAGGTAGGGGACGTGCGAGGGCTCCAGCCGCCGGCTGCACGAGGTGCAGAAGATGTTGTACGAGACGTAGAGCCGGCCGCAGTTGGGACACTCCTTGGCGAGCTCGGAGCCGGCCCCCGAATCGGCAGGGGGGGGCGAGGTCCCCTCCACCGGCCCCTGCCCGCTCGGCGGGAGCGAGCGGCTGAGCTCCACCTCCAACACCCAGGCGACGCCGTGGGCGATGGCGCGCAGGAGTGTGCGGTCCTCCTTGAAGAACGGCAGCTCGCTCTTCTTCTCCCCCAACCCGATCAGGCCGAGCAGCGAGCCGTCCCGCGCCAGGATCGGGACGATCAGCCGGAAGCCGTTGTCCACCAGCCAATACCGGTCCGGCTCCGGCAGCTTGGCTAGAGGAGAGCGGACATCCTCGAGATCGACCACCAGCGGATCGCTGGCGCTCCCGATCAGGGTGGCGAGCTGCGAGGAGGCGTCCAGCCGCCGGCCACGGATCTTGGAATCCGTAAGCATCCCGGAGCGGGGCTCGAAGGAGAAGAGCGCCACGCTCTCCGGATGGAAGGCGAGGTCCACCTCACGGCAGAGCAGGGTCCCGAGCTCCGCCACGCCGTGGGTCGCCCGGATGCGCTCGACGAGCAGGGTGAGCGTCTGGCGCGCGTCGTACTGCTCGCGGAAGAAATGGCGGTCGATCGAGTCGAGCAGGGTGCGGCGATAGCGCAGGGCCGCGCCCCCGACGATCACCGCCGAGGCGAGGAGCGGCAGGCGGGGGCCCGAGAAGATCTCTTTGATCGTCTGCTCCCGATGCTCGAAGATGTAGGCGACGAGCGCCGCGAGCGGCACCACGGCGAGACCGATCGCCGAGTAGCGGGCCAGGGCGTACTGCAACGCCTTGCGGGCGATCAGCCGGACGTTGAGGACGTGGTGGACCGCCACGGCGTAGCCCGTGGTGAACGGGACGGAGCAGAAGAGGAGGAAGAGAGCCAGATGGAGCAGCCCGGGGGGCTCCCACTGCTGGTGGAAGGCGCTCAGCATCGCGTCGACCAGGATAATGATCAGGAACGGAGTCATGGCCGAAAGCCCGGCCACGAAGACGAGCGCCCGGCGCTTCTCCACCTCGGTGGTCCGGGGAATGCGCGTCAGCAGGAAGACGAGGGCCAGGAGCGAGAGGCTGAGCACCACGCTATAGAAGCCATAGCTCGGCTTCGCCGGCGCGACTTGGCTCAGATTGCTGACCGGGTGATCGACGCTCTCGGTCGCCTTGACGACGAGCTCCGCCAGGTTGAAGCCGAATAGGCCGATCCCCGCGAGCAGCGAGATCATCGTCCCGGCGCCAAGGAGGCGCCGCGTCCGGAACGAGAGGACTGTCGTGGGGAATTCCCCCACGAATCTCCAGAAAAAATAGGGCAGGAAGGCGTCGAAGCACAGGCTGCTCAGGATCAGCGCGGGGTAGTCCAGGCCCAGGGTGCCCGACTCGACCAGCCGCAGGAGCGGCCGGTTGGAGAACGGATTCGCCAGCAGGAGAAAGAAGGTGCCGAGCAGGGTGGCCCGGCGGTCCCCGGAGCCGCCCAGGAAGAGGATGGCGCCCCCGAGCCCGTAGACGCACAGAGGCAGAATCAGCAGCAGCGGGGAAAGGAACGTTCCTTCGGTGTGGTCCGTGGGGGAGGGGACCCCGAGGACCACGCCGAGCAGGGCGACGAGCAGCTTGGCGCTGACCAAGGCGAGGAGCAGCCGTTCCCAGAGATCACTCTTCACGTGCCGCTGACCTCAGACCCGAATTCAGCTCTAGGCTCCCGGTGGCGGCGAGTCGGGACAGAAAGGACACTCCAGGGAAGCCGCCGCCTCCACCGCCGAATAGCACTCCACACACTCTTTCTTGCCGTGTTGCGCCTTCTTTGCCAGGTGCTCCCCGATCTCGCGGAATTTCCGCTGCAAGCCCTTGCCGTCCTTCTCGTCCCAGACTTTTAGCGGAGTGATTGTAGCTCCCTTTTTGCCCTTGGCGATCCAGTCGTAGTACCGGTCGCGCAGGGCGGCCTCGACCTCGGGCGTCAACGGTGCGCCAGCGCCCTCGCGGACCAGTTGGAGGATATGGGCCATGATCTCGTCTTGAGTCGGCATTTTACTTGACCTCCCATAAGCGAATCGAAATTTGACGTTGCCCGGGAATATCCCGGACGCGGCGGAGACCGCAATTTTTTGGTGGCTCGATAAAATTTTAGAGCAACAGGGAAGAGCGGTCAAGAAACCGGGCGAAAGAGGCCAGGGGCGCGGGACCGGTCCGCGCCCCTGGTTTCCGGGCTCAGGCCCGGCGGCGCCGCAGCATCACCGCACCGCCCATCGCCAGCAGCAGGGCCAGCAGGATCAGCCCGAGCTCGTCGAGGGTCGGGACGTCGAACGGCGCCTGTCCCACGACCTGGAACGACGTCGGATCAGCCGCACCGCCAGGCGACGCGTCGGTGGCGGCCGTGGCCTCGTTGGTGCCGTCGCCGTTAGCGTCGTAGGAGATCGTCCCCTGGTTGGTGATCGTCGTGCCGGCGGGGACGTTGGCATTGATGGTGGCGGTGATGGTGATCGTCACCGAGCCGCTGGCGGGGATCGAGCCGTTCCAGGTGACGGTGTTGGTGGCCACCGTGGCCACCGCCGTGCCGGAGGTGGCGTTGGCCGAGACCAGGGTCAGGCCCGCCGGCAGCACGTCGGTGAATTCGTTGCCGGGGTTGTCGGCCTGGGTGCTGGGACCGCTGTTGGTGAGCACCACGGTGTAGGTCACCGTGCTGCCCGGAGTGAAGGGGCCGGAGGCCGTCTTGGTGCCGGAGAGGGTGGAGCCGGGCGGCACGGTCACCGTGTCGGTGTCGGTCGCCGAGTTGTTGGCGGGGTTCGGGTCGGGCGGCCCGGTCGATATGCTCGCCGTCGCCGTGTTGGAGATCGTGCCGGTGGCCGAAGCCGAGACGGTGCACGGCACCGTGAAGGTGACGCTGCCACCGGCGGGCACGTTGATGGGCTGGTTGATGTTGCCGCTGCCCGAGGGGTTGCAGATGCCGCCGCCCGCGCCGGCGCAGGTCCAGGTGCAGGTGAGCGAGGCCGGGAAGGTGTCGGTGACGATGGCGCCGCCCGACGCGTCGCTCGGACCGGCGTTGCTGACGACGATCGTGTAGGTCAACGAGCCGCCCGCCGTGACCGTGGTCACGCCGTCCGTCTTGGTGACGCCCAGGTCCGCCTGGGGAGCGAACGTGTCGCTGTCGGTGGCCGAGTTGTTGCCCGGGTTGGGATCGGTGACGCTGCCCGGAGCCGTCACCGTCGCCGTGTTGGTGAGCAGGCCGCTCGCCGCGGACGAGATGGTGCAGCTCGCCGTGTAGGTCACGCTGCCGCCGGCCGGCAGGTTGACCGTGTCGTTGACGTTCCCGGAGCCGGAGGCCGTACAGGTGCCGCCGCCCGCCCCCACGCAGGTCCAGGTGCAGGTCAGCGAGGCCGGGAAGGTGTCCGCCACCGTGGACCCCGGCGCGTCGCTCGGGCCCGCGTTGGAGGCCGTGATGGTGTAGGTCACCGAGCCGCCCGGCGTCGCCGTGGTCACGCCGTCGGTCTTGGTGATCGCGAGGTCCGCCGTCGCGCCGAGCCCGTCGACGTCGGTAGCCGAGTTGTTGCCCGGGTTGGGATCGGTGACGCCGCCCGGAGCCGCCACCGTCGCCGTGTTGGAGAGCGAGCCGGTGGCCGAGGGCGAGATGGTGCAGCTCGCCGTGTAGGTGACGCTGCCGCCGGCCGGCAGGTTGACCGTGTCGTTGACGTTGCCCGAGCCGGAGGCCGTGCAGGTGCCGCCGCCCGCCCCCACGCAGGTCCAGGTGCAGGTCAGCGAGGCCGGGAAGGTATCCGCCACCGTGGCACCCGGCGCGTCGCTCGGGCCCGCGTTGGAGGCGGTGATGGTGTAGGTCGTCGAGCCGCCCGGCGTGGCCGTGGTCACGCCGTCGGTCTTGGTGATGGCGAGGTCCGCGCTCGCCGCCAGCGTATCCGTATCCGTGGCCGAGTTGTTGCCCGGGGTGGGATCGGTGACGCCGCCCGGAGCCGCCACGGTCGCCGTATTGCTCAGCGTGCCGGTCGCCGAGGCCGAGATGGTGCAGCTCGCCGTGTAGGTGACGCTGCCGCCGGCCGGCAGGTTGACGGTGTCGTTGAGGTTCCCGGAGCCGGAGGCCGTGCAGGTGCCGCCGCCCGCGCCCACGCAGGTCCAGGTGCAGGTCAGCGAGGCCGGGAAGGTGTCCGCCACCGTGGAGCCCGGGGCGTTGCTCGGGCCGGCGTTGGAGGCCGTGATGGTGTAGGTCACCGAGCCGCCCGGCGTGGCCGTGGTCACGCCGTCGGTCTTGGTCACCGCGAGGTCCGCCTGGGCGGCGAGCGTGTCGGTATCGGTGGCGCTGTTGTTGGCCGCGCTGGAATCCGAGGTCCCGCCGTTGGTGACGGTCGCGGTGTTGGAGAGCGTGCCGGTCGCCGCGGCGCTGATCGCGCAGGTCGCCGTGTAGGTGACGCTGCCGCCGGCCGGCAGGTTGACCGTGTCGTTGAGGTTGCCCGTGCCGGATGCCGTGCAGGTGCCGCCGCCGGCGCCCACGCAGGTCCAGGTGCAGGTGAGGATGGCCGGGAAGGTGTCGGCCACCGTGGCGCTGGCGTCGGCGCTCGGGCCGGCGTTGGAGGCCGTGATGGTGTAGGTCACCGAGCCGCCCGGGGTGGCCGTGGTCACGCCGTCGGTCTTGGTGATCGCGAGATCCGCCACCGGGAAGAGCCCGACCAGCACGGGGTCGTGGTCGGAGGCCCGGTAGGGGGTGCCCGGAGCGAAGACGACGCGCGGCGGCGTGAGCGCGGAGCCGTCCGGCTTCTCCTCGAAGGAGGCTTCGCCGGCGTCCGCGACCTCGTCGTTGTAGTCGAACAGGTCCACCTCGTCGGCGTTGATGTGCCAGGGGGCGGCGCCGGTCACCTGCGGCAGCAGGCTGGCGTTAGCGAAGCCGTAGTCGAGGTGGCCCAGCTCGGCGCTGAACAGGTAGGAGTAGGTGTTGGGGTCGAACGAGGTCTCGAGGTCGGTGTAGCCGCCGGCCTCCAGGGTCGTCACCGGATCCTCGTGCGCGTAGGAGTTGAAATCGCCGAGGAGGAGGACGTCGGGGTCCCCCGCGGCCGGGATCACCGTGCCGTTGATCCAGGTCAACAGCCGCGTCGCCTGCTGCGTGCGCGTGGCGTTCCAGCAGCTCTGGCCGTCGAGCTGGTCCGTATCCGGACCGGAGGCGGGGCAGCTCCCCTTCGACTTGAAATGATTGGCGATCACCGTGAAGCGCTTGCCGAACGCCGGGTTTGTGGCGTCGACCACGTCGAACGTCTGCGCCGTGGGCGGCCGGTTATGGATGGGATCGAGGTCGACCAGCGGCGAGCCCACCGGCGACACGACGCCCGTGCGGTAGATCTGCTGCACCCGGATGGCGTCGGTGCCCAGCGTGCCGCCGGTGTTCACGAAGGCGTACGGATGGGCGCCGCCGCAGCGGGCGTTGATGGCGCCGAGCAGGTCGGTGATGGTGTCGCTCGGCGTGGTGTTCTCGAGCTCCATGAAGGAGTAGACGTCGGCGTTGAGCGTGCAGACCACGATCGAGGCCCGCTCGCGCTGGCGGTTGAGCTCGGCCACGCTGTCAGCGCCGCGGCAGTCCTGCCCGCCCGAGGGGCCGCACGGCCCCGTGTTGTTGCTCGACGTCGTGTCGATGGTGGTGAAGTAGTTGAGGAGGTTCATCCCCACGGCCTTGATCGCGCCGCCCACCGGCGGCGGCGTCACGGGCCGCGGGTTGGCGACGGTGAAGGTCGTCGGGTGGGCGTTGGTGGGGCGGATGCGCCATGTGGCGTTGCCGAAGCCGGGGAACGACCAGTGGAGGACGCCGGTAAGGCCGTTGACCAGGTCGCCGCCGCGGAAGAAGTCGACGCCCTGCGTCCCCACCGAGAAGCCGCCGTTGGCCCGCGGGTAGTACACGAACTGCAGGCCGTCCGCCGGTCCAGGCACCGGCGTCGATGATGTCAGGTACCACTCCTGCTGGTTGTTGTCGTCGTCGAGGATCACCTCGCGGCGCGCGACGCCGTCCTCCCACGCCGCGAAGCCCGCAACGCTGGGTGGGTTGTGCTCGCTGAACTGGAACGGACGTCCGCCCTGGGCGAGCACGATCTGGCCATAGCGGCCGAGCTCGAAGTACTCGGAAACAGTGAGCGGATCGACGAAGGTGACGAGCATCCCCTCGCGCGCCTCATAGAAGGCGTTGAGGTCGCCGACGATCGGCAGCGTGATGGATGACGGCGTCACCTCGGCGAGATGGTTGCCGGCGTCGGTCACCACCACCGACGGGGCGGTGGTGGCACTGATCTCCGTCATCGTCCCTGGCGCGTCGGCGAACTCGCTGACGGTCCCGGTGGCCTTGACCCGCTGCCCTTCGGCGACCGCCGTCGGGCAGGTGCTGCAGAAGATGAAGATGCCCTCGGAGGTGTTGGGGTCGGCGTCAGCGTCGGCGTCCTCCTCCTGCAGGAAGAAGCCCTTGAGCTTGTTCGCCCCCTGGAAGTTGGCGGTCACCACTCCCTCGACGCTCACCGTGCTGCCGGCGATCGGCGAGGTCGCGCCGTTGCCCTGCACGTCGTGGATCTTGGTGATGTCGTCGTTGACGATCGTCCCCAGCCCCTGTGTGTCGGTGCCGATGGCATTGGTGATGTTGGTGACGTTGACGAAGAACGTCTCGTCCGTCTCCGGCGTGGTGTCGCCGTTGACCAGGACGTCGAAGGTGTAGGTCGAGCTCCCCGCCGGGATCGTCTGGCTGGTCAGCGTCTTCTGCGTATAGTCGCTGGGCTGCGTAGCCGTGCCGTTGGCCGTCGCGATGTCGAAGGTCACCCCGCCCGCGGGGGCCGGGGCCGAGAGGCTGACGGTAAAGGTGAAGGTCGTGGTGCCGGCGTTCCCCTCGTTCAGCGTCACGTCGTTGATCGTCAGGTTGGGGGCCGCGTCGTCGTTGACGATCGTCCCCTGCCCCTGGCCGTCGGTGACGGTGACGCCGGCGCCGGTGACGTTGGTGACGTTGACGAAGAAGGTCTCGTTGGTCTCGGGAGTGGTGTCGCCGTTGACCAGCACGGTGAAGCTGTAGGTCGAGCTGCCTGCCGGGATGGTCTGCGCGGTCAGCGTCTTCTGGGTGTAGTCGCTGGGCTGGGTGGCCGTGCCGTCCGCGGTCGCGATGTCGAAGGTGACCCCGCCGGGACCAGCCGGCGCCGACAGGCTGACCGTGAAGGTGAAGCTGGTGGTGCCGGCGTTGCCCTCGTTGAGCGAGACGTCGTTGATCGTCAGGTTGACCGGCGGCACCGCCTGGGGGGTCAGCGAGAAATCGTCGACCGCCAGGCCGTCGTCGGCGCCGGTGGCGTCCTGGTCGTTCCAGCGGATCCAGAAGGTCGCGCCGTTGGCGATGCTGAGCGCGGAGACCGTCGAGGAGAGCGCCGTGCGGTCGGCCGCGGCGTTGCCGTTCTTGGCGCCGGTCGTCGCCGTGTCCGGGGTCACGAAGTTGAGGGCCGCGACGTTCGTCCAGGTGCCCGTCACCAGGTCCGTGGCGTTGAGGCTGTACTCGAAATTCATCTGGTCGGTCCGCCCCGCCGTGCCCAGGCGCCACTCCTCGCCGTTGTAGGCGACCGCCAGGCTGGTGATCGTCGAGCCGGTGTTGTTGGTGAAGCAGGCGCCGAAATTGGGGATGAGGGTGCCGCTGCGGAGCTGGCCCAGGGCCCGCTCCGTGCTGGCCGCGGCTCCGTAGCTGTAGGTGTCGCCCGTGGTGCTTGCTCCGGTATCGACGGCGTACTGCTCGTTGTCCCGCGCGCCGCCGCCGGTCTCGGTCATGAACCACCCGGGGATCGTCAGGTTGTTGGTGGTGCTCCCGGCCGTGTTGGAGAGCGTGTCGAAATTCTGGGTATAGGCCGATCCGAGCGTCGTCAGGCTGACGCACTGGGCGGCGGCCGGACGGACGGGCAGCACGCACAGGGCCGCGAAGGCCAGGATCATCGAGATTCGGCGGGCGAGGAGCATGACTGGGTCCCTCCAGGACGAGCTTCCGCAGCAGACGTTTAAGAAACGGGGGGAGTTTAACCGGATTCAGCCTGATTGGGAATAACGGCCCGCTTTTCATCCCGGACCGCCCTGGTACCTTCAGCCTGGAGAGCTCTGGAGCTCCGGGGAGGGTCCCCCCAAAAGGACGGCCCCTCTCCCCAGAGAAACGGGCTCTCTCCCCGAAGAGACGAGTGTTCCCCTCAAAACGGGAGAGGCCCCCTCCAAAAGACGGACGACGTTTCCGTACCGCCTCGTGGTTCCCTGGCTCGGCCCCAGAGCTCCCGAGAGCGGCCCCCCTCCCCAAGCCTCACTTCTGTCCCTCTTGGTTAGCGGCTCGTTTGGCCCTACGGCTTACCTTTCGCGGTCGTCGCCGTTGAGGCTGCTCCTCCTCGTCTATGAGGGCTTCAGGAGCTACTACATGGGAGGCGCGGAATTCTCTTGCCCTCGCTGTCACAGCCTGCTCAAATTCAGGGTCAGTGTACCGTGTAGTAATCGCCTCTTCGCTCCACTCAAACTCCACATTTCCCTGAAAGAGGAATTCCGTAAAAGCATCGAGGAGAGGCAGCCCACAGTATCGCTCGATGAAAAGGAATTGTCCCGCCTCGTTCACTTCAAGGAAAACGTGCTCCCCGGTTGGAGTCACAATAAAGTCGAAGCAGCCGAACACCAATCCGAGCTCGTCGAGGAGGGCAAAGCACTGATGCTCAACTTCGGGCGGCAACGATGCCGGCTCGAATCGAAGCTCGTCATAAGCCTTCCGCCAGTCAAGTTTCCCCTTCTCCGTACTCTGCGAGAGCACCTTTGCCGCGAACGTCCGCCTCCCTATTACTGTGACCCTCAGTTCATAGGCCTTGGGGACAAGCTCTTGGAAGATGCCCGGTGTGAGCCGAAGCAACTCGTCCGAGACAAGTGCGTCTTCAGTGAGAAGGGCTGTATAGGGCAGCCAATCGCTCTCGCGGCTTCTCCACACGGCAGGACAGAACGGCTTATAAACGATCTTGCCACGGCGCTTCAGGAAAGCGCGAATCTCACTGGGACTGTTCGTGAAAATGGTTTCGGGGGACTTGATTCCAATCCTTCCTGCGACCCTCTGTTGAATCATTTTGCTGCCAGCTTGCGCCGCTCCCGCAGGGGGATTGACCCAAAAGGCTTCTGGAGCGAGGATTTGGAAGAGCGATCTCCTGAAGAGCTCACACTCAGACTCGGCAAAAGCGCGATCAGCAGGATGAAGAAGATCCGGGGCTAGGACATAAGCAGGGCGCCGACGCCAGACAACGTCGAATCTTGGATCGGAGAGAACAAGGTCTGGACCACAGATGTGGAAGGTTGGCTCGTTCGCTGAACCAAATCGTACGCTCTCCTCACTGCGAGTTGGAAAATCTGAGGTCGCCCATAGCGTGACCTCGGCGCCTCTACGGATCAGAGCCTCGGAGACTGTAATGGCATGAAAGTCCGCTGCTTCGGTGAGAATAAGTATCCTGGGTCGCAAGGAGATTCCTCAGCGAGGTGTGCTCAACGACCGGGAGAGATTCTGCCAGCACTAAAGCTCGGATCTCTCCCGAAACCTGATCCGGTCAGAGCAGACTCCTAAATGGCCGGCTTGTCACCCAGACTAACTTGGGTCACATCTAGCCGCGGGTTTGGTTTTGTAACCACTACATCACCTGATTCATCGTCAGCTCCACTTACACGCTTCAGCTCCTCAGCGAGCGTCCTGGCGAGTACTCTTCCGCCAACTACCTTTTTTTCATTCTTGCGCACTGTTGCCTCCTCGTTTGTGGTCCCAGCGAAGCTGCTGAGACACCTTATTCATCCGGTCTTGGCATGCGAATCGGCGCTCCATTATACGCGCTTTTACTGGCAAGTTGGAGGTATTCGGACCATGAAAAAATGCCGATCGCTTTTCGGTATTCATCGACCTTCGTCGGGTCTTCCACTGGGATGACGAAAGGCTTTCCTTGCTCATCTAATGCCAACTGCGTTCCATACTTCTGTTTCTGGCCCAGCGTCAAGAGAAGACCATCGACCAGGACGGAGAGCATTTCGCCGGGCCCGCCGTTCTCCTTGACATCCTTTTCGAGGATCGGTAGGGCGGCCTGCATGAGAGGTAAATCCTCTCCATGCTTCGCGATCAGGGTTGCGGCCGCGGCAGCCGGCTTGCCAAACCGCGAAATGTCGATCCAGCCCACTTCCATGACCAAGCCCTTCAGATAGCGTAGGTTGTCGGCGATCACCGCGGCTGTTCTGGGGCTATTTGGCGGATCGTTGATCACCGCCTGATCGCGGTTCACCCGTTCAACAAGATTGGCGGAGATCTCCTTGACCCTTTCTGGGGGTACCGGCTTTAAAGGGGGGAGGCGTAGGGGTGTCACATCCAGGTCCGGGGAGGGACCCGGCGATGGCGACAGGAGGAAAGCCTCCTTACCAATTTCCAGACGGAGACTTCGTTCCTTGCCTGAAATGGGCCAGGTCGAGACAAGCCCCTGATCGCGCACTACCAGCTTGCAGGGCTCCTGACGTAGAACCGTCGCTACCCGAGCCGGCCCGTTTTGGCGAAGGACTACTCGGTCCGGCTCGAAGCGAATCTTGAATCCTTCGCCTTCTTGAGCCCAAGTGCCGCTGAGCGCTTGCGCAGTGGGACAGGGGCGCTCTTCGGGGCGCACCGCAGGAGCGACAAAGAGAAGCGCCACCAAAACACCGGCGGCAAGACGGAAGCTACCGAAAGTACGGGTGCTACTTGAGAGCATGTATGCAATCCTTAAGTAAGGTGGAAGGATGCCAGGAGAGTATTCTGGTGTCAAGCGGTCTTTCGAATGCCGCTTCGAAATCGCGGGAAGAGATGCCGGCCGGCCCCGCCTCACCCCTGTGGCGTAGCGGAAGCCCGGAGCTCCGAAACCGTTTTTCCCTCTTGTAGACACTTTCCGTCCTACGCCCTCCGGACCGTTGCACTCTAAGCATGTCGGGCGGTCCGTCTTCCTCATTCCGGGGATTTCGCGGGCCGCCGAAAGGAGGCTCTATGCGCCGTCGCCTGTGGACCCTTGCAACCCTCCTCTTGCTGGCGCTCGCCGCCGTGCCCCAGCCAGCCTCCGCCGGTGAGCGCGCCGCCGTCAAGCCGGTGAAGGCGACCCCCGGCACACTGGCGGCTTTCTGGGAGGGGGTCAGGCATCTCCCCTTGCTTTCCTCGCTCAGGAAGCTTGGACCGGGCATGGACCCCGCTGGCACCCCGGCGCCGAGCAGCCCGCCGGGAGGGACGTCAATCCCACAAAGCGACCTGGGGCCGGGAATGGATCCCTGGGGTTAGTCGCGGCGGAAGGTGCCGGCGGTTGACTCGGTCGCTGGCCGGCGCCCTCTTTTCCCGAAAGATCGTACGGGCTTGTCGTGTCTTGGCATATACTCGTGCGATCTGAAAAGGAGGGACTGTGTCCGACATCCATATCACCCCTGAGCTGCTGGCCGCGGTCGAAC